>CAZGCW010000246.1:0-5900 GCA_964524295.1 uncultured Pseudomonadales bacterium
TCCCACTCAATATTTACATAAGTTATTGTTTTTATTACCTTTATTCCCACTCAATCGTTGCCGGTGGTTTGCTGGAAATGTCATAAGTAACCCGGGAAATACCACTAATCTCATTGATAATCCGACTCGAGACTGTCTCCAGAAACTCATAAGGTAAACGTGCGGATCGGGCGGTCATAAAATCTATCGTCTCAACCGCCCGAAGCGCGATCACGTATTCATAACGCCTTGCGTCTCCCACCACGCCGACTGATTTGACCGGTAAAAACACAGCAAAGGCCTGACTCACCTTGTCGTAAAGATCGGCCCTGCGGAGTTCCTCAATATAAATCGCATCAGCTCTCCGTAACAATTCAGCATATTCACGGTTTACTGCACCTAAAATCCGAACCCCCAAACCAGGACCAGGAAACGGATGCCGGAAAACCATTTCCTTTGATAAGCCTAACGCCAAACCAATTTTACGAACCTCATCCTTAAATAATTCACGTAGCGGCTCCACAAGCGCCAGTGACATTTCTTCAGGTAAACCACCCACATTATGGTGGGACTTAATGACGTGAGCGTTGCCGTCCTTTGTCCCGGCCGACTCAATTACATCCGGATAGATAGTACCTTGGGCGAGGAAGTGTGCATCGTCGATTTTAGCGGCTTCCGCATCAAACACTTCAATAAAGGTATTGCCTATGATCTTACGTTTGTCTTCCGGATCCTCAATACCGGCTAGTTTTTCCAGAAACAGGTCTTCTGCATCAATCCGAATCACATTAATGGGTAACGAATTGCTGGTTGCCAGCTCCATCATCGCCATCACCTGGTTACCTTCCTCGAACCTGAGTAGGCCATTGTCTACGAATACGCAGGTCAACTGATCACCGATGGCTCGCGATAAAAGTGCAGCAACAACAGAAGAATCGACCCCGCCTGACTAGCCTAAAATAACCTGGTCTGATCCAACCTGGCTACGTACCCTATCGATAATATCTTCGACGATATTAGCGGGCGTCCAGAGCCCGCTACAGCCACAGCAACCCAATAGAAATCGTTCCAGTATCTCTGATCCTGCCGGGGTATGTTGAACTTCTGGGTGAAACTGTAAACCATAGAACTGCCGAGATTCATCGCTCATAGCGGCAAACTCGCAGCTAGACGTCGAGGCCAGCCCTGTAAACCCTTCGGGCACCTCAACCACCTTGTCACCATGACTCATCCAGACATCGAGGCGCCTCCCTGGCACACCCTCTTTGCCAGTATCGCCAAGACCATCAAACAAAACAGATTTCGCGGTTAGACCGACCTGTGCATAACCAAATTCTTGTTTGTCTGAAGTTTCAACCCGGCCACCCAGTTGCTGCGCCATCGTCTGCATGCCATAGCAAATACCCAGAACCGGCACACCGCCTGAAAAAACGGCGTCAGGGGCTTTTCGGTTCTGTGCCGCCGTGACGGATTCTGGCCCACCCGACAGGATAATTCCCATCGGCTCAAATAAGCGGACTTGATCCCCGCTGATATCATAGGGTTTGATCTCGCAGAACACGCCAAGTTCGCGTACCCGTCTGGCGATCAGCTGGGTATATTGAGAACCGAAATCAAGAATGAGTATTTTTTCTTGGTGTATATCAGAGTGATCAGATGAACTCATCGGGCCGCCTAAAAGCAAAACCGAATTATAAAGTCCCTGTCGGGTACAGCAACAGCTATTATTTCTAATTCCAGGCGAGCAGGGATTAACCCAGCGATTTTTAGCGTGTCGCGCTAATCTAACAACGAGTCCAGAAGCGACCAATAAAGACCTCATAACAGAACAAGCTAGGGAATGGAATTGCTGACTCATCCTCCCCCTACTTCAAACAGGCTTTGTTTTTCTGAGGCGCTATAACACCGTGCGACAGTGTATTATCCTTACTTCATACGAACCACAGTAAACAAATCTATGAGTTCAAAAAATAGTCATCAGGGGGCCAATATAGAAGTCTTTTCGGTCAGCGAACTTAATCGTCTCGCCAAGGGTATACTCGAGCAGGAATTGCCCCTGGTTTTTGTGGAAGGAGAGATTTCCAACTTCGCCAAACCCGCGTCAGGACACTGGTATTTCACCCTCAAAGACAGCAAGGCGCAACTACGATCAGCCATGTTTCGCAATCGTAATCAACGCGTCCGTTTTGCGCCTCGAAATGGCCTTCAGGTTCTCGTCAGAGGCAAAATAAGCCTCTATGAGGCCAGAGGAGAATATCAGTTCATAGCTGAACAAATGGAAGAGGCCGGTGAAGGTGCGCTGAGACGGGCCTTTGATGAACTCCGCATGCGTCTGCAGCAGGAAGGTCTGTTCGCAAACGAGTTAAAAAAACCGATCCCAACATTAGCAAACCACCTGGCCATCGTTACGTCACCAACGGGCGCTGCAATTCGTGATGTATTGAGTGTCATTAATCGCAGATTCCCTTCCCTGGCATGTACTGTTATTCCAACCCAGGTTCAGGGCGAAGATTCCATTGGCCAGGTCGTTTCCGCCATCGAACAGGCAAATCAATTTACAACGATCCCTTTTGACCTGATTCTGATTACCCGCGGTGGTGGATCACTGGAAGATTTATGGACCTTCAACACGGAACCCGTCGCCAGGGCTATCAACGCAAGCAAGATTCCGGTTATCAGCGCGGTTGGCCACGAATCGGACATCAGCATAGCTGATTTTGTGGCCGATCTCAGGGCACCAACACCATCCGCTGCGGCTGAACTCATTGCGCCAGACCAGCATGAGTGGGCTTTGACCTTCGACCGGGTGGAAAGCCAGCTCATGACCAGTCTGCAGAACGAAATCGAATTTCGAAAACTATCAGTCGATGCACTTAAAAAACGCCTACGTAACCCGATTCAGATACTCAGTGAACTTAATGGTAAGTTATTCCAATTACAGAGGTCGCTGGAAATCCATATTAAAAGAGCCCTACAGGGTCCTGACCTGAAAATAATGGAAAAGCATCTGACCCGTGCCATGAGCCAATTGCTAGATCAGTTCCGACATCGTGCCTCCCATTTAGAACAAAGCCTGCCGTCGCCTCTACAGAGGATCAGCGCGATGCAGAGTCAACAAAAGCAACTAAACAGCGAACTGGTGCAGGCCATGACGACTAAACTTGCAGACCACAGGAGCACATTGTCTCTGGCTTCAGGTAAACTCAACGCACTCAGCCCACTATCCACTCTGGAACGGGGTTATGCCATCATCCGCAGTGCCACGGGGTCAATCATCACTGAAGCAGCCCAAACTCAACCCGGCCAGACAATCACAGCCCGATTTTCCGACAGTGAAATAACGGCTGAAGTGACTGACTCAGAGACGAGTGAAAAATGAGACGACTTTTCTGTTTAGGTATGATGCTGTGTATTAGCCATACGAAGGCATTGCCCAGTCATAATCCCGTACCGGGTGGTATAGCGGTCCTCGAGATTCCTGCGCACAGTTCAGCCCAATTTGAAGGTAGCCCTGTTTTAATCACTTCAAAGCACGGTAAGCACTATGCCGTCGTCGGTATTGCCCTCAATAGAAAACCCGGTACGGCAACCCTGGAGACCAACAGCGGCCAGGTCAAATTCACTATAGCCCACAAAAGCTATCTAACCGAAAGCCTGACCATTCCCGACCAGAGCAAGGTGACCCCACCCAGCCGCGACTACCCAAGGATTAAAGCAGAACGGGCTGAGATGAATCGTGTCTTTACCAGCTTTTCTCAGGCCACGGTTGATCCCACTTTTAAACTACCCGTGACAGGACGGACTTCGAGCAGCTTCGGCAAGCGACGTATCCTCAATGGCCTGCCTAAAAACCCGCACAGCGGTATGGACATCGCGGCAGCAGAGGGAACGCCGGTCAAAGCACCCGCTCCTGCCAGAGTGGCTGCAACCGGAAATTACTTTTTCAATGGCAATACAATCCTACTGGACCATGGCCAGGGGCTCATAACCCTGTATTGTCACTTAAGCCGCATTGACGTAAAAATAGGCGACCGGGTAAGCAGAGATGATGTCTTAGGGGCGGTTGGGCAGACTGGCAGAGTAACTGGGCCGCATCTGCACTGGAGTGTCAGCCTGAACAATAATCGTGTGGACCCGGCGCTGCTACTGACTTCAGGTCAAGACTGACGACGTTTTTTGTCGTTCTTCTTAACATGCGCCATCAATCTGCGTTTACGAGACACTTGCCTCTGGGTTAGCTTATTCTTGCGGTCCTTGAAAGGATTATCACCGGTCTTGAATTCGATTCGTAGCGGTGTCCCTTTTAGATTTAAGGCCTTGTGAAAATGATTGCGCAAAAACCGCTTATAAGATTCGGGGATTGAATCTGTCTGATTACCGTGAATCACAATAATAGGCGGGTTGCTGCCACCAGCATGCGCATAACGTAACTTTATCCGCCTTCCTTTCACCAAGGGGGGTTGGTGAGCCAGTAGAGCCTCAGTCAATATGGTATTTAACTTCGCAGTCGATATCGGCCGGGTTGCCGATGCATAGGACTGAAGCACCGAATGATATAAATTACCTACACCAGAACCATGCAAAGCGGAAATGAAATGGATACTGGCAAAATCCAGAAAAGTCAGCCGCCGTTCCAATTCCTGCCTGATATATTGTTTCTGTTCCAGGTCAGTACCATCCCATTTATTAACCGCGATCACCAAGGCTCTACCAGCTTCGATGACGTGACCAAGTAAATGCAGGTCCTGGTCAACGATTGCTTCTCTGGCATCGACCATCAAAATCACAACATTGGCATCATTGACTGCTTCAAGCGTCTTGATGACCGAAAATTTTTCTACCGCTTCAGCGATTTTCCCGCGACGACGTACACCGGCGGTATCAATAATGGTATAGGCCTGGCCGTCTCTCTCATAGGGAATATAGATGCTGTCCCTGGTCGTTCCCGCTTCATCAAATACCACGACCCGGTCTTCCCCGAGCATCCGGTTCACCAAGGTCGATTTACCTACATTAGGACGGCCAACGACCGCAAGCTTAATTCCATGGGTATCCATTTCTGACTCTGTTGACTTGTCGAGTTGGTCCAACTCAGCAGCGATATAAGTATTAACCAACTGACCGATACCATGCCCATTTGTAGCTGAGACCCGCAGTGGCTCACCTAATCCAAGCGAGGCAAATTCGCCAGCAATATAATCGGGGTTTTGACCATCTATTTTATTAGCAACCAACAGTACGGGCTTTTCCTGTGCCCGCAACAACCCAGCGATATCTTCATCAACAGCCAAGCGTCCATCTTTCGCATCGACTAAAAAAAGAACCAGGTCCGCTTCTGCTACGGCCTGGTGTGACTGCTCTGCCATTGGCTTATCGATGCCACTTTCATCACCCGATAAACCGCCCGTATCAACCACTAAGTAATCAAAATCACCCAGTGCACCCCGGCCATACTGACGATCCCGGGTTAAACCAGGAAAACTAGCCACCAACGCATCTCGGGTTTTAGTGAGCCTGTTAAACAGAGTGGACTTACCCACGTTGGGTCTACCCACTAACGCAATCACCGGTAACATGGGTGAGTTACCTTATCTCAAACGCAAAAAGCTTACCGCTGTTGCCCATGACATAAAGCCGACTGCCGTCACTAACCACAGGAGTAAAAATACCCGCATTATCGACTCTGCGACGAGCAACGAAACGCCCATCTGACTGGGCAACAATATGTAAATAGCCCTCAAAATCACCAACGGCAACGTAACTGCCTGCAGCCACGGGCACCGTCACATCTCTATTCAATAGCGCTTCGAGATCCCATTGCACTCGACCATTGTCCATATCCATGGCGGTAATGCGGTCATTATCATGAGCCAGGTAATCATTTCCGAATCCAGAACCCAGACCTTCCACACTTGTAGCTT
>CAZGCW010000247.1:0-5881 GCA_964524295.1 uncultured Pseudomonadales bacterium
CAACATCAGGACCACTCCACTGACGGAATGGAAATTCTCAAGAAAATGTTTACGCCGGAGTTCCGAAATCGATTAGACGGCATTATTCAATTCGAAGCGCTTGGTCGGGGCGTTGTTAAGACCGTGGTAGATAAATTCCTGGTGGGTATTCAGGTGCAATTGGATGAGAAAAAGGTTCAGCTTGAAGTCAGTGAGGCAGCCAGAAACTGGCTGGCAGAGCATGGTTATGATGAGTTGATGGGAGCCAGGCCCATGTTACGTTTACTTCAGAACAAAATTAAAAAGCCCTTGGCTGAGGACATTTTGTTTGGTCGTTTGGCAAAAGGGGGCGTCGTTAATGTTGAAGTGGAAGACGATGACCTGGTATTGATTATTGAGGAAGCCGTCAGCGCCTAGTGCTCCGAGGCACCCCATCTTCCCTATTATTTTATGGGATGGTTAGCGATAAATTCGTCTGAGTGGTTTACGCGACGCTATTCTCTGAAGGTGATACGACCTTTACTTAGATCGTATGGCGTAAGTTCAACCTTCACTTTGTCGCCGGTCAGTATTTTAATGTAATTCTTCCGCATCTTTCCGGAAATATGGGCAATAATGGCATGCCCGTTTTCCAGTTCCACGCGGAACATTGTGTTTGGCAACGTATCGATGACCGTGCCGGATAATTGAATTTGTTCTTCTTTAGCCATTGAGCCTCTGTTGCATGCCTTTTCGAGAGAAGTTGCGCATTGTGCACTAAATATCCAGTCATAGCAAAATCATGGTTTTGACTTGTTGAGCCTCTGCCACTGATTTTCAATCAAAGCTTCTATGGGTTTATAGTCTGTTTTGTAACTCATCTTTTTGCAGTCTTCAATCCAATAACCCAGATAGACTTGTTTGAGGTCTCTTCGACGGGCTAATTGTATGAGTGCCAGAATAGCGAAAACACCCAAGGATCTGTTTTCCCGGTCAGGATCGAAAAAAGTGTAAATAGCAGACAAGGCATCGCTGAGTTGATCGGCAACCATAATCGCGATCAACGTGCCTTCAAGTCGAAATTCAACAAAATGCGCTTCCGGCCGGCCGTCCACCAGAAAACTTTCGAATTGGGCTTGATCCGCTGGGTACATATCGCCATCTTGATGCCTGATATTAATGTATCGTTCGTACAGGTCCCAGATTTCGTCAGACTGATAAGGCGCATGAACGCTCATCGCGAGATCCTGATTGCGCTTCCAGACTCTGTTTTGACTGCGTCTCATCTTGAAGGTATTTACGGGGATACGAACGGGTACACAAGCATTACAGGTATGGCAGAACGGTTTGTAGATATAGCGACCAGACCGTCTGAAACCGGCTTGGGATAATTGTGAATACAGATGGGTATCAGCTTGGAATTGAGGGTCAAGGAAAAGCGTTTCAGCTGACTCGCCCTGCAGATAGCTGCAGGGGTGAGCGGGGGTGGTAAAAAAACGTAAGTCGTTGAGTTTATGCGTCATTGAGTTTCCGGGTGAGCGCTTTGTTGCCAGCTAGCCAGTTTCCCTGTCAGGCTTGACCAGGCTATGTCCTGTTTAACTGCTTGGTCCAGGTTTTGCTTGAAAATGTGACGAGGGATACTGCTACTGCCTAACGACTGTAAATGGCTATTGGGTATTTGGCAGTCAACCAGGGTCGCACCCACTTCGTTAGCACACCGAATCAAAAAAGCGAACGCGACTTTTGAAGCTTCACTAACCAAAGAAAACATCGACTCACCGCAGAAAGCACCTCCGACGGACACGCCCTAGAGCCCGCCAACGAGCTGACCCTGTTTATAACACGCCAGGGAATGAGCATGACCCTCATGGTGAAGTCCAAGATAGGCCGCTTTCATTTCTTCGGTGATCCAGGTCCCTTCCTGCTTGGGCCTGGGTGCCTGACAATGCTCGACCACAGTGAGAAAATCCGTGTTCCAGGCTAGTTCAAATCGATTTTGGCGCAGAACTTTGGATAAACTGCGCTTGGGTCGGTAGTCTCCCGGATAAATGACCGCGCGGGTAGAGGGGGACCACCACATAATAGGTTGGCCCTGCTCATACCAGGGAAATATGCCATTTCGATAGGCTGTAAGAAGCCGTCCTAGTGATAAATCCCCACCGATGGCAAGCAGTCCATCGGGGTTATCCAGCGCCTGGTTGATATCAGCAAAGATATCGATTTCTGAACGTAGAATCTGCACAGCGGTCATTATATCCTTTCATCCCGCTTAGCTTATCAAAATTGCGTGAGGAGGCGGGCACGAATGATGGTTTAATTAGATGGTCTACTTGAGTGGATAATTGTTAATGGTTAAGGCTGTGCTGAGCGAGGTTTAGTTCAATGAGCTTTGGTCCCTTCGTGATATCTTTGTAAACAGTTCAGCGGTATCTTGATAGCCGTTAGAGCAGCTATCACTCAATCAGCTATCAATTTTAGAAGCGTTAAAGCCTCACCATCAAATATTTAAGGGCGGTCACAACCGAGTTGAGTGTTTAGCGTGATTTGATTCCCAGACTGAATCCAGTTGGCAAACCGTTTGTGACTCATAAACCCGGTGATTGTGCTAATGGCTTGGTTCCCTTGGGGCTGGGTTTGTTCTTCTGCCAGTTCCGCGGGGACTGCCTGCAGCCGATGGCCGCAGCTCATCGCCGTGATGGGTTAAAGCGCTAAGCTTTCCAGATATTTTTCCGCATCCAGCGCTGCCATGCAGCCAAAGCCTGCCGAAGTCACGGCCTGCCTATAAACCTGATCGGCAACATCGCCTGCCGCAAAAATCCCAGGGACACTGGTAGCGGTTGCCAGACCAGACAGGCCAGATTGCACTTGAATATAGCCTGCATTCATGTCCAGTTGGTCGGCGAATAGGTCGGTATTTGGCGTATGCCCGATGGCAATGAAAACTCCTTGCAGGTCAATCTCTTCAGTCTGGTCATCTTGCAGTTTTATGATGCGCATACCGGTGACCCCTTTGTCGTCTCCTAAGACCTCATCGAGAACGGCATCCCAGATTACATGGATATTTTCTTTTTTTAGAACTCGGTCCTGAAGAATTTTTTCTCCCCTGAATTTGTCACGGCGATGAACCATATAGACCTCTGAGGCGATATTAGAGAGATACAGAGCTTCTTCGAGCGCCGTATTACCTCCTCCGATGACGGCCACTTTTTGCTTTCTATAAAAGAAGCCATCACAGGTTGCGCAGGCGCTGACCCCACGTCCTTTAAAGGCTTCCTCTGATTCTAAGCCCAGGTAACGGGCAGAAGCACCTGTGGTGATGACCGCAGCATCACAAGTGTAAGTGGCTTGGTCGCCAAAAAACTGGAATGGTTTTTGGGATAAATCGCAACGATGGATATGGTCGTAAATGATTTCAGTTTCAAATCTCTCTGCATGCTGCTGCATACGGGTCATTAATTCTGGGCCCTGCAGCCCGGCAATATCGCCCGGCCAGTTGTCTACATCGGTGGTGGTGGTGAGTTGTCCTCCTGTCTCGATGCCTGTTATGACAATGGGCATCAAGTTAGCTCTGGCCGCATAAATTGCTGCAGTTAAACCTGCAGGACCTGAGCCGATAATAAGTAATTTGTTATGACGAACTTCCATGCTGACCTCTTAATCTTGTGGTTCTGTTGAAACTAGCTTAGGGCGGTTCAGACCCTGTAAGTGGATTGGCGCCGGGCGTGACGTGTCGTCGCCGCGCATAGAGTCCAGCAATGAGCTTGCTGTCAGTCTTGTGCGGGCAGGCCTACTGAGCATTGCAGACGAATTGCAACCGAAGGAGAATACCGAATGGGTTCGAATCAGGGCTTGTGGCGTCATAGCTGAACAAGTCGATAAGTTGATATAGTTCCGGGACCGCTCGATTGTCCAGGCATGGTTTGATGCAGCCATGCTACCCTCATTTGACTAAAGTGGGCTATGGTACTTCATTCGAAAGCCAGGTTGTAGTTGCAACTGAAAATTATAAAGTTTTGATTACAATCCTATGGCACTCGAGATATGATCTAAGGTTATGAAATTTAAAGGTATTCCAATCCAGTAAGTGGGCCTTAGAAGACCTGATTCTGGGCGTGGGGAGAGACAGTGGCACAATCAAAGGTAAAGAGAAATCCCGCTACATCAGAGCAGAATACTGTTTGGGATCTACTGCTACCTCGATTACGAGAAGGGTTGATTTTAGTTGAGATAGCCGTCTGTATCTATCTTGCATGCGCATTGCTCAGCTTTGATTCCGCTGATCCTGGCTGGACATTCACAGGGAGTAGTCCCCAGGTCAGTAATATGATGGGCGCATCTGGCGCCTGGTTCGCTGATGTTGCCTTGGCAATTTTTGGTTTCATGGCGTTTGTTTTTCCATTACTCCTGGCAGTTCACATTCTGCGGACAGCCCTATCCAAGAATAGAATCCCAGGCTTTGATCCCGCATTGTTCGTTGTCCAGAGCATTGGTCTGGTATTCGGTGTTGTCAGTGGCGCGGCTTTATGCCACTTACATTTTTATGGAGTCGGCCTTGAGTTTCGTGAGGGTAGCGGTGGGTTAGTAGGAATGGGCGCAGGCGAACTGCTGGTACCGCTGCTTAGCTATGTCGGCACGACCCTGACCCTGGTTTTGTTTTTTCTTATTGGCCTGACATTATTGATGGATATTTCGTGGTTATCCGTTCTTGATACGACGGGCAGACTGAGCTTGGAGTTCTATGATGTCTTGCGCGATCGATGGAACCGGTTCCGAAACCACCGCCAGGAAGTATCTAAAGCCTTGAAGACGACTAAAGCCAGGCGAGTCGCCCTTGAGAAACATGTCGAGCAGGAACAGGCCAGAATACCCTTGGTTATTCAATCTCCTAATTCAAAGGAGCCTGAAATCAGTGCGCGCGCTGCTCGGGAAAAGCAGGGCAACCTGTTCACCATGGAAACAGTAGAAGGCTTGCCGGCATTGAGTCTCTTAGATGTCAATGATACGAGCAGTCAACGTGGTTATTCTTCGCAGGATCTGGAAGCCATGTCTAGACTACTTGAGTTGAAACTTCGTGACTATGGTGTCGAAGCCACGGTCGTGGCGGTATATCCAGGGCCTGTTATTACCCGGTTTGAAATCCAGCCCGCACCTGGGGTAAAAGTGAGCCGGATTTCCGGGCTTGCTAAAGACCTGGCTCGTTCTTTAGCGGTAATCAGTGTAAGAGTTGTGGAGGTGATACCGGGGAAACCCGTGGTGGGTATTGAAATTCCCAATGAAGATAGGCAGATCGTTCTGCTCAGCCAGGTATTGTCCTCGAAGGCCTATGACTTATCGGTATCACCATTGTCGCTGGCGTTGGGACATGATATTGCCGGAGAACCGGTCGTTGTTGATCTGGCAAGAATGCCCCATTTGCTGGTTGCAGGGACTACCGGGTCTGGAAAATCAGTTGGCCTGAATGCGATGATACTGTCGATTTTGTTCAAATCATCGCCAGAAGATGTCCGCTTGATTATGGTCGATCCGAAAATGCTCGAGCTGGCGGTTTACGAGGGCATTCCGCATTTGTTGACGCCAGTCGTAACCGATATGAAGGATGCTGCTAATGCATTGCGATGGTGTGTGGCGGAAATGGAACGCCGCTATAAACTGATGGCATCACTGGGGGTTCGCAACATTGGCGGGTTTAATCGTAAGGTAACCGATGCCGTTAGGGCCGGTGAGCCGCTAAAGGATCCCTTCTGGGAACCTGATCCGCTTTCCGAAGAAGAAATGCAGGTGGCCACTGATCTGGAAACGCTGCCCTTCATTGTCGTTGTGATCGATGAATTTGCCGACTTGATGATGATCGTGGGTAAGAAGGTAGAAGAACTGATCGCTCGGATTGCACAGAAAGCCAGAGCCGCCGGAATACATTTGATCC
>CAZGCW010000248.1:0-5863 GCA_964524295.1 uncultured Pseudomonadales bacterium
ACCCTTCTGGGCGGCCCTTTGTACCGCATTGATGACTTCAGGATGAGCATGTCCTGCGATCATAGGTCCCCAGGAACCGATATAATCGATATAAGCGTTGTCATCCTCGTCAAAAAGATAGGCTCCCTCACCGCGGTTAAAGTAAATGGGTTCGCCGCCAACACGACTAAAAGCGCGAACAGGCGAGTTCACCCCGCCGGGAAGGATTTTCTTGGCCTCGGTAAAAAGAGTATTGGAACGGTTCATTTTGGCTCCTTCGGGCGCACTTTTATAATGGAGTGTGTCCACTCGGTTCTTAGTCTGTTACTGGTTAGTCCTGCTGGCTCTGATGTGCCCGCTCACTTTGTTAGGGGTCGATTCGGACGCCATCCATTATAAGGGATTAGTTCGACTCTGCCTTGTAAATTGCCTTGTCATTTTTTTAGCTTAAACCTTACTGTAAAAACTCTCTATGTCTTCTCGTGTAAGAATACCCACTGGCGTCTCAATTAAAGGCGCCGCTACCCTGATCACAATCAGTGCTTGTACGCCTGATGATTGCAGTTTATCAAATGCTTCACTCAATGTGGCCTGTAGTAAAATAGTGGTTACATCTTTTCTCAGCCCAGGAATCTTGGCCAGGTCGATGGTGTCATCATCCTGCGGTGAAGAAAGGTAGGTCTTCAGATCTTCATGGCGCAGGATAAACGCTGTTTCCTGGCTTTGTTCCACCAGCAGCCAGGCCGATTCCTGGAGCGCATAGGATTGAGCTTCTTGCCTGCTGAGTAAGTTGGCCACCCGAATGAAACTTCTCGACATCTGACTGCCGACCGACGCTCGGTTCAGTGCCATGGAAAGTGGATTTTGCTTGTATTGCAGACCCAGCAGGTCCATTTGCGTTTCGAAGATGGATTTTATCTTGAAACCCTGGCTGGCGGTAATGTTGGCAATGACAATGACCAGCATGGTGGGAAGGATAATTCCTGGATTGTGCGTGAGCTCGATTACTGCCATAAGGGCTGCCAGGGGCGCTTGCAGGACCGCGCCCATCATTGCTCCCATTCCCAATATGACGTAAAAGGCAGATCCGGATAGGTTTTCAGTCAGTAATTGGCCTCCCTGCCAGAACAGTCCTCCTGCTAAAGCGCCGATTAATAGGGTCGGGCCAATCAAACCGATGGGCATTCCCATGGCCAGATTAGCCGCTGTCGCAATGAGTTTACAGGTGATAATCAGTAGCAACATTGAAATGACAATTTTGCCCTGCAGCGCTAATTCCAGAGTATCGTAACCGATGCCTAGAATGGCTGGGGTAAGCAGACCCAAGCTGGCCGTAACGGTTGCGGCGATGAGGATCCGGGTGACGAGATGGTTTGGGCGGTGCCTGGCAATGAATTGAATGAGACGAACCAGCACCGCGGCAAGTATGCCTATGGATATCCCTTCCAAGACGACCACCGGGAGATCAGTGTAGGATTGCATGGATACACCGGGAACGAAAAAAGCCGGGTCATTACCGAAAACCAGTTGAATGATGAAAGTGCCAGTGACGGCCGCAAGGATTACGGGTATAAAACCCGCAATCGTATATTCCATGATAATCACTTCCATGGAGAATATGACCCCGGCGATAGGCGTGTTGAATGAGCAGCCAATGGCAGCGGCGGCACCGCAGCCGACTAGAACTCTGATGGAGTTGTTGGGTAATTTGAGTACCTGCCCGAGAAGACTGCTCGCACCGGCTCCGAGGTGAATAGCAGGGCCTTCCCGGCCGCCGGTCTGGCCTGATATCAGGGCAATGCTGCCTGTGAGAAATTGGTTGAGGAGGTTTCGCAGGGGTAAGTGTCCCTGGTGTTGTGCCAGGCGGTCCAGTACATGTGTGACGCCGATGCTTCGATCTTGTTCCCTGAGCATAAACAGTAAAATAGCTAAGGTGATTCCGCCTGCTATGGGCAGGCAGAAGCTCTCCAGTACGGGTAGTTGCTCAAAACTTTCTGAATCACCGGGTAGGAACCAGACTAAAACTGATTCCACCACCAGCCTGAACAGAAGCACGGTGATGCCGGTTAAAAAACCAGAAAAAATACCCAGCAGAGCAAATTGAGGAACTGAATCCAGTGATGCCAGCTGACGCCTGAAGGTGGTTAAGCTGAAGTCGGGTGTCAGTTTCAGCCGTGATCTTTGTGGTCTTTTTCTAATCATAGATACTGCAATGAATTCCAGATAAAACGCCGGTGCAGACGATCCGTACCGGCAGTTTAACTGATTTCGTCGGTGCGAATAGGCTGTAATGTAAATTAACCTTTCTAGTCAGACCGGTTAATTCTGTTAAGATGGGGGCTGGACGGAATTGAGTGCATGGATGAATATCTCTCGAAGTGCCAAAAATGATGAAATTATAGTCACCGAACACAGGCCGGGCTTCAGGATTGTGATGGCTTTTGTGATGGTTGGATTTGTTGGTTTAGCGGGGTTGTTCAGCTATGGTTTTGGTGTTGAGCAGGGCAAAAAAACCGATGCACAGATGTTGGTGAAAATGGCAGAGATAGAGGCGGCGTTGGCAGCCAGTCAGACAGGCAAGGCGGACCTGCAATATAAGGTGGCTGATCTTGAATTTGCAAAAAATGTCGATCATCTCGCAAATAATGAATTGATGAGCACGGTTCATAGGCTGGAAGCTGAACTGGCCGATCTTAAAGGGGAAATATCGTATTATCGTAATCTGTTTCAACCTGAGTTGGTGACAGGGGATTTATTGATTGAAGGATGGGAACTGCAGAGTCTGGGTAAACCTAATTTATATGAATATCGATTGATGCTGACGCAGATGTCTAAAAATGGAGATCTTGTTTCAGGCAGCGTTGATATAGAAATACAAGGTAAACAAAATGGTGTTGATGTCAGTGTTCCGCTGGAGGCGGCTTTAAATAGTGTCGAGCAGCCACTGGAATTCAGTTTCAGGTATTTCCAGAACATGAGTGGGCAGTTTTCAATCCCTGATGATTTTCAGCCCTCAACGGTCCAGTTGGTGGCGAGGACCGATGGACAGAAAACGCGATTGTATGAACGAAATTATCAATGGCCTTTTTCAGGAGGTTGAGCAACATGAAGAAACTTAAAGGAACCAATCCCGGCCAGGTGTCCCTGATTGCCGAGAACTGCCAGATTAGTGGCGACCTTAATTTTAAATCCCAATTAATTATAAATGGCGTGGTAGAAGGCAATGTGTGTGCGCTGGATGATCAGGATGCGATTGTTACGGTAGGCCAGAGAGGCTTAGTAAAAGGTGAAATAAGGGCGCCGACGATCGTTGTCAATGGTAAGGTTGAGGGCGATATCTATTCTGAAAAACATCTGGAATTGTCTGCAAAAGCGAATGTTCGGGGTGCAGTTTATTATCGAATCATCGAAATGATGAAGGGGAGTCAGTTACTGGGGAGCCTGCGTCAGATTGAACAGAGCAAAGCCTCGCAAAAGAGTCAGGCGTTAGCCTCATCCAAAGAGGAATCTAAAGAGAAAGCGGATTCCTGGATAAAAGCAGCCCAGAAATCGGACGCGGTGACTTGAATTTTTTTGGAATCTCCCGATATTAAGGGTATTAAGGGTTCAAGGGAAAGGGACAGAAATGACATCGATGAGTTTTTCTGAGGCAGCTGCCAACAAAGCGAAAGTTCTCATAGAAGAAGAACAAAACGCAAACCTCAAGTTACGGGTTTTCGTCACTGGCGGCGGTTGTTCTGGGTTCGAGTACGGCTTTACCTTTGATGAAGATAGGGAAGACGATGATTCTGCCATTGAGCAAAATGGTGTGCTGCTGCTGATTGATCCGCTCAGTTATCAGTACCTCGCTGGAGCGGAAATAGATTTTCGCGAAGATCTTCAGGGTTCACGCTTTGTCGTCACTAATCCTAATGCCAGTGCCACCTGTGGTTGCGGGAATTCCTTCTCAGTTTAAGGACCGCAGCCTATTCGCCGGTCTTCGAGCTTGCGTCCAGGTCCGTTTCATCTATTTCTTTATTCAGAGAGGCTAACTGCTGAAGATAGGCACTGGTTTGTTTTTGAAAGGTGTGAAATTCCGCATCGGGGATTGGGTCGGCATTAGGTAATCCGACGGTTTTGGGGTTTCGATGAACGCCACTGACTAGAAATTCGTAATGCAGATGTGGTCCGGTCGCCCATCCCGTGGAGCCGACGTAACCAATTTTCTGTCCTTGCTTGACTGTTTTTCCGGTTCGCATCCCCTTGGCAAAGCCTGATAGATGCAGGTATTTGGTGACGTACTGTTCGCCATGATTAATGACGAGGAAGTTGCCTGATGCCTCGTTAGTCGATGCTTCATAAATTTTGCCATCCCCTGCAGCAACGACGGGCGTACCTTTTCGCGCTGCGTAGTCAATTCCTCTGTGGGGTCGAACTTTTTTATGGATGGGATGGAGTCTTCTTAGATTGAAACTGGAGCTCACATAGGAAAAGTGGACCGGATCTCTGATAAAGGCTTTTTTCAGGCTTTTGCCGTTTTCAGAAAAGTAGGTGTTATCGCCATTGTCTCTTTCATAAAGCAGGGCAGTGTACTTCTCTCCATTATTTGAAAACTCTGCTGCCAGGATTTTCCCATCTTTGATTTTTGTTCCATCAACATAATGCTCCTCATAGACCAGGGAGAATCTGTCACCATAACGAAGGTCCAAGGCAAAACTGATGTCCCACTGAAATAGATTCGCCAATTCCATGATGAGGTTGTCACTCAGGCCAGCCTGTTTCCCGGCCTTGTATAGGGAGGGGAGTTCTTCAGAAATAATGGCTGTATGATTTGCCCGAACAATAGCTGCTTGTTTTTCTATTGTTTTAATGACGAAACCTGATGCTTGGCGAGTCGCCACCAGGGTTTTAAATGGATCTATTTCATATTCAAGGGTATGGACCTGTCCGGTCTCGTTTTTGGTAAGGTCAAGTTGATTGCCGGGTACGATTCTCTTAAGCGCTTCACTGCCATCGGCCTGAAGTATTTCCTGGAGGTCTCTTGCTTGAAACGTTAACTTTGCAAAAACGGTAGAGAGATTGTCATCCTGCTGAATAACATAGGCTGTTTTGGTGTGGTTGGGATTAGCCTCAGGTCGGGTAGTGCCGGTTTCTGTTTCAGGCTCAGCTGGATTGTGATTGTTTGCGTCGGGGTGCGTTGACTCTAACTCGAGGGCCAGAGAGATGGTGTCATTGAACCCATTATCATCGGGCCTATCAGTGGGCACGATGAAGCCGAGTATCAGGGTTCCTATTGCCAGTAAAGCGGCAAGATGAAGGTTTGAGCGAGGATAGTGTCCCATATCGTAGTCAGAAAATTGGAGATGTTCCACTTGTTACGGATTCTGGAACCTAAGCATATTAAAATGAGGCGAAAAAGCAAGAGAGTCAGGGAATCCGTGGTGACTTTTCAATCGTCATTACAAGTCAGGACTTTTACGGGTTCTGTGTTTCGTAGCGAGGTCAGGTATAATGCCCTGCTAGCTGCTAGAGTCGTTTTTTAGTTGCACCGGCAGCCCCAGAAATTGAATCAGACCTATTTATGGAGACAAGGCGTTGACACTGGAATCTGAATTTTTACTGCACGACATGAAGGCAAAAGGGTTGATTGCCCAGGTAAGTAATGAAGAGGAGTTGCAGCAACACCTCAGTTCGGGTCAGCGAGCCGTCTATTGTGGGTTTGATCCGACCGCAGACAGTTTGCATATCGGCAACCTGGTGCCCTTGTTGGCATTGAGGCGTTTCCAGCTTTATGGACACACACCCATACTCCTGGTGGGTGGGGCTACTGGAATGATTGGTGATCCTGGCGGAAAGAGCAGTGAGCGAGAGCTCAAGCCTGTCGAGCAGGTCCGACAATTCGTTG
>CAZGCW010000249.1:0-5836 GCA_964524295.1 uncultured Pseudomonadales bacterium
TGCAGCAGGGTGATTACGGCCGGGCGAGGGAAAATCTTTTGAAAGCCTTGGCGCTGGATGGCGATTCGGCACGGGCTCATAATACGTTAGCAGTTGTATTTCAGCAGGAAGGAGAAATTGCCCTTGCTGAAACGCACTTTCGCAGAGCCATCAAAATTGACAAGGATTTTGCGTCAGCCCGGAATAACTATGGTGCTTTTCTATTTTCGCAGCAGCGTACCAAAGAGGCCATTGAGCAACTTCAGATCGCTGCTGATAATCGATTTTATAATCGTCGGCACCAAGCCTTTGAGAATCTGGGTGTGGCTTTCCTTGAATTGGGTGTTGTTGAGAATGCTCGCCTTGCGTTTGAACGAGCGATTGCGCTGAATCCGACCCAGTCAAGAGCGTTGTTAGAGCTGGCGGTGCTGGAATATGATGCCCAGGAATTTAGTAGATCAAGAAGTCTATATCAACGTTATGTTGATAACAGTGCCCAGAACCCAAAGAGCCTAAAATTGTGCATGGGGTTATTCAGGCGGTTTGCAAATAATGATCGAGTCGCGAGTTGCCGCATGATGCTGAAGAATGTTTTCCCCAAATCCATGGAATACCAGGCAATTAGGGACCAGTCGTCGTGAAAATCGAAGCCGTAACAGAGGGTCAGGTCGAGATGACGGGTGCTGACAGCAAAGATCAATCCCAGGATGCTGGCAAAGAGAGCGTTGCTGAAGTATTGATTGCGGCTAGAGAAGCAATGCAGATGACACAGCAGGATCTGGCTACAGCGCTTTTTCTAGATGTTGATGTCGTTCGAATCATAGAACAGGGCAGATATACTGAAATCGTGAAACAGGTTTATTTGAGAGGGTATCTGCGCTCGATAGCAAAGGTGGTTAATCTGGATGGACAGTACATTGTCGATTTGTACGATGCGGAGTCTGAATCATATCGGTCAGATGTGGTCATCGAACGGGCAACGGATGAAGGGGTTGAAAATCGTTTTACAGGGCCTGTTTTTAAAACCGGGATGCTGGCTTCGGCCCTGTTTTTTGTCTTGCTGGCGGTGACCTGGCTGTTGATTGATAATGCTGGCGATCCCCCCTCGGTCAAGACCATGGATAGTTTACCGGAGCAGGCTGAAGTTACGAACCAGATTGTGGCTAAGCAGGCGGCCCCGAAGGGAGGTGCTGTAATCCAGACTGACTCGGAAAGTAAAGTGATTCTGCCCATTCAAAATGCTGTAGCGCTAAGTGAAGTTGTCGAGCAACCAGAGGAGCCGCAGACTAGTATTGAAGTCGCTGCTGCTAGTAATGAATCTGCTGTAGAGATGTTGGCATCCGAACCTCAACTAACAACGGCCTTAATTGAGCAGATTCAACCGGATACCCGGTTGTCTAAAAATATTATTACGGAAGTCACGGATTTAGAGATTGGGGTGCTGCTGGAAATAGACGCAGGGGGAACGGCTGAAATAGAAATTATTTTTTCTGGAGAGTGTTGGCTGGAAATCGTCGATGCTCAGAGAGAATCAGTTTATAGCGACCTCAATGGGGCGGGAGACATCATTAGACTAAAAGGACTGGCGCCGTTTGAATTGCTATTTGGCAATGCACCCGTGGCTCGACTTTATTACCAGGGTGAGTTGATCGATTTGAGTAGACGAATTACCAAGGAGTTCACAGCGCGAATCACACTTCCAGCGGGAGGCACCAATTCATGAGACAGGAATCGAATATCAAACGACGTCCATCCCGACAGATCATGGTCGGTCATGTGCCCGTGGGAGGAGATGCCCCTATATCAGTTCAGAGCATGACTAACACAGATACCCGGGACATAGCCGCCACTGTGGCTCAAATCAAATCACTGGAAGCGGTCGGTGCTGATATTGTGAGGGTGTCTGTTCCTTCTCTGGACGCGGCAGATTGTTTTGGGGAAATCCGAAAACAGGTCAGTGTTCCCCTGGTTTCAGATATTCATTTTGACCACAAAATCGCACTGCGAGTAGCGGAATTGGGGGTTGATTGCCTCAGGATTAATCCTGGCAATATCGGTAGCAAGGAGATGTCCAGGGCTGTCGTCAGCGCCTGCAAGGATAAAGGGATACCGATCAGAATTGGAGTCAATGCGGGTTCCCTGGGTAAAGATTTACTGCGCAAGTACAAAGAGCCCTCAGCCGAGGCGATGGTTGAATCTGCACTGAGAAACATAGAAATGCTCCTGGCTGAAGACTTCAATGAATTTAAGCTGAGTCTGAAATCCTCAGACGTATTTATGGCGATTGATGCTTATCGATCGATTGCGCCACAGATTGAGCAGCCGCTTCATTTGGGTATTACCGAGGCGGGTGGCCTGCGCTCCGGGACAGTAAAGAGTTCAGCGGGTCTTGGTTTGCTGCTGATGGAGGGTTTGGGCGATACCATTCGCATTTCACTGGCGGCTGATCCCGTCGAAGAAATTAAAGTCGGGTTTGATCTGCTTAAGAGCCTGCATCTTCGTAGTAAGGGCATTAACCTGGTTGCCTGTCCAAGTTGCTCTCGCCAGAATTTTGATGTCATCAGTACGGTTAATGAGTTGGAGCGTCGAGTTGAGGATATTACCGAGGCGCTGGATGTCGCCATCATCGGATGTATTGTTAATGGTCCGGGTGAAGCTAGAGAGGCAGAAATTGGCTTGACCGGTGCATCCCCAAGTAGTCTGATTTATGCCGACGGAAAGCCCCACCATAAAGTCGCCAACGATAAGCTGTTAGATGAATTAGAAGCGATGGTGCGACGAAAAGTAGCCGAGAAACAAGCCGCGGATAGCAATATTCTGGCAAGGCAAAGCTGAGTAAATTATGGCGATTAAAGCTGGGTAAATTATGGCGATTAAGGTTAAGGCAGTTCGGGGTATGCAGGATCTCTTACCGGAGAAAAAAGCTGCGTTTCGATTTGTTGAGGATCAGGTACGGAACATAGTTGGCCAATACGGCTATCTCGAAGTGGGTTTACCGGTCATTGAATCGACCCAGCTTTTCAGTCGACTGGTCGGAGAAAGCACGGATATTGTCGAAAAAGAGATGTATAGCTTTGCGGACCGAAACGGTGAAAGCCTGACCCTTAGGCCAGAAGGAACCGCTGGTCTGGTGCGCTTAGCGAATGAAAATGGCCTCATTTTTAACCAGGTTCAGCGATTTTGGTATGCCGGACCAATGTTCCGATACGAGCGGCCGCAGAAAGGACGCTACCGTCAGTTTGAGCAGATCGGCGTTGAATGCCTGGGTATGGAAGGTCCTGATATAGATGCTGAAATTCTACTGATGTCAGCTCGGATCTGGGAAGCACTGGAGATTGAAAAAGAGGTCACGTTGGAGTTGAATTCTCTTGGAAATTTGACTTCCAGGCAGCATTATAAGGATGCATTGGTCAGCTACCTCCACGATTATAAGTCGGATTTAGACGAAGATAGTTTGCGAAGACTATCGAGCAATCCAATGCGGATACTGGATAGTAAAGTCCCGGCTACGCAGCGTTTATTGTCTGATGCACCTGAACTGCTTGATTTTTTAGATGAAGATTCTCATCGGCACTTTCAGGGTCTATGTGAGATACTTGAACAGGCCGGATTACAGTATCGCGTTAATCCAAGAATTGTCCGGGGCCTGGATTACTATAATCGAACGGTGTTTGAATGGGTTACCGATACTCTGGGGTCCCAGGGCACAGTGTGTGGTGGTGGCCGTTATGATGGCCTGGTAGAACAGCTTGGCGGCAAGTCATCAGCCAGTGTAGGTTTTGCAATGGGATTGGATCGACTCGTCCTAATGGTGGAAGCCAGTAGAGCCACGACAGGTTCAGTTGAACTCTATGTGGTGTCCGTTGGTGAGCAGGAACGGGCGAAGGCGCTGGTCCTGGGTGAGCGAATCAGAAAAGATCTGGGCATTACCACTCTGGTTCATTCTGGGTCAAGCAAACTTAAGGCACAGATGAAAAAAGCAGATGCCAGTGGCGCTAGAGCGGCTTTGATTATAGGCGGCGAGGAGCTTGCCTCCGGAGAGATAACGGTTCGATTATTGCGTTCTGAGGGATCGCAGGAGCGTATAAAGGAAGCGCAGTTGGTGGCTTATCTGCGCAAGGTTTTTGATAGGGAGTAATACAGTGGCGTTGGATGCAACGGAAGAAGAACAGATCGAATCGATCAGGAATTTTGTCAGACAGTATGGCCCAACGGTCTTGATTGCAATTGTCTTGTCATTGGGTGGCACTTATGGCTACCGATCATGGGAAACCAGTCAACGGGTAGAGCGGGAGTTGGCGAGTACAGCCTACCAGGACCTGGTTTCAGCCATTATTGCCTTGCCGGCGACGGAAGTCGCGACCAGTCAGGCCATTGGGACGATGGCGGAGACGATAAAGACAACTCATCCGAAGTCTACCTATGCGGTCTTTGCATCACTTCAAATGGCTCGCTTGTCAGTTGAGGAAGGTGATTATTCCGCGGCAGAACAGGAATTCCTCTGGGCTCTAGAAAATGCTGATCCCTCCCTTGAGCCGTTAATAAGGATTAGGCTGGCTCGGGTCTTAAAGGCAGATGGCCGAAATGAGCAGGCTCTAGGGGTCCTCGACAAGAAAATAGAACTACATGCCTATAGTTCAGCCTGGCATGAGGCTCGGGGTGATATATTGTTGACGCTGCAGGAAACGGACCAGGCTCGCGAGGCTTATCAGATTGCGGTCAATACTTCCGGAGAGCCGACAGCGCCTTCATTGATCATGAAACTGGAGGATTTAACTTACGCTGAGGTAATCCTTGATGCCCTACCGGAGACAGATCAAGCTAATGGGGCCGAGGAAATAACAGAATGAAATCTATACCAAGTCAGATCCGGATTTTGATTGTGCTGATGTTGTTGTCTGGCTGCAGTTGGTTTGGTGATAAAGAAGAAGAGATTAATCAACCAGAGCCGTTACAGAGATTTTCAGCCGAACTCGATATTGTGTCCCTATGGAGTCGAAAGGTCGGGGGGGGTGCTGAGGATAAAGCAATTCGACTGGAGCCGGCTGTTGTTGGCAATCGGGTTTTTGCCGCTTCCGCTAGTGGCATCGTGATGGCTGTACAGGCAGGCAATGGCAGGGCCCTATGGCAGCGCCAGGTAAAAGACTTTTATGTAGGCAAGGAATTAAAGAATGCCTTTGCCGATGATGTAGATGTAATAACCGGTGGTGTCGGTGTTGGTGGCGAATTGGTGTTGGTTGGTACCGCAGCGGGAGAGGTTGTCGCGCTCTATCAGAGTGATGGTAGTCTTGCCTGGCGGTCAAGAGTTTCCAGTGAAGTACTGGCGCCACCTCAGGCTATTGACGACTTGATTGTTGCCCAGACGATTGACGGTAAAGTCTCGGCTTTCGATGCTATGTCCGGTGAGCGACAATGGGTTTTTTCAACATCCATACCCAGCTTAACACTAAGGGGAACTTCGACCCCCTTAGTCGGTGATGATGTCGTTATTGCTGGTTTTTCTAATGGTCGAATTGCATTGATTGATCCGCGTGAGGGAGTGGCGGCAGTCGATGAGCGAATTGCAGCGGCTACCGGGCGTTCGCGGATTTAGTACGGCTGGTTGTTATTGATGGCCGAATGATATTTACCGGTGGCAGGTTATATGTCGTCAGTTATCAGGGTCGAGTCGTCGCCATAGACTTAAATGAAGGCCGGTCTCTTTGGGCTGAGGAAGCTTCAAGTGTGGTAGGTCTGGGTTCTGGTTTCGGAAATGTTGAACTACCCGAAATAAGCGCGGTGGTAAGTGAGTTGTCTTCCAAGTTTGCCAAACATAGAGTGGGACTAACTGTGAGTAAGTTGCAGATCGCTTAGGTGC
>CAZGCW010000250.1:0-5790 GCA_964524295.1 uncultured Pseudomonadales bacterium
TCGAACTCTTTTTGCGGTCATCAAGGTCATACACTCATCTAC
This sequence comes from uncultured Pseudomonadales bacterium, assembly GCA_964524295.1. Lineage (GTDB taxonomy): Bacteria > Pseudomonadota > Gammaproteobacteria > Pseudomonadales > Azotimanducaceae > UBA9926. The sequence goes on from CAZGCW010000250.1 coordinate 43, forward strand.
CTTTAGAGTTGGGTCAACGTAGATAACGTTTTGAGTCATAATTTCTGACACGGTGGTATCTTTAGATGATTTTCCCTCAAGAATAACTTTTCTAGCATAATCCCGCTCCGAGATGATGCCAATGAGCTTACCCTCATCTGATAATACGGTCAGCGCCCCTATTGACTTCAGAGCCATCATTTCGATTGCCTGGTAGACTGAATGAGCCGGTCCAATTGACCAAACTTCGGTTCCCTTTAAAGCCAGTAACGTGTTTAATCTAGTCATTTTCGATTCCTCTAGGGTGGATGGGATCGTCTATTTAGTTTCCGCTTACTGTCCCGCAGAGCAAAGAATTTTTGCGCTATCAGAATGGGGTTTTTTATCGCTAAATGGCATATCAGCTTGATTTTAGCGGAGTGGCAGGATCAATTGAGAGGTTATGGCTTAACGGCTCCGTCCAGCCCAGCTTTGCCTTTGTGACCGAGAGCCAGACAATAGATACTGGAGGCAAAGTAGCTTAGGTTATAATGCCCAAGGGTAGATTATTTAAATTTGTTCCAATGCGGCGGCGCTTTTACGCTTGAGTATGACTTTAGATGCCATTGCTGTTGTGATCAGCAGGAAAGAGTTTCAGATAAGTGTTGCCGCTGCTGTGACAGCAGACCGATGAAAACAAACATAGAGCCAGGTGAGTAAAGTAATGCAGCGATTAACAAGAGCCGTTATCAGAGTCTTCGATCGATATATGCCAGAACCATTTGCGTTTGGCATTGTCATGACCCTGGTTGCGCTCGTCCTGACCTGGTGGTTAACGCCAGCCAGTGCAGAAAAGGTGGTTATGTCCTGGGGGAATGGCCTGGCGTCTCTGTTACCGTTCATTACTCAGGTGTGTCTGACTATTTTGTTCGCATATGCGCTGGCTCACCTGGGTCCGGTCCCGGCCTATTTGGAACGGCTGGCGGGTTTTCCGAAGACCGCGAGAGGTGCTTACGCCTTTGTCGCGGTTTTCGCTGGATGTGTCAGTTTGATTGCCTGGCCCCTGGGGACGATTCTTGGCGGGCTGATGGCCCGGCAGGTTGCTCTGGCCTTTCGAAATAGAGGCCAGAAAGTCCATTATCCCCTGTTGGGCGGTGCCGCCTTCAGTGGTTTTGTCGTCTGGCACATGGGTTATTCGGGTTCGGCACCCTTGCTGGTCGCAACCGAAGGCAACCCCATGCAGGAGCAGTTGGGTGGGTTGTTACCGGTCACCCAGACAACGTTGGCAACGTTTAACCTTGTGACTATTGTTCTGACACTGGCATGCATCGCCCTGGTGGCAAGCTTGCTGGCACCTGCTGAAGCCGAGCTAGAGGAAATTGATGAGCCTGAAAGGTCTGCAGATAAGTCAGGTGTGGGCGAGCAGGTATCACCAGCCATTCGACCGGGGATTGCCAGCCGACTGGAAAACAGTCGCTGGTTAACCTCTTTGCTAGGCCTGTTATTGATTATTTATGTGGCAAGTTGGTTTTATTCAAAAGGCGTGCAGCTTGACTTGAATATAGTGAACTGGACCTTTCTCGCCGCCTGTCTTCTTTTGACCCGGTCAGCCTCAGAGTTTACCGAGATATTGATGCAAGCGGGACGGGCGGTAGTACCAACGCTGCTGCAATACCCGCTCTACGCGGGGATTATGGGTGTGATGTTGAGTACAGGGTTAGTGGCGCAGTTAGCGGACTATTTCGCCCGTATTGGGACTGCAGAAACGCTGCCCTTGATCGCGTTTTTCTCAGGTGGCGTCATCAATATGTTTATCCCATCGGGCGGCGCCCAGTGGGCAGTTCAGGGACCTGCCTTTCTGGCGGCTGCCGAAGCGCTGGGAACTGCGCCAGAGCTGATCGTGATGGGGGTGGCCTATGGAGACCAATGGACCAATATAATTCACCCATTTGTTGTGATTCCCTTGTTGATTATGACCGGACTGCCAGCTAACAAAGTCCTGTCTTATTCGTTTGTTTTGTTTCTGGTGGCGACTATCCCGCTTGCTGGGGGCTTGCTTTTCGCTAGCTTTGGGTAGGTCTTTGACAAGTCAACACCCAGTGCCCAGCAGCGGGGGACCCAAGGTTTTCTGTTCATAAAACCTGAATCAGGGATTGACCCTGGGGTTAAGCTTTTTTCCGGAAACCAGGTTGTTCCCTAGGCACCTGGTTCAACATTCAGACCGGCGACTTCAGCCATCAGACGAAGGGCCTGCTCATCGCCTCCAATGGTCATGCCGGTAATCCCACTGGCTTCCCAATCCCTGAATCTTTTCCGAATGCGTTGCCGATCTCCGATTAAAGCACCCTGGTCAACGAATTCATCGGGTACAGCATCACAGGCTTCGTCTTTTCGTTTTGCAAGGTAAAGTTCTTGAATCCTTTCTGCCTCCTCTTCAAAGCCGCGACGCACCATCATTTCCTTGTGGAAATTCTTCGTTTTGTGACCCATGCCCCCGACATACAAGGCAATTCCTGGTTTAAGCTTGTTTAACGAGGTTTTGACATCGTCGGAAACAATGACTTGCACACCGCCTTGGCGCTCAAACTGGTCCATTGACTTACCTGCTTTTTTCAGCCCGGCTTCAATCCAAGGTTGATAGATTTTGTAGGTTTCGGGTACTAGCCCGAGGGGTAGCCAGCCATCCGCAATCTCGGCGGTGAGTTTAACGGTTGAGGGCATTCCGGTACCGAGCCATATTGGAATATCCGGGTTCATATGCAGAATCGACTTGAGTGGTTTGCCGACACCCATCGCACCTGTTCCTACATAGGGTAAAGATATTTCCTTACCCTCATGTACCACCGGTTCCTCTCGGCGAAGTATCTTTTTCATGATCGAGACATAGTCTTTGATTCGATAATAGGGTTTGCCCCAAGGCTGGCCATACCAGCCTTCTACAATCTGGGGACCAGAAACACCGATGCCGCAGATGACGCGACCTCCACCGGCCATGGCATCAATGGTAGCAACCGTCATGGCAGCATTAGCTGGTGTTCTACCAGCCAGCTGAATCACCGCGGTACCCAGTTTAATTCGTTCAGTTTTTGCTGCCAGATAAGCCAGCGGAGATAGGGCGTCCGAGCCGTAGGCCTCTGCTGTCCATACCGATTCATACCCTAGCCGTTCGGCTAGCTGGACTTTTTCGATCGGCAGATTCAAGTGACCGCCAGAATATCCCAGCATCAGACCTAGTTTCATTTGAATTTCCTCATCGTTTGGTCTAGTGCTAGCTAACCTCTGCTTAGGTAGGGTTTTAGCCGCAAAGACTTTGTCTGCATGTGGGTCCAAGTAGGCTGCTGTCACTGGTTAAAACGTCGCGTTTTGACGTCCAGGCACAGTTTTCAGTTCTCGCTATCTTCATCAATTGCCTGCTGGCCTCACCTTGGGAGAGGGTTGATCTGCCTACTCAGGTCAATTGACCTGAGTTGCAGTCGGGTTATTGCTCGGCCGGGTCCTAAGTACCCGCCATCATCTGAGCGCATTTTTCATCCTGTTAGGACGGTTGCCTGGCCTTGTTAGGTCCTATCGTACGTCAGCACTAAGATTTAGCTCGTTGCATGACTCGGATTAAGCCAGACATTTCCTCGGAGTTGGACATGTCGATTAACTGGTCCTTTTTATCCAGCAGGTCTTCGTAGCTTACATCAGCACCAAATTCCAGAGCCTGGTTAACGAACACAGCGCTCCTTGAAAAACGTCCATTTCCCGCATGGAAGGTTTGGCCGGTAGGTGCATCTTTAGAACTCATCAGCAGTACCACGGGTGTTACCAGTTTTGGGTGCCGCATCGGGTCGGGATCATCAGGGTTGACTTCGATACCAGGGATCATTCCGATTAGGCGTGTTTCAGCAGCGGGTGCTAGGCAGTTTACTTTAATATTTTTAGATAGGCCTTCAATGGCTAGCACATTCATCATGCCAAGCATGCCCATTTTGGCAGCGCCATAGTTAGCTTGGCCAAAATTTCCGAATACGCCGGAAGTCGAACTGGTAAACACGATTCGGCCATAATTGTTTTCGTACATGATGGGCCAAGCGGCTTTGGTAACATAAGCCGAGCCATTGAGGTGCACATCCATGACGAGGTCCCAGTCTTTCATGTCCATGTTTTTAAAACTTTTGTCCCTTAGGATTCCAGCATTGTTAATCAAAATGTCGATGGTGCCATAGGCGTTGATTGCATCGTCAATAATTGACTGTGCGCCTTCCATAGTCGCAACTGAGGCTTTGTTGGCGATGGCTTGGCCGCCCCCTTCCGTAATTTCCTGGACAACAAGATCGGCCATGTCGCTGGCACCGGTACCATCACCGCTGCCACCCAAGTCATTGACGACGACTTTTGCGCCGCGTCGGGCGAATTCCAGCGCATGTGATTTGCCGAGGCCGCCACCGGCCCCTGTGATGACGACGACTTTACCCTCAAATTCACTCATAATTTCCCCCTTTTCTTCCGGTTGACCTCGGTTTTTGATCGATTCCACTGGCAGCTTGGTTAGCTGTTCGCCACGGTGTAGATTGGAAAGCTAACCAGGCTTTGCAAGTATAGACCATTGACTTGTCCCATGAATGTTGGCTCCATGAGATTTGATTTTCTTCTGGATGCATGAAGTGCGCCGCCTGGTTCACTCGTTCTAGGGGCTATTACCCTACGATTGAAGTGCTGAGTCAAGGACGCAGTCATCAGTCATGGCGTTGTTAGTTCAATTAGCCGGCAATTCGATCAAGGATAGGCAGGAGGTATTGTGAGAAAACGTGTGGGTTTTCGCTCATTGGAAAGTGACCAACCCCTTTCATTTCTTGCCAGGTTGATCCTTTAATTGCATCGCTGGCGGACTTGCCGAGTTCTGCAGTACCGCTGTAATCATATTCTCCGGAAAGAATATGTACATCGACTTCATTCGTATCTATTTCGTGGGCCTGATTACTTAAGTCATATTCCGTGATGTAGTAGTACAAATCACCAATAAAGGCAGGTGGCCAGCCGCTGGCATAGATGAAACTGGTTTCTTTTCGGTAGGCCTGAGGAGATAGGGGCGACATGAGTCCCTCCATTAGCCTGGCTTTATATTCATTGCTGACCTGTGGATGCCAGAAGGTCTCCAGGCTCTTCGTGTCGCCTTTGATTTTCAAGGCGCCTTCGATCGCGATGACTGCCCGAAATTGCTCAGCCTGTTTATGCGCGAGATCTAAGGCCAATAGACCGCCGACTGAACAGCCCATAAAAACCGGTTGGTGGAGACCCAGAGCCTGGCTTAATTTCAAGGGTATGGATCGCAGGTAGTCGCCTTTGAGGTCATACTTTTCCTGCCACCACTGGCGACTTGTCGGCGGAACCGATTTACCATGGAAGGGAAGGTCGTAAGCGATGAGTCTGTAGCGATCGGTTATTTCGGGCATTTCGAACAAGTGTCGCCACTGACTGCCATGCGCTCCAGCAGTGTGTTGCATCAATAATGGAATACCTTTCCCGGCCTCTTCAAAATAGATGCGGTGGTCGTGGCCTTCAAGTTGGATATGGACATACCTGCCAATTGGCGCATCAATAATACCGTCTGCTTTTTGATTGAGAGATTCAGCCAGACCGTATTGTGGTTCCGGTCGGAGCAGTTCTACAGCGCGCGCAACCGCAGCAAAATACTGCGCATGTACAAGAGGGTCACCCTGACGAGTGATACCCAGACCAGATGAGAGGTTAGCCATTAGATCGTTATGAAAACGTGTCGGTACGGCGTCTAGCAGTTTTTGCCAT
>CAZGCW010000251.1:0-5782 GCA_964524295.1 uncultured Pseudomonadales bacterium
CGTACGCCCAGCAATCAGCAACATAGGCACATGATCCCTGAATGCATTCATGACACCACACAGGGCATTGGCAGTACCCACCGTGGTATGCACCATCACCACAGCGAGCATCCCCGTGGCGCGGTAATGCCCAATAGCCATGGACACAGCGACATTTTCATGAGGCACCGTGACAAAGTCAGGAGTCCTTTTCCCCTCCGCTCGCAGCGCAACCGATGCTTCAATAAGCGGTGCGAAATCCGTTCCTGCATTAGCAAAAATAGTTTTAATATTGAGCTCAGCGAGAGCAGAAAGAAATCTGACTGCAACAGAATCAAGAATATTCACTGGCAGCTACAACCCAAAAACACGTTGTGCATTGCGGCTCCGAATCGCGTTACAGCTATCAGTCTGCAAGGCCTGGGTATGGGTGAAAGCACCCTGGGTATCAAATACCTGATGAGGCCAGTCTGTTCCAAACATGACTTGCTCGGCACCCACAACGGAAATCAAGTAATCCAGTGCAGCCTGGTCATAAGTAATGCAGTCATAATAAATATGCCGCAGATAATCCGTTGGCTTTTGCTGCATTTTTCTACGCTGCGGTAGCTCCACCTCATCGCCTTTTTCAAAACGGCCCACCAGATAAGGCAGGGTGGCGCCGCCATGAGAGGCAATCAACTTCAATTGAGGATATCGGTCAAAGAAACCGGTGAAGATCATTCGAGTGACTGCCAGGGTGGTATCGAACATAAACCCAACAGCCCAACTTAAATCAAATTCCCCCATGTCCATTACGGTCGCCCCAGGCGGATCGGTAGGATGCAACAGAACCGGTAACTTCCTACGATCAATTGCTTCCCAGATCGGAGCAAAAAAAGAATCTGTCAAACTTCGTCCGGCCACATTCGCCAGGACCATGACACCCACGGCGCCCAAAGCACAGCTCCGCTCTAGCTCCTCTATAGCGGCATCAGGATACTCCCAGGGTAACGAGGTAAACCAGCGCAATCGATCCGGATAGGCAGTCTGGGCCTCGGCCATGGCATTATTAGACTCCTGGGCTGCCATGATACTGGTGTTTTCCCCTCCCCAGTATACGTTCGGGCAGGTCAGAGACACGATAGACATATCTATTGCGGTATCGTCCATCTGCTTAATTCGGATGTCGTAATCAAAATGGCCAGGCTGGGGAAATGCCACTGGCGTCTCGCCTTTAAAAATTTCTTCAAACCCATCGGGTCTAATTTTAAGACCATAGTCTCCGCCCTGTTCCCGGAGAATCTCAAGGTAATTTCTAGTATAAGCATGAGTGTGGATATCAATGACGGTCAATTGTGACTCCTTACCAGTTAACTATGTCCGCAGAATAACCCTTAATGGAAAACAGAATAACCCTTAATGCGGGCAGCTGGCATCGGTTTGTCTTAGTTTTTCTTTAATTCTTGATCCCTTTTCCATCTCTGGCACATTATCGGACTCAGTTGACTACCGGGTGGGTTGCTCTGGCCCCTGCCTGAGTCAGACTGTCATCAATGCTTTTTATCAATATCGGGAGTAATTCACTGAAAAGGGGTAATTCACTGAAAAGGTAATCCGCTGACAATGCAAATTAACGACTCATCGCAACAGGAACTTATCCTGGCCTCAGGAAACCGTGTATAGTCAATCAAACTCTGGGCTGAATCCGGTTTCGTAACATCAGGCATGGCCAGCCTAATTACTGGGTCAGCACCGTTAAATAAACACCCTGGGAGGCGTAATGAGTGAGTACGGATTGATTTCCCTGTTACCACCCATCCTGACTGTTGCAATTGCAATGTGGTCTCGAAATATCATCATATCGTTAAGTCTTGGAACCTTCTGCGGTTCACTCATACTGACTGGCTACAATCCTTTCAATGCCACTCTAGACCTGATTGAGGGCCGCATATTCGTACAGATCAGTTCACCATCGAACATACAGATTATTTTTACCATGATGGCCATAGGCGGGTTCATCAAGCTGCTGGAGGTATCCGGTGGGGCAAAAGCGTTTGCCCGGAGTATGACTCACTTCATTTCCAACAAGCCCAGAGCACAACTTTCCACGTGGATATCCGGCGTCTCGATCTTTTTCACAGATTCTGGCAACGCCCTTATTATTGGCCCTCTTTTTCGACCTATTTTCAAAGAACTAAAAATCTGCAAGGAAAAACTGGCCTACATCCTGGATTCAACCTCCTCACCTATTTGCATCCTCATGCCCTTTATCGGCTGGGGAGCCTACATCATGGGGTTAATCGACCAGGCTTACCTGGATACTGGATTAACAGAGACTGCGCTTTCTGTGCTGATCAACCTGATGCCCTACCAATTTTATGCCATCCTCTGTCTCACCGCGGTACCCATGCTGGTATTCACAGGCCGCGATTTCGGGCCCATGAAACAAGCCCAGCTCCAGTACGAGGCTATAAAACAGACATCTGATTCAAGCCAGGAACCATCTGATCCAAATGACGAAGTCGAGTCAATCAGCCTATTTGTAGTCCCTCTAACCGTTTTACTGACGCTGATTGCTGGCTTGCTTGTCTGGCACGCCTCTAATAATGACCTAACCAGTCCACACATCCGCTCCAGTTTAACCATCGCTTACATCAGTGCCTCTCTTGCCAGTGCCATCCTCATGCTAAGGATCTATCAAGTCAGTCTGGCAGACTCACTTGATACCTTTGTAAAAGGTACTGAGACGATGGTATTTGTCGTCATTATTTTGATTCTGGCCTGGTCCCTGAGTTCTGTCATCAAGGACCTTGGAACGGCCCAAACCTTATCAGTCCTGATTGGACAAACGATTAACCCCGCTATCCTACCCGCACTGGTCTTCATCCTGGGCGCTATCATCTCGCTGGCGACGGGGTCTTCATGGGGCACATTTGCGATTCTGATGGCACTGGCCATCCCGGTAGCGCATAACACCGGCGCCCACATGTACCTGACGATTGCTGCCGTGCTAAGCGGGGGTCTTTTTGGTGACCATACCTCGCCGATTTCTGATACCACGGTACTTGCATCCATCGGTGCAGATTGTCCGCACATTGATCACGTCACGACACAGTTCTACTATGCGATGGTGATAGGCTCCGTCTCACTCCTGGCTTTTTTAAGCGCTGGTTTTTACCCCAAAGAATTTATCATTATTCCGGCTATCGGTTTACTACTCGTGGCTTTTCAGGTCATCGCTCGAAGGTCTCATGCAGGATCACTGAGCGGTGCCTGATTTTAGAAAGCAACGACTTTAAGACCACATCCTCAGCCTCAAAGACCAGCACCGCTATCAGCATGAGCTCATATTACCCGTGACTTGAATCAAAACCGGACTGCCCTCCACGAACAAAGGCGAACGCCACTGCGTCAGTTGGGCCGACGTGAACCATTCAAGACTCATACTTCCGATTCAATCGACTGACCTGAAACGCGTCCTGAAGTTGGTAGGACCAGTAGGCCATTTGAGCAATGACGGGTCCAAAAGGCTTGCCCACATAATTAAGACCGAAGGGAGCAAATAACTGATACCGCTGGTCATCTTGAGCGATAGCCGAGGCTATTAGCTCCCCTCCCAGTGTGGTGGTCGCCATACCATGGCCACCAAAACCCTGACAATACCACGCACCCTCGCGCAGCTTACCAATCTGCGGCATCTTATGCCTGGCATAACCCATGTAGCCACCCCAGGCAACATCAGCTTCAATACCTTTAAGCTGGGGATAGACCGATAGCAGATCTTTCAGCATCAGCACGGCCAGTTTTTCCTGAGAAGGCTGAAACATGGAAACTCGCCCACCCCAGAGCAACCGGCGATTACCCACAACCCGATAATAGTTGGATGAAAATCGATTATCGCTGACGGCATAGGGTGCGCGTATGGCATCTTCAAGACGCGTTCCCAGCTGCTGGGTTAACAAAACATAGGTTGCGACCGGTAGGGTTGCCCGACTCAGTTGCGGTTGTAGCGAATCAATATAACCACTGCAGGCATAAACCACATGGTCTGCCACAACCGAACCTGATGGTGTCACAACCAGCCAACGATCGTGCTTCCTGGTGACGGTTAATGCCGGCGTCTGGTCGAAGATCTGCAACCCGTTAGCACGAGCAAGTCTTGCCATATGCAAGACATAGTTGAGACTCTGAAACCGCAACGTCCCGGGCTTAAGGAAGCCGTCGAAGTAGCGCGTTGTGAGGTAGTGCTCCGCGACCTTTTGACGCGGCCAGAACTGGAGATCTTCGCCGAAAATCCGATTCATATCCTCGACATACTGCTGTACGCCTTTTTTATCGTTGAACCAGGAAGCCGTTAGCGAACCCGGCGGACCCTCAACAATAGAGTCCTCGAAACCCTTAATACGCTGCTGGATAAGTTCCATTGCCCTCTGGGTCAATTCATACAATCTCCTTGCATGATCCTCACCCAGCAGGCGCACCAGATTAAGCGCATTTTGCGAAAATCCAGCGCTGACAAAACCGCCATTGCGACCCGAAGCGCCCCATCCCAATTGCTGCCCTTCCACTAAAACACAGCCAACCCCTCTTTCAACCAGACCCATTCCTGTGGAAACCCCAGCTAGTCCCCCACCGATCACACAGACAGCCGTCTCAATATCCTCTGAGAGCGCCCCTGCCTCCAGCCTTGAATCCATGGTACGACTGTAATAAGTATCGGGATAACTCATTTAAATATCCTAATGTTGCAAAATTCACCGCAGGGTCCCAGCCCCGCCACGCAAGTAGAACGCTGTTTCAACTGAGCTCTAGTCCTTTGCGAGCATAACATCAACCCATCCTGGGCAACTGGAAAAGACCATTTACCCGTATCGCAAGCCAAGACTGTCATGGCATACTGAGGCTAAATAAGAGTTAAGGAAAGGACTTAATTATGCACCCCATCCGCCTGTACAGAGCTGCGTTCGAAAATAAGCCGTTATTTAAGCTATTAGTATTGCTCTTTTCTACCCCTTGGCTGGTTTCAGTTTCAGCCTGTGCCGAGGAACAGGAAAGTACCCTGGCAGCCGAGCTGGCAACCGATGTGGAATGGCGTTACCTCGGAAGTGATTCAGAACATACCCGCTATTCGCCTGCGGCTAACATCACTGCAGAGAATTTTGAAGACCTTGAAGAAGCCTGGATTTGGGATGGCGCGAGCTTCAGCGCACAAAGTGGACGATCGACCCCTTCTTATATCAATGGGGTTGTCTATACCGTAGCAGGTCCTCGCAGGCACATTGTTGCCATGGACCCATCCTCAGGAGAGACCCTTTGGTCCTATCGCGAACCTAACACAGCTCGCTATGAATATTCGATGCGCAAGGATTATGGCAAGGGCGTGACTTATGCTGAAGTCGACGGCAAAGGCGTCATTTACATGACCTCTCCCGCTTTCTTTCTCATCGCCCTTGATGCAGAAACCGGCCTACCCCTGGAAGGATTTGGGGAGCCTGTTGATATCAAAGGATTCCCGGGAACGGGTATCGTAGATATGCTCAAAGATCTCGGCCACGAGTATGATCCTTATGAAGGGATCGCGCTGGAAACAGGTTATATCACGGCCTCCTCACCCCCCATCGTGGTTGACGGTGTCATCGTTGTCGGCAATTCACACGAACAGGGCTATAACCAGTCCCGGCTTGAAAACATCCCAGGAGATATTCTTGGATATGATGCAAAAACCGGTGCATTTCTCTGGAAATTTAATGTCCTAAGCTGGAAGATGGATTCAGCCTGACCTACGAGGGAGATGCCATCAGCCTCGATGCAAACAAACTGT
>CAZGCW010000252.1:0-5665 GCA_964524295.1 uncultured Pseudomonadales bacterium
ATGATTGCGACCATATGGGGTAATGCGGTATTGGATCCGGATAAATCGGGCATCACCAGCGATGAACTCAGTGTTTTACACGATTTTCTTAATGAAGAACTGGCCCGCGTTGTTGGGGCACAACAGGATATTACCGGGGCGTTTGAATTTATCGTCAGTCGAAGGGGGCAGGATAGCCTGGTGCGGCTGAATATCAGCCAGCGACATAAAGAATTCCTGCTGTATTTTGCCCGATTGATTCTGCAACGGGATATTAAGCTCGATTGAGCCGGGTTTTCCTGTCCAGGTGCTGTTGCACAATGACTGAGCCGATCAGGTCACCTTCCACATTAATCGCCGTTCTGAAGGTGTCCAACGGACGTTCGATAACCAGCAAAATAGCAATAGCTTCAAGCGGTATGCCGACGGACAGTAAGACTATCTGCATCCCTGACATGGAGGCTGTGGGCATGCCGGGCGCGCCAATTGACGAGATCATGGCCATAAGAAACACGGTGATGACCATCACGGTGGAAAGTTCGATGCCATATAGATAGGCCAGGAATATGGCCGCCACAGCTTCAAATAATGCGGTGCCATCCATGTTCATGGTTGCGCCCAGGGGCAGCACGAAGCTGCTGACACTTTTATCTACCTTCAGCTTCTCCTCTGCCGTCTGCATCGATACAGGCAGGGTTGCTGAACTTGACGAGGTCGAGAACGCGACCAGGAGTGGCTGCATGATATTGGCCAGCATGGTTACTGGTGAGAGACCCGTTAATGACCATGCCACCAGGGGTAGCACGATGGCGCCGTGGACCAAGGTCAGGCAGGTCACCAGCACGCCAAACTGGAAAAGCTGAGTCAGGAATCCTTCTGCGTATTCGGAATTGAAGCCGAGCTTTAAGGTAAAGTCGAAAATAATAGCAAAAATACCAATGGGCAGTAGCCTGATGATCCAGCTCAGTACCGTCATGATGACCTTGTTGAGGTGATTGACCGCCGTAAAGACGGGGCTGTCTTCAGGTAGTACGATGACCATGGCGATTCCGAGCAGGAAGGCATTAGCTACGATGCCAACGATGTTCAGGTTGGCCAGGGCATGGAAGGGATTACTGAAAATCAATTGAAACAGTTGCTGTAGCACCAGGGTGAGGGAACTATTGCCGGGATCGATCATCCGATCGGTTGAAAAATGCAGGCTTGACTCGAGCACAGCGGGATAGTCAGTCCAGGGATGAATCCAGAATACAGCGGCTAGACCAAGGATAACTGCAAGGCTGGTTGTCAGCAGGTAATACAGGAGTGTCACGGTGCCCAGCTGTCGCAGCCGCAGTACACTCCCAATATTTGAAATCCCGGTTAAAAGCGAAAAGAAAATCATCGGTGCGATGAGCATTTTCAGGGCAGCCAGAAAGCTGACTTTGACCATGGTGATGATGTCATAGGCTACCGGAGGTGAGACCAGCCACTCGGAGGTACCAAAGAGCTTTGCCAGGAAAATTCCGAGCAAGGCCGCTACCAGCATTTGTACAGTCAGATTTCTGTGCATCCCAATGGTTCCTTCGATTGTGCGCTGATCATAGCAAATGTAAGGCAACAGGATTAGTCCGGAATTCATTTATCGGGAATCCGTTGACGGAGGCTATTGGCAATGTGGTGGGTCAGAGTGGGGCTCAAGCCAATACATTCTTGGTTGCGCTTATGCCTGGCATTGCTAACGCATGAGCCAATTGCGGTTGAGATGTTCACATCTGCCGTTGAACAAGCTACGCTGCTTGCTGGACACGCGCGGAAGTAGAACATGCACGACGGGGTGATACTCAGCCTGATGCTGTTAACTCTGGTCATCATGGCTGGATTAGGGCGAGTGCTGTTCCTATTGGCCCGGAATGACCGGGTGAGTGTTGGCCCGGATGTAATTCGTCTTGACCTGGATAATGCTCAAGCCATTGCTTGTGGTGAGCACATCAGTCAGTTGCTTGGCTACCAGCATGTCCGGAGTTGCCTGAAACAGTTTAAAACGGGCCAGCATTTTTTAAATGTCAGCCTGCGCCAGATTCTTAATTTGCAGGCTCAGCCCACGGATATCAAGATACAGGATGCCTACGGCCTATCCCTGACCGATCGATACCAGGTCAGCGTTCAGAGGACCAGTGACTATGTGGATATTAAACTGGTGCCGGCTCAGCACCTCAGATCAAGCCGGAATGAGGAGGCGGTTAATGCGGATGCGGCCCCAATCAGCTCTGGAGAGGTCAGGACCCAGAAGTCGATTCATAGAAGACGATATCCGGTAAGCCAGGCAGCCTGGCACGACGCTGATTTTACAATCTGGCTGCAAACGGCCTATCAGCGCCCCCCGCAAGCCAGCTATCCTTTCGTCATTGAGCTTACCTCGGGTCGGCTTCGTATTCATGACACGCTACTGGAAACCCTTGGGTTGAACCGTGACTTGCTTTGGATTAATCGGTATCGCTGGCTTAGTGTCCTACCCCGGCCTTCGCAGCAAAAGCTGGTGGCATTATTGGCAGAGGTCAACCCCATCGATAACGCATTGGTACCGATCGACCTGGCCAGTCGCGATCTGGAAAGGCTCGACCTAAGCAGTCTGGATGGAGAGCTGTTTCGATTTCGGGTTAGCGCCAGTGCTATACGACTGCCTGATCAAGGCTGCTTATTCGGCTACTTGCACGAGACCGGCCTGAGTTCGCCATGGCAGATTGAGGTGGAAGACCAACCGTTGCTGGCCTTAGAGGGTGATGAAACCCGCGATGATCCTTCCAAAGAGGCTGAATACCTGGGGAATTCAGCCCAGGTGGCTTTGGTAGAGGATGAGCCTATCGCAGCCGAGTACCTGTCACAGTTGCTTGCTTCACTCGGCTATCAGGTTACCTGGTATCAGCGCGGCGCTGACCTGATGGCGGATAGGCTGGACGGCAAACAGTTTCATCTCATCATTACGGATTGGCAATTGGCGGCAGGCGAATCTGGCTCGGACCTGGTTACCGACCTTAGGCGAGATACCTATTCAGGTGGGATTGTGGTTTGCTCGGCAGAACCACTACCTGACACCTTCGGTGTTGATTTTATTGTGCGCAAGCCAGTCGATCCTGAAGCCTTTGCCAGCGACCTGAAGGCGCTGCTTGATAAGCTCTTCAGCGCTGATGCCAAGGTTGTCGACTCAATGCCATCGTCAGAAGCGCCTTCTCCTTGAACGCATCGTCTATCCTGAATCTCGTCAAGCGGATGCCTTATCCGTGTTTTGTCGTCAATCAGGAGCTTCAGGTCCTATTAGTAAACCCGGCCGCCCATGACGCCTTCGAGTCAGCAGAGGCCATGGTGGCCGAGTGCCTGGTTGCACCTGATTTTATCTTGCATTCGCCTTGCCAATACGGTGTTGAGTTTCAAGGAGAGACGCTAAGGGTGACCTCGGTTCTAGAGGATAGCCTGGTGCTTGTTTTTATCGATCAACCTGAATCGGATTCATCATCCTGGAGTCAAGCCGAGCAGCTTCAACCGGGCCTGGCGGTGTTGCTGAAAAAACTCCAGAACCTGCTTAACACAACACGAGGTTATGCCGAGCTCATTACCGTTATGCTGGAGGAAGAGACCGCGGTTACCGGCGAGCGCCTCGCTGCTGTACGGCGTTACGAGCAACACCTCAATGACCATTTAACGGATATGGAAGCCCTGCTGGCGGACCCGTTAACTGAGAATGCAGACGCCAGTCTCGAGCGGTCGATGCGACCGCGCGCCATTGTGTTCTTCGAAAATCAGATCAGGGGCGAACTCATCGGAGAATTATTTGCCGCCCAGGGCATGGAGGTGAGTCTGGCTGTGACTTCCGAAGAGGCATTGGACCAGGTTAAGGGCAGCGAGCACGAGGTGCAGTTAGGGGTTTTTGACCAGCCGGGGCCGGCAACAGAGCAACTATTGAAACGCCATCCAAGGTCGATTGTGATTTACTGTAATGCTGAGGCCGGTGACGATCAGGAAAACCCGCGTATTGGATGGGTGAGCGATCAGCCACTGGATATCAATGAGGTGTTAACGGCGTCGGTGAAGATGTTCAGTCAGTTTTAATGCCAGCGGCAGAAGACAGGGTGATTCCAATAGGACGGTGCAGCACCAGGTCTGCAATGGGATCAAGGTCCGTGTCCTGATTATTAATGATGATCAGTTTTGCCTGGTTCTGTTTAGCCAGGACCGGAAACCCAGCTGCAGGGTAAACGGTTAGCGATGAACCAATGGCGATAAAGGTATCACAAGCGAGCGTAGCTTGTTCGGCTCGCTGCATGGCAGCAATGGGCATGGCCTGACCAAACGAAATCGTCGCGGTTTTGATGATGCCATGGCAATCCTCACAACTGGGGAGAACGTCATCAGCGAGAAAAACATCGCGAATGGCGGGCAACTCATAGCGTTTACCACAATCAAGACAGCTGGCGTAGTTGGCGTTACCGTGTAATTCGGTTATCTGCTCATCCGGTATACCTGATTGCTGGTGCAGACCATCCACATTTTGGGTGATAACGTGGCTGACCTTGCCCAGGGAAGCCCAATGACTGATGGCGTAGTGGCCGGAATTAGGGGATGCCTTGGCCATTTTATTCTCGCCTGTAAACTTGCGCCGCCAGGATTCCCGGCGCCACTCCTCAGAGGCAATAAAGTCACTGAAATCAATGGGTGTTTGTGTTTTCCACACACCCTGGGGACCGCGAAAATCAGGAATACCCGACTCAGTAGAGATGCCAGCGCCGGTAAAGACAACGATGTTCTGACCCGCAGTGATGAGTTCCTGTAGTGCGACGACCTCTTTATCCATTGTAATCTCGTGCTAAAACCAGTGACAATAACAGAGTATCCCAATCTCAACCCAGATGGAAAACAAGCGGTGAAAATAGAGTATTTTTTTGATTGTTCCAGCCCTTGGACGTACCTTTCGTTCGTGCGGGTGTGCAAACTATTGGCGCGCTACTCATTTGATCTCACATTGCGACCCATTCTGGTCGGGGGGATTTTTAATACCATTAATCCCTCTGTTTACGAAGCCAGGGATCATCCCGTACCGGCCAAGGAAAACTACTATGATAAGGACCTGGCCGATTGGGCCGAGTATGAGGGTATCATCATCGGCTCGCCATCGGTCTTCCCGGTGAACAGTGTCAAAGCCATGCGCGGTTGTTTCGTAGCAGAGGAGGCGGGCCTGGCACTTCCCTACATTGAGGCCTGTTTCAGGCGATATTGGCGTGATCTTGAAGATATTTCTGATGATCGCGTATTAGGGTCAATCCTGGAAGAGGTCGGACTCAATGCCACGGAGTTTTTTGAAACCATCGGCACAGATCCATACAAAAACAAGCTACGTCAAAATACGGAAGAACTGATCTGCCGAGGTGGTTTTGGTTCACCCACCTTCTTCCTTAATGAATCGGATATGTATTTCGGTAATGATCGATTGATGTTGATTGAACGCAAATTAAAAGAGGCTGCTGATGAATTGGTATGATCGAGTTGTTTTGCCACGATTGCTGAATGCGTTGATGAAGTCACCGGAAATGACGCGGATTCGCGCCAGGCAGATTCCCAAGGCCAGCGGCAGGGTCATTGAAATCGGGGTCGGGTCGGGCCTGAATCTGCCGTTTTATTCATCGGGCACGCAGGTATTTGCCGTGGACCCATC
>CAZGCW010000253.1:0-5649 GCA_964524295.1 uncultured Pseudomonadales bacterium
AGAGATATGGCGACCGGTGACGAGCACAGGCGGCTTGAACACCAACGGCTCAAAGATTATTTCGGTGTACAGGACACCTTGGCTGAGTTGCGTTGGCGCCTGGTGACTGCACTTCGAGACGGATCCGTCGCTATTACCGATGAAGCCATAATGGAACACCTCAGGCAAACCGTTGTTAATCAAATAGCCATAGATCAACCAAGATATTCTGGCTTTTTGAAGGCGATTGAGCATTAGGCTGGTGTATTTTGGATGCGCATCAGGGTGTCTATTCTGATTGACAGTCATTCGGCTGGTTTTTTTTACGAGACCTGGCTTACTATCTATAAAAAAGCGGTATTGAACAGGATGAAATTATGGATTTATTCTCTCTAGCCGGGAAGACCGTCGCAATAACCGGTGCGTCTTCTGGTTTTGGACATCATTTTGCTGGGGTATTGGCGGCGGCTGGAGCCAATGTCGTGCTGGGTGCGAGACGAACAGAAAAAATTAATAAACGGGTTGAAGAACTTCAAGCGCAAGGTGCGAGTGTTTCTGGATTTACTCTGGATGTGAGGGATATCGATAGTGCCCAGGCATTTTTGGATCGTGCGCAGCAGCAATATGGTCAGGTTGATATCCTGATTAACAATGCAGGTGTGGAATCAGGGGCGAAGACCTTCCTGATGATTGATGAGGATGATTGGGACTATGTCATGAACACCAATTTAAAAGCAGCATGGCAGCTCAGTAAACTGTATACCCAGGCCAATGCAGCATTGGGATGCCCTGGTAACATTATCAACATTGCTTCAATCACGGCATATCGGACAATCAAAGGGCAGTTTCCTTATGCGGTTTCAAAGGCTGCCCTGGTTAAAGCAACTGAAATAATGGCGCTTGAGGCGGCGAAATTTGGGATACGAGTGAATGCGCTTGCGCCTGGTTATATTCTGACGGACGTATCCCGAGTCCTGTTAGAGAGTGATCGTTCTGCCGAATTTGTAAAAGGGATTCCTATGCGTCGATATGGGGAATTTACTGACCTTGATGGCCCATTGTTACTACTTGACTCTGATTCGTCAAGATATATGACAGGCTCTGTCATCGTCGTTGACGGCGGACATATTTGCTCCGAACTCTGATTTTATCTAAAAGATCGGTCAAAAGCGTTTACAAACTGGTTGTAAATGATAATAATTCGCATTCAGGTTTGTACAGGTGTTCCATGAAACTGGCTAATTTAAATCCCGAGCTTCGATGCAGAGTTCTTTCTGCAGCGGACGATTATGAAGAACTGCAGAGCAGGTTCTTTGCGCTGGGTTTGTTTCCCGGTGTGGAAGTCAAGGTGTTGCGAAGCGCCCCGCTGGGAGACCCCCTACAGATCAGGGTGGGCTCGTCTTTACTGAGTATTCGAAAACGCGAAGCCGAATGGATTGAGGTAGAGCAGCTACCTTCATGAAAGAAGGGATTATTGCCCTGGTTGGCAACCCTAATTGTGGAAAAACCACGCTATTTAATGCTTTAACGGGTGCTCATCAAAAAGTAGGTAATTGGCCCGGCGTCACCGTCGAGAAGAAAACGGGATTGATAAGATCCCGGTCTGAACACATTCAACTGATAGATCTGCCTGGTATCTATACACTGGAACAAAGCCATTTGGGGCGCGATGAACAGATTGCGCTTAGCTTTCTACGTGAAGAGTCCTGCGACCTGATCATCAACATTGTTGATTCGGTTAGCCTCAGTCGTAGTCTCATTTTAACGCAGCAATTACTTGAAACCGGGATTCCGGTCATAGTCGCGCTGAACATGTTGGATGTGGCTCAATCCCAGGGTATAGGCATTAATTCGGAAGCCTTGTCCAAACGCCTTGGCGTCCCTGTTTTTCCTCTGGTGGCATCACGTCGCCATGGTGTAAAGGAATTGCTTGATGCCTTGGCTGACCCCGAGTTGATTGGAACCCGTGTTGCTGATATTCAAGCACCTGTTGAGGCGGGTGCTGAGCGTCAGGTTAAGCGGCATGTGATTGCGACTGGGATTGCAAAAGACGTAGTTGAGGCCCCTCCGGTTCAATATAGCCCGAGTGAACGGCTGGATGCCTTGATGTTAAATCGTTGGCTCGGCATCCCTATTTTTTTGGCGGCCATCTATTTGATGTTCACGCTGGCCATCAATCTAGGTAGTATTTTTATCGACTTCTTCGATATCCTCTTTGGTGCCGTGCTGGTTGATTTGACTTCAGATCTGATGACGAGCGCCGGGTTGCCGGAATGGCTGATTGTCATTACAGCTAATGGTCTTGGCGGCGGCATTCAGTTGGTGGCCACCTTTATCCCTGTGATTGGTTTCCTATTTCTGTGCCTTTCAATTATGGAGGACTCCGGGTACCTTGCCAGGGCCGCTTTTGTGGTGGACCGGTTGATGAGTGGTATTGGATTGCCTGGTACTGCTTTTGTTCCGTTGATCGTTGGGTTTGGTTGCAATGTACCCTCGGTGATGGCGTCTCGGAGTCTAGCAAGGGAAAATGACCGGCTGATGACGATTGCAATGGCCCCATTTATGTCCTGCGGTGCCAGATTAACAGTCTATGCTTTGTTTGCCGCCGCTTTTTTTGAACGTAACGGGCAAAATATTGTATTCCTGCTCTATCTGTTGGGCATCGCCATGGCCGTATTCACGGGGTGGATTTTTCGTAAACAGATATTTGATAGCAAGGTATCGCCATCTTTTCAGGAAATGCCTGCCTACCATTTGCCCATTTTCAAGAATATTATGCTGACCACCTGGTTTCGCCTGAGGAGCTTTATATTTCGTGCGGGCAAGACCATTGTTGTCGTGGTAGTTTGCCTTAGTTTCCTGAATTCGATCGGCACCGACCGGAGCTTCGGAAATGAAAACACTGAGAACTCAGTGCTGTCGGTTATTGGTAAGAGCATCACACCGATTTTCACGCCCATGGGATTGACCGTTGATAATTGGCCTGCGACGGTGGGTTTATTCACCGGCGTGTTTGCCAAAGAGGCAGTGGTTGGTACCTTAGATGCGCTTTATAGTGGTGTTCAAGACAGTCACAGGTTGTCCCTTGGCGAATCTGTAGTCGCCGCATTTCAATCGATAGCTGACAATGCCGCTGGCTTAACCGGCGCTTTGACGGACCCACTGGGATTGGGAGCGTCTGATATTTCCAGTGCTGAATTGGCCGCAGTTGAACAGGGAGTGACGAATGTCACGCTGACTCAGATGGCAGCTAAGTTCGGTAGCGAGTTTGCTGCTTTTTGCTATCTGGTGTTCATTCTTCTTTACGCGCCTTGCGTCGCGGTATTGGGATCAATTACCAAAGAAGCTGGCTGGCGGTGGATGCTATTGGTATTTTTCTGGACAACGGGCCTGGGTTATATTTCAGCGACTTGTTTGTATCAGATAGGGACATTCTCGGACCATCGATGGTTCTCAATTGGCTGGTTAACAGCATGTGGCTTTTTGCTGCTACTGGCAGTCCGTGGCCTTAAGCGGCTTGGCAGGAAGGCACTACCAGGAAGCCTGATCCCTGTGGTCCAGGTTTGAATTCAATCTGTTGATATTTGTCTGTGGTGTTATCCACCAATGGGTTAGACTCTTCGGCTAGCGCGTCCTTGGGAATAAATTATTGGACATTAGAACAAAGTTGTCGTTGCTGCTGGTGGCGGTCTCTTTAATTAGCATGGCTTTGCTGGGTGCTTTCGCCTATAGAACCTCAGCAGGTATGCTTCAGGAAATTTCAATCAGGCAATTAGATGCCCTGGCAGAGGGTAAAAAGCGTGATTTGCTAAAGGTACAGCAGAACTGGCGTCGGACCATACACCTACTCACTCAGCATGTTGTAAGTCAGGGCCGGTTCAACGCGATCGTCTCCGGCGAGGAAACCGCTGCCGCTGAGGCATTGACGAACTTAATCTCTCTTTACGCCGAGGTGAATGGCATCGAGTCTGTCAAGATATTTGATGCCAGCGGAGTGGAATGGGTCGCGGTAGGCAAGCCGAGTTTGGCAAAGCAGCATCTGATGCCTTTGAGAGATATAGAATATAGAGGTACGCTGGTAACGGATGCCAAGACGGTGCAGGTGGTCATGGCAGCTCGCATTATTGATCAGGGAAAATTGGTTGGAGGCCTGGAGCTTACCTATGATGCTCGCGATCTGATTGGTATCGCTGAAAATCTGACTGGACTAGGGAACACGGGCGAGGTTCTGATGTTTGCAGGTAGCATAGAAGGGCCTGCGGTGAGGTTGTTGAGTCGTCGGCGACATAATGGGCCGATTCAGCAGGGGCAAAATATTCCAAAGGCAGAAATATCTGCAGATATCCGAGCTGCGTTGATGCAGGACGATGAACCATCGAGCCAGGTTAGAGATGATAGAGGCCAATGGGTCTGGATGGCTAGTCGATATATCCCTGAGCTTGAATGGGGTTTAGTGGTTAAGGTAGATGCATCTGAAGAAGAGGTAAGATCAGAATTGCTGTTGACTGCATTGGTTGATATTGGGTTGTCTGTTTCCGCATTTGCTATTCTCTGCGGGGCACTGCTGGGTCTTTATTTCACTAGGCCCGTCCAACAATTAGTACATGTGGTGGAAAGGATCACTGCAGGAGAACTTGATGTGAGAGCGACCATCCAGGGAGACGATGAAATCACTTATCTGGCAAGATCCCTCAACGATTATCTTGATACAGTGAGTTCTCAGAATAAAAGAACTGATGATGCCTGAGTTTCTTGACACATTAAAATTATTTGGCGGGTTCGTTTATTTACTCATGGGGGGGGAGCTACTGGTTCGTGGTGCGCTTGCCTTTTCAAAGCGAACCAGGATTCCGGCAGTCGTGGTTGGAATGACGGTGGTTGCCATGGGGACATCTGCCCCGGAATTGATGATATCGATTCTAGCGGCGCTATCAGGTCATCCCGAATTGGCAGTGGGTAATGTGATCGGAAGTAATATCGCCAATGTTTTGCTGGTGTTAGGGGTTCCTTTGCTTTTATACCCCATTGCAATGAATCAGCCTGGATTGCGTTGGCAGACCAGCCTGATGATGGTTGTATCTGGTTTTTTTATTGTTCTGTGTTATTTCCAGCCGATCACCTTATTGGCCGGAATTTCACTGGTAACGATATTGGTGCTTTTCCTGATTGCCAGTGCCAGAGGGATTGCGATTCTCCCGAATGTGGAGGATGCAGAGGAAGAACTTAATAAAGGTATTGGCCTGCCATCGCATCCGAGTACGATCCTGCTACTCATTGTACTTGGCTGCATTGCATTACCATTAGGCGCTGATCTGGTGGTTCGGGGTGGCGTTGGCCTGGCGGCGTCATGGGGTGTGAAAGAAAGTGTCATAGGTCTTAGTCTGGCCGCACTCGGTACCTCTTTGCCTGAGTTGAGCACAACATTGGTTGCGGCTTTCCATAAAAACAGTGATGTCGCAATTGGTAATGTCATTGGCAGTAATCTGTTCAATATTCTGGCTATTTTAGGAATTACTGCCATCCTGACCGACATTCCTGTGGCCAGCGATTTTATGAAGTTTGATATCTGGGTCATGCTCGCTGCAAGTTTGACTTTGTGGATTGCTGCGCTTTTGAAGAGTTCACTGGGACGATTGATGGGTGCTTTTTATCTCGGTTCGTACCTGCTTT
>CAZGCW010000254.1:0-5635 GCA_964524295.1 uncultured Pseudomonadales bacterium
AGATGATCCAAGACTGTATCAATCGTCTACTTGAAACGTGTCAGCAACAGAATGAAATCGAATTTATATCCCAATTCGCTCGACCCTTACCGCAGATGGTGATGGCGAACATCCTGGGTTTTCCAGAGTCGGATATACCGCAATTAGCGGAGTGGGGGACCGCTCAAGTGACCGCATTTGTCTATGGAGAGGGGCATCGAAATATCCTGACTTCAGCGCAGGCACAGGAACAAATGAAGCTGCTGGATGGATTCAAGGAATACGTCCATGAAAAAGTACTGGAAAAACGACGCGCACCCGCTAATGACATGATTAGCTGGTTGACCGAGGTTCACTACACAGCCCTGGACCGAAAACTCACGGATCTGGAAATCAATGGCATAGTCTATGCCATGGTCATTGGCGGGCTGGAGACAACCCAATATGCCATAGAGGAACAAGCCCAGCTCATTTGCGAACATCCCGGTTTATTTAACACCCTAAAACAGGACCGTAGCCTGGTAAAAAATTTCACTGAAGAAGGTATGCGCCTGCGGTCGCCGACCCAGGGACTGTCTACCCGGGTAACCTCCCAGGATGAACAATTCCAGGGTATTCAAGTTCCCAAGGGATCACTGCTGCACCTGCGTTATGGTGCCGGTAATGTGGACCCCTCAGAGTGGACTAACCCCTACCAACTCGACCTCAACCGCAAAGCGGTTACCCGACACCTGGTGTTTTCCGCCGGCCCGCGCGTCTGTCCAGGTGCTGGCATTTCCAGGCTTGAACAGAACCTAGCCTGGCAAGCCCTACTGGATCAGCTACAGGACATAAGCTACTGCGATAACAACTCATTCGAGCACCAGCCCGGCATCATGCTCGGCACCCTTTCTCTGAATCTAAAATTAAAATGGACAGAAAAACCGCTTTAAACCAGCGCCCTGCTTACGCCGATGCTGCATCTGCCAACAACGTGAACGGTCAGGGGCATCAGACAATCGTTGCCAACCCGTCCAGAACTGTATTCGGCTGCTCCGATAACATCGCATGACCACAGGGATTCAAATGAATCACTCGACACTGCGGGATGAGCCCAGCCACTTTCATGGCACTCACAGGTGCCGTCATCTTATCCTGAGCAGCAACAAAAATAAGCGTTTGGGCGCCAATCTGGGCTGCCAGGGCATCCCCATCACTAAACTCATTACACGCATTCAGGTCAGCAAAATAAACATCCTCAGGCGTTCGCTCTAATAGACGCTGTCCGCTCATCATCATGCTAATGCCGGGGTTTTCATTACCACCCATCTGTCCGAACGGACTATGCATCCAGGTATTCGCCATATCGAATGCATCATGCTCATTTGCCCTGGCTGCATCTAACAGGACATCCGTGACCGGCATCGGTGTCGATGTCCCAAGCAGAACTGTCACCCGAGTTCGACTCGCATAGCGAGCAGAAAAATTCAAGGCCACCAAAGATCCCATGCTATGACCGACGATCGCCGCCACATCAACATCAAGGCTATCCATCGCACCACAGACCCAGTCTGCCATCGCATCAATACTGGCCAGGGGTTCACCTTTCGAGCGTCCGTGCGCTGGCAAATCCAGTGCAAAGACATTATAGCCATGACGAGCAAAATAACGTGCCGGCAAAACCCAGACACTGTGATCCATGCCGGCCCCATGAATGAAAACAACATTAGGTTGGCCCTGGTTAATCTTGCCATTCCCATTGCTGTAAAAAGTCGCCTGTCCATTCACCTGGGTATACATATTAAAGTCCTCGCTGCGAGGCTCTCAAGCCCGATTTCAAGTCCGCCAAAAGATCATCGGCATCTTCCAGGCCAATGGAAAGCCGGATCAAGCCTTCAGAAATTCCGGCTTTCTCCAGCGCAGCAGAGTCCATGCGATGATGGGTGGTACTGGCAGGATGAATCACCAGCGATTTTGCATCGCCAACGTTAGCCAAATGAGAAAACAGATTCAATTTCTCGATGAATTTTATGCCTGCCGATCGGCCGCCCTTAATCGTGAAACTAAATACCGCACCAGCCCCTTTTGGCAGCAGCTGATTGGCCAGGTCATGATCCGGGTGCGCTTCCAGCATGGGGTGATTAACACTTTCAACCTGTTCCTGCTGCTCAAGAAACTCAACCACCGCACGCGTGTTTTCCATATGTCGCTGCATGCGTAACGACAGTGTTTCTATCCCTTGCAGAATCTGGAAAGCAGTATTAGGCGCCATGCAGGCACCAAAATCTCGCAGCCCTTCCTTACGGGCACGTGTGATAAACGCAGCTGGGCCAAATTCCTCAGCGAAGTTGAGATTATGAAAACCAGAATAGGGTTCACTCAAGGTTGGGAATTTCCCGGATGCCTGCCAATCAAAGGTACCGCCATCCACCAGCAGCCCACCGATAACGACGCCATGACCCGACAGGAACTTCGTCGCCGAATGCATGACCAGGTCAGCACCAAAGTCGATGGGTCGACACAAATAAGGCGTTGAAAAGGTAGCATCAACCAACAAAGGCAAACCCGCATTGTGGGCTATCGCTGCAACCTGCGGAATATTCAACACCTCCATACCTGGGTTTCCAACCACTTCGCTAAACAACAATCGCGTATTGGGCTGAATCGCATCAGCAAACGCATCCAGATCACGAGGATCTACAAACGTGGTATCAATACCAAATCGCCGTAGGGTGTAATCCAACAGATTATGAGTACCACCATAAATACTCCTTGAGGCGACAATATGCTCTCCAGCGCTGACAATGGTTGCGATAGCAAGATGCATGGCCGCCTGGCCACTGGCCGTAGCAATCGCACCAACCCCATTATCCAGTGTGGCAATGCGCTCCTCTAAAACAGCATTGGTTGGATTGGACAAGCGAGAATAGACATGCCCTGCCCGTTCTATATTAAACAGGCCAACCGCATTATCTGTATCTTTGAAAACAAACGACGCCGACTGGTAGATGGGGGTTGCCCTGGCTCCGGTGGTCGGGTCAGGCTGCTGTCCGGCATGCAGCGCCAGTGAATCAAACTTGAGTGTTGGTGGTTTGGCCATCGGTACTCCCCCAGTGCGCTAAAGGCGTTTTATTCGAGGTTCAATGGTATTCAAATTTCGATACCAGTGATACCGCAGTTAGCAGGCAAATCACATTAAACTCCTGTTGGGTAGGTAATAGCCTCTATTTTAGCAGCAAATAAAATGGCTTATGGCCTTTGGTGGGTATCAGAAACGGTCAATAAAGGCCCGACCATCGAGCTGCGACTGGATGACCTCTGGCATACGAATGTCCAGGTGATTGACGATAGAAGGCAAAACATCAACGATCCCCGGCGACGCCAAAAAGGAATCATTCAAGTGGCGACTATTCGTTGCAATCCAGGTCTCTCTTTCGCGTTGCGACTGCCCACCGTGATCCTTACCGGTCTCCTGATGACGACCATGGTCAGTGGTTACGATAATCAGCCAGTCCTCGTTAAAATCGGCCTGCCGTTGTCGTACTGCTTGGGCGACCTCGCCAACCCAGGAGTCAGTCAATTGCAAGGCTCGATCCTGCTCGGGACTATCACCATACAAATGGCCAATATCATCAGTATATTGAAAATAAACCCAACTGAGATCCGGCCCGGTTTCCTGGACGTGGGCAACCGTCGCCGCCGCCACCAATTCATCAATATTACGAATATAAAGAGAAGCTTCATCATGCGGGAAGCGCACTTGGTCATTTTCCAACCCATCGAAAAAATAATCGAGTTTTCTGCCTCCCGCCGCTTCCAGGCCGTCACCAATTAACCGCGTCCTGTTGTATTCCCAGGTAGAAAATAACGCGGTCTTCAGGTCCGGGTTAGCCGCCTTGGCGATGCGAAAAATATCCCAATAACGATAATCAGGATTGCTGACCTGGTTATCCCAGACATTGTGTTTATTGGCCCAAGTCCCGGTTAACAGACTCTGATAACCCACAGCGGATACCGTCGGGCTTTCACTGGCAGTACCCACTCTGCCACCGACGAATGCCCGGGTATAGCCGCCGGCAGCACTAATCGCGTCGATTTCAGGCGTAGCTACCCGCTCCAGCACGTCCGCCGGAATACCATCAACGATAATAAAAACAACTTTGCGCATGGCATCCTCCTCGGCCAACCCAACTGACTCCATTGCCAATGCAGGGGTAATTAGGCAGCTGGCGAGCAGCAGTAAAGATATTAATTCTAACCCAGCTGCATTGAAGTCGGCACGGTTCACAGTTGCTTACCTGAGGCTCACCTGTTCTAAGGCTGTCACTGACACGGCAACCCTGCCTCCCTGAGCACTGTGCAGTAGCCATTGCATCAGATATTCAGCATAGGTGCGGCGTACCACCAACGTATAATCCTCCCCCGCTGTTCGACAAGCTAACAGCATAGTGGCTTTTGCCAGGCCAGCCTGAGCACAATCCCCCGACGAAAAGCTGTCCCGATGTAAGTCCAAGGTGCAGCCCTTGCTCAGAATATCAGCCACATCCGCACCCTGAATCTGCAGAACGATGGCCGCTCCACTCAAGTCCGTAACGGTGGCATGCAAACCCGCCAAGCTGTGTCTTAGTTCATCTATCAACTGGGGTAGCTCCGAATCCGCAGTCAATAGCAGCCATTCGTCTGGCCCTAACCAAAACACCTGCTTTGAACCTGCTTCGACGAACCGATTCGCCTGCTCCGGCAGCGCTAAACCAACAACCCGCTTAAACCCATGACTGAAATCGGGGTTTTCCGGGTTACCACGCACATTAATGTGCCCTAACCCGGTGACGATATGAATACCAAAGTCGATCTCTGCATCGATAGGAAAAGACGCTCCTGTAACGAATTTTTCCAGTCGGCTAAGGAGTAATTCAGACATTTTGGCGAACTCCTTTGGCATCGTAGAAAACACTTCCGGTTACCTCTACGGCCACGTCCTGTCCTGAAGATGAACGCGCTAACAATTGATCACCTTTCCTGGCATGACCATTAACTAAAAGCGCTAACGCGATTGGGTGACCCATAGTAGGACTTAAATAACTCGATGTGACATGACCCGAGACGATCCGCTGGCCTGAGGAGTCAACATCATACAATTGGCTCCCTTCAGGGACGACCTGATGACCATCACAGGAGAGTAGTCCCACCAGTTGCTTCCGGTCAGCTCTAGCGGTATCTGAGCGGAACAGCGATCGCTTACCAATATAGTCCTTATCCTTGGATAGCATCCAGTTCATTCTCAGGTCAACGGGCGTGACCGAACCGTCGGTATCCTGACCGACGATCACAAAACCCTTTTCAGCGCGCAGGACATGCATGGTTTCAGTTCCATACGGCGTGATATTAAAGTCCTGACCCGCAGCCATGATGTTATTCCACATGGCCAGGGCATAGCGACTGTCGACATTGACTTCAAAAGCCAGCTCACCACTAAAACTGACCCGGTACAATTGCACCGCTATATCCCCTAGTACAGCCTGCTGAACCGACATGAATGGAAACTGTGAACGGCTCAAGTCAATACTACAACCGACCTGCTCAAGCACCCGCCGACTGTCGGGTCCAGCAACTGCGATGGTCGAGAACTGATCAGTAAGCGAGGTTAAATGGACATCTAAGTCCGGCCATTCGGTCT
>CAZGCW010000255.1:0-5578 GCA_964524295.1 uncultured Pseudomonadales bacterium
CCTCACCCTGAAAGACCCGCCCGGCATCATCAAATCGACTCTGGTGACAGGGGCAGATAATTTCAGTTTTTAGGGCATCACTCCGCACTGATACTTCGCAACCAAGATGAGTACAGTGACTAAAGAAGACAAAAAAGTCTGGATGTCGCGACCGATGCCGATTCTGCGTATATTCAGGCTGAACAGAAAGTGTGGAATCCGGGTCTTTCAACCTGTCTGGCTGGCTAGCGGGAGAGCCTGCTAACGCTGGCGGCTCTTGACTATAACGCCTTAACACCATGACGGAACGACCCAGCCAAAGCACCTTTTTAGTTTCGCCCGGACGCAAACCGGTTAAATCAACCTCGAGATAAGCCATGGATGACGATCCAGGGAACAAGGCTCTCAGAAATGGATAAGCTAACAGCGATAGCCCAGTAACAGAGAATCCCTGAACGATGCGCAGTAGCCATCGCCTTCGCAATGCATCAGTTTTTTTCATCATCTTTTCAATCTGATGCGAGTCATGGAATGCTATTGAGTGACTTTTAACGATCTTATCGCAGAACGGTGGTTTTCACATCCCCATCGACGCCGGTTTTACCCGACTTCCTAACCCTTATCGCCTGTTCAGCCATGTTACAATAGGGGTTTCCCGACGCGATAATCGAACCATGCTACACACCGCCCTCGCTATTGATCTTGATGGAACCTTGTTAATCGGCAACACCCTACCCGATGCTGAATTCCAGGCGCTGTTAAAGGCCAGATCCTTGGGTATGAAAATCATTATTGCGACTGCTCGCTGGCTCAACCTGACCCAACCGATCATCGCTCCATTGAACTTAACATCGCCAATTATCACCTGCAGTGGTGCCCAGGTCTATGATCCGGCTACCTACCAGGACCTGGTGGATCATCGTCTAACCGATCATATTGAAAATCTTATTTATCCGATAATTGATTCTCAGGACTGCATAGCCACTGCGACCTATGACCATAATACCTTCGTGTCCGGTTTCCCAAATCCCAAGGACAATAACTCGCTGGGTCCTGTTAAGTGGATAAACAGTTTATCTCAAGCAAATGCGGGCGCGGCGAGGATGATTACCGTGCAAGGTACACAGGTTATTAAAGACATAAAGACAGCCTTAACCTCCGAAAGTGACTCTGTGTTTCTGACGGACTCGATCGGCCCCTCAGGCAAATCGATTCTTACCATCACTACACCCAAAGCCAATAAAGGAACGGCACTTGAAGTCGCCTGTAGGCATATGGACATCGATCCAGAGCAGGTAATTGCCTTCGGTGACACTGAAGGCGACCTTGACATGTTTGCAGTTGCAGGCACATCCGTTGCCATGGGACAAGCCAGTCGAAAAGTGCAAAATGCAGCTACGCATACCACCAGTGCCAACACCCAAAATGGAGTGGCACGCTTTCTAAATACGCTTTTTGACGCTCAGCCGCAATGATAGAGGCACTTAGCTTTTCAGCCCGGGATGGCACCCGGATCCATACCTACCGCGCGGAACCGGAACAGCCCAAAGGCATCATCCATATCGCTCATGGCATGGCAGAGCATGCCGGGCGGTACCTGGAACTCATGCAGGCGCTCAAGCAACAGGGTTATGCGGTTACTGCCAATGATCACCGCGGCCACGGTAAAACCGCGACGCGGTTAGGTGATTTTGGCGCTGACGGTTGGAATCACGCCCTCTTAGACACCGAATGGCTACTGCGGCAGCAGCGTCAACGTCATCCTAAGGTACCGGTGGTGTTATTTGGACACAGCATGGGTGCCATGCTGGCCCAACAGTACCTCGCCCGTTGGGGCGATAGCCTCTCTGCACTGGTATTATCTGGATCACCTGGTATCAATAGTGCTTTTATGCAGTGGCTGACTAGTCGAGTCGTTAACTTCGAAGCCTGGCGTCTGGGGCCGCTCAAACACAGCAAATTATTGCAGTTTTTGCTCTTTGGTCAATCTAATAAAAAATTTGCCAAAAAAAATGCGCTGACGACGGGATTCGAGTGGCTAAGCGCTGATGAGAACACCGTCACGAAATACATACAGGATCCCCACTGCGGCCAGATTCCTTTTCCTGAAAGCCTGGCACAACTGTTAGCCGGGGAAAAAAGCGGCTGGCAACAATCAACCACAAAATTACAGAGTTTCAACCTGCCCATCTACTGTATTTCAGGGAGCGATGATCCTGTCCATAATGGGCTTGTTAACCTTCAGCGACTGTTCACCGTTTATCAACGTGCAGGATTAGCAGTGGATATGACTATTTATCCTGGTGGCCGGCATGAAATGTTCAATGAACCCAATCGAGCCGACGTGATAACAGACCTTGTTACCTGGTTGGATCAGAAGTTAAACCGCTGATTAACCGATCTGTATTACCCGTTACGAATCGCTACCATTCACCGACATTTTCCATTGATTGCCATGGCTCCTGAACCGGCAGGGCTTCGCCAGCCTGTAACAGTTCAATGGAGATGTTGTCAGGTGAGCGAATAAAAGCCATGCGGCCGTCTCTAGGCGGGCGGTTAATGATGACACCCTGATCCATGAGTCTCTGGCACAGCGCATAAATGTCTTCTACTTCATAAGCCAGGTGCCCAAAATTACGGCTGCCGTTACCGAGATCATCGCCATCCCAGTTATAGGTCAGCTCGATTTGGGATTCCGGGTTCGCAGCCGCACCTAGAAAAATCAGGGAGAATCGACCGCTTTCTATGTCGTGCCGGCGTAAGAGCTCCAGTCCCAGCTGGTCACAATAAAACTCCAGAGAGGCATCGATATCATTGACTCGCACCATCGTATGTAGATATTTCATTGATAATCTCCGCTAATATTATGTTGAATAAGAATTTAATGATAATGCATGCCTATTTAACCGCAATTAAGCAGCCCAACTGGATTGCCTTCCTGTGAACAGAAAAGCTCAGTATCGACGCCGCTAAATTATACTAATGCAAACCGTCGTTTCTGTTTAGGTGTTCTCATGGCTCTGACCCCCCCAATCAGTTCTTGCTACTCAGGAAAAACCGCGTCAAAGCCACCGACAAAGGTCGGCGAAGTCCAGATAAAATCACCATTCTGCAATCGTATACGCGCATGGTAATAATCCCCAGGTAACAGATTAAGTGTATCCTTATAGGAAAATGAAGCCGCCTGCGATGTTAACTCAGGCTCGATACTCATAACCACTTTGTCCCGATAGCCATTGGCTATCAGGTCCCGATGAAATGACTCCACCTGAAGCGAATTAAGCGTCACCAACTCTTCTAACCCCGGTGTTGCAGAAGGCTCGCGAATACGGGGTAGAAATAAAACATCTTCAAACCCTTCGCGAATGTGAAGCTGTATCGCCAGCAAGTCCAGCCCATCGCGGCCCACGGAAGTGGGATCATCATCCAGCCCAGGAGACTCGCCTACTGAAATCAAGGCCGGTTGAACTGCTGGTTCATTAAGGTCAGCGGCAGTCAATGGGAACTCTGCCGGTATTTCTACTTGAGCCCGAAACGAAATCCAACTGCCATGTGTCCAACCCAAAAAATCAACCCGATTAGGGTCATTTGGGTTAATGGCGATAGCAGAATCGCTGACTTTATCTAAGACTGGGGCTGAGATTGTTATTAACTTCAAGCCCGCCATTTTGATATAACCCAGCCATTCGCGTGCATTGCGCGGTAAACTCAGGCCGGGTCTGATTGGCTCTGCAGCAGAATAAAGGCTGATGTTTAGCCACAACCGCTTGGTTGGCATCAGCGTGCTTGGAGCCTCACCTTCAATTGCAACGGGCTCCAGCGGCTCGCCTATCACGGTGTTGAGAACCTGACTATTTTTTAACCAGTCCACTTGAACAACCGGTACATCCGAATATATATCAAGGTTCATTACCCTTTCTTGACTATAGCGTGCTCTCGCACCCGGGGGCGTACCGTTCAGGTCCCATAGGACAATCGCTTTGGTTCCATTGGTGACATAAGTCCGGCCCTGACTCAGCGCCTGAAACCAGGTTTCACCGGGCTTAGCCAGTATGGCGGTGGCAGGTCCTGAATTCAGCCCCCTAGGTTGCAAAGAAGCCTGGGTTGCAGCGACGCCGAAAGTTGAGCCTAATTCGGCATAGTACGCTAGCAGCCATTCATGCGCACTGGGTCCGGCCAACAATTGAATTAATGAAGTAGAAGCCCGTCGCCTGTCGCCTGTCAACTCGGCCAGCAGCACCGCCGCAGTGGCCGTGTCGTACCGCAGTTCTAACCAGGAGCCACCATCGGCTATTCGACGATAGTGAATTCTGCTGTCAAACTGGTTTCTTGTCTCGGACTCAATCGTTGCTAACAGAGTGGGAGGATATGAATCTAACTCCGTCAGCGTATCCGAGAGCTGACTATTTTGGTCTTGCTCCAGGGATCCCAGGCTTCGTGGGCTGAAATCAGTCCAGTGTAAATCGAAAGCTGGGTTATCTGTTGCCAGAATTAAAGGAGACTGGCCCCTCAACCCACCACCAGTAGAACGAACCGAAATCCTGTGTAGCCCAGGTACCGCTACCCGCTGCTCAGGAATCTGTAGCCTGCTGTCGTCATTCCCATTCGAATCTGCTCGGGCAACAAAACTACCATCCAGCAATATGTCAAAGGAGGGTAATGGGCCATTTGCTGGGTTTCCATATCGATCGAGCAAGTCGATGTACGGCTGGAATGCTTGACCCGTTTTGACTATCTGCGGTACCACCACATTGACCTGCACTGCTTTACCCGGCTTTATCTGCCTGCTTTCTCCCTCCAGGGTCTGCCACACTGCATCGGTTAGGCCTGTCTCTTCAAATGGAACCGATTGGCTAGCAATCTCTGGATCAGTTAAACCGGGGTCTAGAGGATACAACCTCAGCTTTAAAGGCAGTTCCAGAGGATGCTCAATGCGCCCAGGTAATTGCAAGTTTTGGTAGACGATCTCTATCTGGTCACCTCGATAGAGTGATACATCGTTAAGTCGGAATACGGGCACCGCCTGCTGCGCACTGGCCAGCAGGTCAAATTGCAACTCGACATCGGCCTCGATAGTCACGTCCATAGCGGTGCTTTTAACTGAGACAAAATCACCCTGCTCAGCATCCAGATTCTGCAAACGCACCCCCATCGCAATGTCAACAAATGGGAATAGATCCAGCGAACCAGAGAAATCTTCCTGCATCACTAACAACTGGGTCACGTTGACTCGTTCGCCCGCGTCCAACGGTAACAGAGACGCAAATACGAGAGCGGCTTTTATCGGTTCATTCGGGAGTTCATCCGTGGGTTTTAAAACAGAATCAAAGTCATCTCCGGCGAGGCCAGGGAGCGGGCTGACCGCGTTGGCCGGTAACAACGAATCAACACCAGGGGTAGGTCCACCGGCCCTGCTCGGTTGGTTCGATAATGTCGTATCAACCTTTTCTAAAGGGCGAAATTCTTGACCTGATGCCGGCAGGATAAACAACCATTGGCATAGCAGCAGAAAGCAAAACCCGACCGTTATTCGAGCCAGGAGACCCATGGCGAGAAAGTTTGATACCCTAAGCAAAGGCCGGGCAGCGTTAGCCGATGA
>CAZGCW010000256.1:0-5505 GCA_964524295.1 uncultured Pseudomonadales bacterium
CAGTACCTTTCTCTCTGATATGCGGTATTTTGAAGGCTATAACGCGGTATACAGCGAATATTTTGATCATACAGGCCCGGCACGAACGACCGTGGCAGTAGGTCAATTGCCTCACCCTAATATTGTGATAGAAATCAAGGCTGTGGCCTATACCAAGGAGTGATCATGCATCGGCACCCGAGATTCAGACCGTTTCATTTCGAAAAATGGATAGAAGACCATCGGGATTTTCTCAAACCGCCTGTTGGTAACAAAATGCTCCATGATGAAACCAGTGGGATGATTGTGATGGTGGTGGGCGGCCCTAATACCCGAGTAGATTTCCATGATGATCCAGTTGAGGAGTGGTTTTACCAGATTAAGGGCGACATGCTGCTGAAGATTGCTGAAAATGGCGAAATTTATGATGTGCCAATCCGTGAAGGCGAAGTATTTTTGATGCCGCCACACGCTTTACATGCACCACAGCGGCCCCAGGCGGGTTCAATTGGCCTGGTGGTCGAAGCGCCTCGTCAAGTAGGTATGATGGAAGGGTTCGAATGGTATTGTTTTAATTGTGGCAAAAGAGTCCACCGCGTCGAGGTGTCACTATCTGATCCCAGTATGATTGTGACGGTATTGCCAAAAGTATTCCAGGATTACCACGATGATATGGCAGCACGCCAATGTGCTGATTGTGGTGAAATACATCCCGGCAAAGGCCAACCACCAGACGGCTGGGTAGCGCTTTAATTATGAAGACGATTGATATTCACTCGCACTTTTTCCCTGCAGGTTTTGATGATCTTCATTATCGTTTCGGTGAGGGTATCTGGCCGGGCTTTCGCAGAGTCTCTGAAGAAGCAGGTATGATTACGCTGGACGGTAGAGATTACCGGCCAATCTATGACGCCTGTTGGAACGCGCCGCGACGCATTGAAGAGATGGATAAAAATTCGGTCGATATCCAGATCATGTGTGCAACGCCGATACTGTTCGCCTATGGGAAACCCGGCCATCAGGCATTGGCGTGTGCACAGTTCCTCAATGATGAAGCAATCGAGTTATGTTCATTTAACCCCGGGCGTCTTAAGGCGATGTGTCAGGTCCCCTTGCAGGACATTGACCTTGCCTGCGCTGAAGTCAGTCGGGCCATGCAAAAGGGTCATGTGGGTGTGCAGATTGGTAACCACGTCAATAATAAAAACCTTGATGATGAAGGCATCATTACCTTTCTGCAGCATTGTGCCAGTGTTGGTGCGCCGGTGCTTGTGCATCCCTGGGATATGATGGCGCCAGAAAGAATGCCGGATTATATGCTGCAGTGGCTGGTCGCCATGCCAGCTGAAACCCAGCTGTCTATTTTATCGCTGATACTTTCCGGGGCATTTGAACGACTTCCAGAGAATTTGAAGCTTTGCTTTGCCCATGGTGGCGGTAGTTTTGCCTACCTGATGGGGCGGGTTGATAATGCCTGGCGAGAGCGTGATATCGTTCGTAAAGACTGTCCCCGTCTGCCCTCGTCTTACGTCGATCGTTTTACGGTAGATAGTGCCGTGTTTAGCGAAGACGCACTGGAGCTGTTGATCAAATGCTGTGGAATCGAGCGGGTCATGTTGGGTACCGATTATCCTTTCCCGCTTGGTGAAGTTGCCATGGGGTCGCTGGTGCGACAGCACCCGGGTCTCAATGAACGCCAAAGAGCTGCTATTCTAGGTGAAAATGCGGCAGAATTTTTTAATATTGACCATGATTAGGAAACACAGATGAGCTTCGAGTTTATAATACCGGAAGTTGTTAACCCGGACGGTGTTGATGGTTCACCCCATGCACGGGCGGTGGATGCGAAAAGCGATAATGATCGCGCCGATAAAGCGGCTACAACCCAGGGTCAGCCGATCATCGATTTTCAAGGTACCAGCAATCCGTATATTGATTATGAAAGCATTGACCTGCTGCTCAGTCTTCAGCATCCGCGCTCTGAGGGATACGACGAGATGTGCTTTATTATTATGGGGCAGGCCAAAGAGCTTCTGTTTAAATCGCTCTATTATGAACTTTATAATCTGCAGCTCCGGCTTAATGCAGATGACCTTGCTAATGCGTTTGTCATTTTGAACCGATCAAAAAAATTAATAAAGCTCATCAGCAATGTCTGGGAAGTCGTGTCGACTATCAAAGCAGATGGTTTTAAGCAGTTCCGAGATTATCTAGGTGTTGCCTCAGGACAGTTGTCATTCATGTACCGCCATATCGAATTTATTCTGGGGAATAAAAACCAAGACATGTGTGATGCTCACCGTAATGTTCCTCATGTTTACCCTGCCCTGCTTAAGAATTTTTCGTCGCCTAGTTTGTATGATGATGTGATTAAACTGCTGCACCGACAGGGCTATCCCGTTGCACCCGAATGCCTGGCCCGTGATTGGACAGAACCGTATCAATTACAGCCATCGGTTGAAAAAGCCTGGCTTGACATCTACTCGGATCCAACCCCTGGCAACCAGCTGTATCTGCTGGGTGAGGATCTTACTGAAATCGCGGATCTTTTTTCCCAGTATCGTCATCGTCATTTTGTTACGGTTGAACGGATACTCGGGTTTAAACCCGGCACTGGCGGGACTGCTGGGGTTGGTTGGTTGCGCCAGGCCGTTGATCATCGGTTTTTCCCGGAATTATGGAGCATAAGAACCAAGTTATAAGGGCAAACAAAAGCAGGTGGAAAGACTAGATAAAAAGGCCAGTAAAATGAAAAAACGAATAACCTGTGTTTTCGTATTACTGCTTCTGGCGGGGTGTGGTGACGCGGAAGTCATCACCAAACGGCCTAATATACTGTTGATTGTTGCTGATGACCTTGGCTATACCGATATTGGCGCCTTTGGCAGTGAAATCCGAACGCCGAATTTAGATGATCTCGCGGCTGACGGCCTGTTACTGACTAATTTTTATACGGCCCCAACCTGTTCTCCGACCCGGGCAATGCTGCTTTCCGGCACCGATTATCATTTGGTTGGCCTGGGTACCATGCACGGGGAATGGGACACCAATCAGGTGGGCCAACGAGGTTATGAAGCCTACCTGAATCAGGATGTGGTTTCGGTATCAAGTATCTTGCGGGATGGTGGTTATCATACTTATATGGCCGGGAAGTGGCATTTGGGTAGTGAGCCCGGTCTCCAACCGCCCAGCCGTGGGTTTGAGCAAGCATTTTACCTGGTCCAGGGGGGTGCCAGTCATTTCAGTGATCGGCTCGGGTTAGTGGAATCTGTGACCGCGGATTATCGAGAAAATGGTGAGGCTGCAGCGCTTCCTGCAGATTTTTATTCCTCGAATTATTATACCGATAAAATGATTGGCTATATTGATCAGGGGCGTTTAGACGGCAAGCCGTTTTTTGGTTATCTAGCTTATACCGCGCCCCACTGGCCACTGCAGGTCCCTGAGGAGGATCTCGACCTCTACAAGGGCTTCTATGATGATGGATATGAAAAACTGCGTGAGGCACGCATCGCGAAGCTGCGCGAGCTTGGTATTATGGACCCGGCAGCCGTCGCCGCGATAACTCCGTCTTACATAGCGGCCTGGGAAGAACTCAGCGTTGCCGAGCAGGAAATGGAATCCCGCAAAATGGAGCTTTTTGCAGCCATGGTTGACAATCTCGATCGTAATATTGGCAGATTGATCAGCCACCTTAAAGAAACAGGAGAGTACGAGAACACCTTCATCATGTTTTTTTCTGACAATGGAGCGGAAGGAAACGACATTGGCACCTTGGCCAACAACGAAGAGTGGATTCCGAAAATGTTTGACAACAGTCTGGAGAATTTGGGCAAGATCAATTCCTATGCTCATTATGGTGCCCGATGGGCCCAGGCCAGTGGTGGGCCCTATCGCGATTATAAAAGCTTTGTCTCAGAGGGGGGTATTAAAGTACCGTCGATCATCCGTTATGGCGATCTCCCGTACCAAGGCGACATGGATAGCGAGGTTATGAGCGTAAAAGACATCGCCCCGACCTTGCTTGAACTGGCCCACACGAAACACCCGGGAAGTCATTATCAAGGTAGAGCGGTACTTCCCATTACCGGCAAATCCTTCCTGCCGCATTTGCGCGATCAGCAGGTGGTGGTTTACGCAGTTGATGATATCAATGGCTGGGAGCTTTTTGGCCGTCAGGCAATTCGTCAGGGGCCGTGGAAAATGGTGACTCAGGCGGCGCCGTTCGGCAATGGTCAATGGCAGCTATTTAATCTTGATGAGGATCCGGCTGAAACCAATGACCTTGCCGCAGAAAACCCGGGCAGGGTAATCCAGCTGGCCCAGGCTTGGGAAGATTACAAAATCAGCAATAACATTATCCTGCCTGAAAATGGTGAGAACCCTTATGCGTTACCGTAGCAGCAGTATTGCCATTACAAATACCAGATGTAATTAACAGGGCGCCTAAATAAGCACTACTATCGTGACCGGGTTGCAGGGTTTATACTTCATCGCGCTTGCCAATTTATTCGCCCATGCTTAAAGGATATAAAAGGACATATCATGCTTAACCCACAGTCAGCGCAATCCGTAATTGATCACGGGATTTCATTAGGGGCTGACTTTGCAGAACTGTTTGTAGAACAAAGTCAGAGCAATATGATCAGCACGTTGAGCAACCAGGTTCAATCCGTGGAGTCAGGAATTGATTTTGGTATTGGTATCCGTTTGGTGTATGGCAGTAAAGTGCTCTATGGATATACCAACAAGCCCGAGGCGAACGAACTAAAGCGGATTATGTCAGAATTGGCGGCTAAGGACCTGCGAGAGCCGGGAATCTCATCGAGAAGTTTTGATTACCGGACAATCGAAGATGTGCATGCTGCCCAGCGCACCCTCTCCATAGACTCCGAAGTGGAGAGCAAGGTTGCCTTTTTGATGGCGGCAGATGCTGCGGCCCGTGCTGCCGGCAATATGATCTCGCAGACTCGAGGCAGTTGTAGGCAGAAAGAACAGAACATAGAGTTATTTAATAGCGAAGGCTTGCATACCTCGGACACGCGTCAGTACATACGAACCGGCCTGACATCGATTGCCTCGGATGGGTCCGAGCAAGCAACGGGTTCATGGAGTGATGGGGGTTTACTCGGCTGGGAACTGCAGAATGATATCAGTGCCGAGAAAACAGGGTCAGAAGCCTCCCGGCAGGCGCTGATTAACCTGGGGGCCAAACCCTGTCCATCGGGCCGGATGCCCGTGATCATAGGCAACGGCTTTGGCGGGGTCATTTTTCATGAAGCCTGTGGCCACCTGCTGGAGACCACCTCAGTCGCAAAAAAAGCATCTGTATTTCATGACCAGATGGGGCAAATGATTGCTAACCCCTGCGTTAATGCCGTCGATGATGGCCTACTGCTCAAGCAGTGGGGTTCAATTAATATCGATGATGAGGGCCTGGACACCCAGCGTACTCAGTTGATTAAAGACGGCGAGCTCACCAGTTTTCTGGTAGACCTAATCGGTGCTGAACAAACCGGGTTTGCA
>CAZGCW010000257.1:0-5495 GCA_964524295.1 uncultured Pseudomonadales bacterium
GGCACGGAACCCATTGTGCTCGGATCGAAAGCACCATTGAGGCGACAATCCGCAATAGTCTCTGCATAGATGCTGGCATAGCATCGATCAGGAATAACCGCTTTCATGTCCTGTAGATTCCCTTCTGGATTCCACATCTTTCCGGAATCTCTGATAGCGGCAGGCATCGACGCATCGACGATAATATCGCTGGGCACATGCAAATTGGTAATCCCCTTATCAGAATTCACCATGGCCAGTTTAGGTCCCGTGTGCAAGCAAGCATCCAGTTCCTGTTTGATCTGGGCACTTAACTGAGCAGGCAGCGATTCGAGCTTTTCATAGGCATCGCCAATACCGTTATTATAATCAACCCTTAAGCGCTCAAGCACATCTCGATGTTTGTCAATCGCAGCAGCATAATAAGCTTTCACAGCATGCCCAAACATGATCGGATCCGATACCTTCATCATGGTCGCCTTGAGATGAAGTGACCAGAGCACATCCTGCTCCCTTGCCTCTTCCAACTGCGCATCAAAAAAGCGGCGTAATGCTGCGACGCTCATAAATGCGGCATCGACAACTTCACCAGCTTCTACTTCAATACCGGAAAGTAATGTTTGACTGACACCAGCGTCATCTGTGTGCACAATACTGAGTTGGTCATCAGCGGCAAGGGTGACCGACTTCTCCGAAGCGTAAAAATCCCCGCCTTGCATATGAGCAACATGACTCTTTGAATCGGCACTCCAGACGCCCATTCGATGAGGATGCTTATGGGCGTAGGCCTTGACGGCCAGCGCAGCTCGACGATCGGAGTTACCCTCCCTCAAAACAGGATTTACGGCGCTGCCTTTAATCAAATCATAGCGTTGCTTAAAATCACGCTCCGCCTCATTGGTCGGTTCTTCAGGATAGTCCGGAAGGTCATAGCCCTTGGATTTTAATTCCTCTATGGCGGCTTGTAACTGGGGGTTCGATGCCGAGATATTCGGCAACTTGATGATATTTGCGTCTCGACGTTTGGTTAAATGTCCCAGCTCTGCCAGATAATCCGGTATCTTCTGCTGTTCATTAAGCCGTTCAGGAAACGCCGCAATGATTCTGCCGGCCAATGATATATCCCAGGTTTCCACCGTAACGCCGGCGGTATCGGTAAATGCCTTGATAATAGGTAAAAATGAATAAGTGGCTAGTCTTGGAGCTTCGTCTGTATCGGTATAAATTATTCTTGGTATGTCTGTCATAGGGCTTCTAATTGCAATTCTCTTTAGGCACATGTCTTGTGAACATCTGCGACTCAGTTGGGCATTCGGGTCAGAATGCTCAGGCATTATAGTCTAATGCGGCTCGAGAATCATGCCCTGCGCCCTGACCGAGAATCCAACTGCAAATGAGACGGGGCTTAGTTAATGGATCGATTCGAAATTTTCCGCAAAAGACCATCCCCCGATTTTACAGACAGAACGGCTTATGTTCCTATGTCACCTTATCAAGACTTGATTTGAATGGCGAAACACACTCGAATGAGGCCAATAATATGCTGATCAACTATAAAATACTCAGCCTTGCATCTTCAATACGGCGAGCATTGGATTTCTTTCGACGAACGTGCAGTTTGTATCTCATTGCCGCACTCGCTTCAGCCGCCCAATCAAACTATAACAACCAC
Organism: uncultured Pseudomonadales bacterium; assembly: GCA_964524295.1. GTDB lineage: Bacteria > Pseudomonadota > Gammaproteobacteria > Pseudomonadales > Azotimanducaceae > UBA9926. The sequence continues at coordinate 1,652 of CAZGCW010000257.1, forward strand.
CTGACTTGTGCGGTCTATCACCGCATGTTAATCGGTGCACTTAACTCAAAAGGCCTGGATGAGCTGACTGTATCTGAAAGAGAAAAAATGCAAGATCAAATTGAACTCGCAAACCGAGCAGGCGTCAGTGAATCCGCAGCCTTTAACCAATCCCAATTTAACGAAGACTGGGCGGAAAAGTTCAGCCTGATGACCGCCCAAATCAACAGTAATTACCAGAATTTATATAGATTAAAGAACCGCTACCAGAATAGCTGCAAGGAACTACAAATTAATCAGTAGGCACCTTAAGCGTTAAATCCTAAATCCTAAAACGGAACATCACATTCTATTGACAGGCATTCTTCGGTTATGGGATGAGGGAATGCCACCTTGGTGGAGTGCAACATCAATCGATCAGCTTTAGCATAGGTAGCGTCATCCGCATAAAGGTCGCAACCGAGGATGGGGTGACCCAGCAACGCGAGATGCAAACGAAGTTGATGCTGCCTTCCAGTGATCGGTTGCAGCAATAAACGAGTTTCAGTATCACCCCTCTCCAGCACCTCAAACCGAGTCAACGCTGGCTTCCCAGAGATTTTATCTAGCCTTTGCTTCGGCCTATTAACGGGATCGGCAGCAAGCGGAAAATCGATCGATCCGGTGTCTTTCCTGACGAGCCCATTAACTCGTGCCATATAGGTTTTTTTGATCCGTCGCTCCCGAAACAGCTTATTCATAGCAGACACACTCTGCGCTGATAAACTTAAAATAACCAACCCTGATGTGTCCAGGTCGAGCCTATGAACTATTCTCGCAGTGGGGAAATCTTCCAGCACCCTGCTCAAAACACAGTCTTTTACAATCCGCCCGGGAACAGTCAGCAAGCCCGCTGGTTTTTCTACTGCGACTATATGATCGTCACTATAAAGATAGCGTACCGGCTCATAACAAGGAGGTGGAATGTGAAATGTGGAGTGATTCAAATTGCACATTAACGTATAGTGACAGTAACCCAAGGTTAACATCATTCTTTATGTCTGCAGAAGACGAACAGCTTGCGAATGCCATCATGGATGTCACGCCTAAATTACTCATGGCGATGGAATCCCTGGAAATCGCCCAGAAAAGTCTTAATCCAAATAATATCGAGCAACTTAACGACTTGGTCCAGGAATACGTTCTGGCTCTAAAATCAGCTAATGATGTTCTCGCCCCACTGCAATTCCCCAAGGAAATCAGCACCTTCGGAGATTATCTCAAGCAAGCATGCGTTTACTGCCTCCGCGCCGCTGAGGGATTTGCACAAGGTAAAGATGACATGATGCAAGCGTTAAGGGCTAACCGCGCCATGTGTCGGGCGCAGGAGCAACTTTACCCATTAGCACCCTTGTTTACGCCTGTGAACGAATACTTCCTTGAACCCGCCTTTAGAAAGAAGGCCTTGCTGAACTCATTGATCGACACCCCTGATTCAAACACTGGCATCCAACATATCAAAAATGCTAGAAACGAACGCGGCGGCTTGTCCCTGTACATTCCGGAAAACCTCGATAAGTCGAAACCGACAGCACTGGTAATGGCCCTTCACGGCGGCACCGGTCACGGCGCGGATATGCTCTGGTCCTGGCTGCGAGAAGCCCGAAGCAGAGGCTTTATGGTTATCGCACCGACCTCCCAGGGTGACACCTGGTCGATCATGGGGGACGATGTCGACAAACCCTACTTGCTCAATTATATTGAATTAGCCGGTGAGCATTTCACTGTCGATCGAGATCGAATTCTACTGGCAGGCATGTCAGATGGCGCCACCTACGCCCTGCAAATGGGCCTGCGGTCTCACAGTCCATTTACGCATATCGCCGCTTTTTCCGGCGTTCTAGATCCGCTCTTGAGTATTAATGGCCAATTCGAGCTAGCGAGAAACCGTAAAATTTACCTGGTCCATGGCGCGCTCGATTGGATGTTTCCAGTCGATATGGCGAAAATGGCTCATGCTCAATTAAGTGCTGCAGGCGCAGACATCACTTACCGAGAAATCAGCGATCTATCACACAACTTTGCAAGGGCAGAATTACCAAGCCTACTGAACTGGTTTTCGCTTTCAGGAGACACCGCATGAAGCAGTTTTTAGTTTATCTAGCGCTGATAATCCTTTCAGGCAACAGCCTGGCAACAGAGTTGTTGATTATTCACAGTAATGACTTCCACGGTCACATAGCTGAAGAAAAGAACTATGCAGGTGCAGCCAAAATTGCCGCTTATGTGCGCAACCTGAGAAGCAATCATCCCCGAGTTTTGTTCGTTGATGCCGGCGATGCCATCACTGGCACGCCCGTGTCCAGCTTGTTCGAAGGTGAACCGATCTTTCATATCATGAATGCCATGGGCTATGACGTCGGGCTTCTCGGAAACCACGAATTCGATCATGGCGTTAAAAAAATAGCGACATTTAAAAATATTGCTGACTTCCCGCTACTTGGCGCGACAGCACTGGATGCAGACAACCAGATTATTTCGGATAAGCCATTTACCATTATTAAATTGGACGATCTGAAAATCGGTATTATTGGCATTTTAACGGATTCCACGCCCTTATTAATCACCCCCCATGGAAATGAAAACCTGACCTTCCGAGCACCCGAAAAAGTGCTGTCAGAACTCGTTCCTGATCTCAAACCACAGGTGGATTTCCTCATGGTTTTGTCTCATACCGGCTTTGAAGAGGACATTGCTCTAGCGAAACAATTTCAGGATATCGATCTTATCGTTGGGGGTCATAGCCATACTTTCAATCAACATCCCGTTAAATCGGGCAGAACCTGGGTGGTTCAAGCTGACCACTATGGTCAACACCTGGGCTATGTCAAGGTCAATTTTACCGATACCAAAGGACAATACCGGCTCACCGGTGACCTACTCGCCGCTGATGAACTACCTCAACCTGACCTAAAAGTATTGGCATTGGTGGAAAGTTATGAGGAGAAAGTAAGAAAAAAGGTTGATCTGCCGATCTGGGAAACCGATCAGAGCTTGTCTAAGGAAGAAATCCAGCCCCTCTTTGAGCGAATTATTGCCGATCATGTCAATGCGGACCTTGGCTTTTATAATCTAGGCGGTATTAGAGATAGTATCGATGCAGGTGTTATCACTATTCGAAACCTCTGGAGCATTGAGCCGTTCGGTAATACCCTGGTGACCGTCACCCTATCCGGTGCAGACTATCTGGTGCTACTCTCCCAGGAGCCAAAACTACATCATTCCGCGGCCGATATTGATCCAAACAGAAGTTATACCATTGCCACAAATAACTTTGTCGCATCTCACGCCAGACAAGCATTTGGGTCGGCGATTAAAGTGCAGGAGCGGGACTTACTGATTCGAGACCTTCTTATCGAATACATTTCCAAAAATGGCCTCGAATAGCTCATCCACTCCAAGAGAGCGGACCGCTTCACCGGCCTAACAAAAGAAATCTCGAGTCAACTTCAGGAACTGTTCTAACTGGTCATGATGAACCCAGTGCCCGGCATTCTCCAAGGTAACATGAGTCGCATTGGTAAAGTATTCTACCGGGTCCACTTCCTTATTCTGACCAAAGAAACTTTCACTACCACTCAAGAGCAGCAAGGGGGAAGATATCCGTTTCCAAAGGGCTTTAGTCTGGTCCTGGGAAAGATCAAATGGCGCCATTACATGCGTATAGTTATCAAATTTCCAGGAATAACTGCCATCTTCGTTCTGATTGCTACCATGACCGGTAAGGTGACGGGCTTGGTCCTCACTGAGATGGCTATTTTCATTGTGCATCCTCTGGTAAGCCTGATCCAGTGCCTCGTATCGTTTAGGCAACCGACCCGAAACT
>CAZGCW010000258.1:0-1680 GCA_964524295.1 uncultured Pseudomonadales bacterium
GGTAAGGTGACCCACATCGGTGATATTCATGACGTGCTGCACCTGATAGCCGTTAAACTCCAGTACCCGGCGCAGGATATCCTCGAACAAATAGGTCCGTAAGTTGCCGATGTGAGCATAGTTGTAAACCGTCGGGCCGCAGGCATACAGACCGACCTGCCCGGCCTTCACCGGCTCGAAAGGGCGAACCGCGCGTTCATAGGTATCAAACAGTTGTAAGGGGATCATGACCTGACCTGTATGGGTATCGCTCACAGGTGCCCATGATAACGAAAGTCGAACTGGAATTCACGGATAATACCGGTGTCTATCGGTTTATACTGGCGTATAGCGTTCCGCCATAATACGTTCCACGGTATTAACAATCACCTGGGTCTGGGACTCAACCTCAATATTCACCAGACTTCCCTGTGTTAATACTGCGAAATTAGTCCGGCTCATTGTCTCCGGAATCAGGTTAATGCTGAAAGTGGATTTCGCTCGATCCGTCTCGGCCACCGTCAAACTGGCGCCATTAACGGCGAGAAAGCCCTTATCAAAGACAAATTTCAGCCAGGCCGGATGCGCCTGAAAGGTCATGCGGCAATTGTTTTCTGATTTGGCAATGTTCCCCACTTCTGCCGTGCCAATAATGTGGCCGGACAGGATATGCCCACCGATTTCAACATCCTGTTTGGCTGAGCGTTCAACGTTCACCAGCGTACCCGGTTCAAGCAGGCGGATATTGGTGAGATCCTGGGTTTCCTGAATCGCATCAAAGCTCACCCGGAGACCGCCTGCGGTCTCCTGCATCGTGACCACGGTAAAACAGCAACCATTAACCGCAATGCTGCCGCCCAAAGTCACGGCGTCGCTTAGCGTTTCCGGTAGAATCAAGGCAAAGGTCAGCAGGCCAGGCTGCCTGGTGACCGTATCAATCGGTAAATTCGCCTGCACAATGCCGGTATACATGATTCATCCCTTCACAGACTAACTATTTCTCGGTGACCAGAAACCTTATTGACTGACTGGCTAATGAGTTAGCCGAACCATTAGCGCATTCAGTCGAGCATTCACGTTAACTATGCCGTATTATGGCCATAGCCGCTGAAAAGACAACGCTTGGCCAATAAATCGGTCCATAAACGGAAAGAGACTGCTCGCTGCTTGAGGCCAGTATTGATTAGCCACGGCATCACATTGGAAAGACTGAAAGACGAAACCAATTGACTGTGACATGATATTGATTAGCGGCGACAGGGAACGAACCGACTGGCGTACGCAGCTTGCTGGCCGAAGCCGACTGTCTTTTAGCCGGGTGGGTACAATCTGTCATTCGTAAGAATCAATCGACTAGCGGGAAGAACAGAGGCCAGTGTTAAACACGGCTCCATCAATAATGGCATTTACTATGAATATAGATATTCGCAGCGATACCGTAACCCGGCCCTGTCCTGGCATGCGCCAGGCTATGTTTGATGCCCGGGTGGGTGATGACGTTTATGGCGATGATCCCAGTGTAAATGCTTTGGAAGCCCAGGCGGCCCAGATAACGGGTAAAGAAGCCGCCCTATTCCTGACCTCCGGCACCCAAAGCAACCTGACCGCCCTGCTCAGCCATTGTGACCGGGGTGATGAATATATCGCCGGAATGGATGCCCACACCTATCTCTATGAGGCCGGCGGTGGCGCCGTCTTAGG
>CAZGCW010000258.1:1700-5478 GCA_964524295.1 uncultured Pseudomonadales bacterium
CAACCCATTGCATTCAATGAAAAAGGTGAATTACCCCTCGAACTCATCAAAAAAATGATCAAACCCGATGACATGCATTTTGCGAAAACCCGGCTGCTGTGCCTGGAGAACACCGTCGGCGGCAAAGTGGTCAGTCTCGACTATATGCAACAAGCAACCGATTTCGCCCGTTCCCGGGGACTGTCATGCCATCTTGATGGTGCGAGGGTCTTTAATGCTACGGTCAAGCTCGGCGTTGCTATCAGCGAAATCTGCCGATACTTTGATACGGTGTCTCTATGCCTGTCCAAGGGGCTCGGAACGCCAGCCGGTTCCGTGCTGGTGGGTAGCCAGGATAAGATAGACCAGGCACGGCGCTGGCGAAAAATGCTCGGTGGCGGTATGCGTCAGGCCGGATTTCTAGCCGCTGCCGGTCTCTACGCCCTGGAGCACAATATCACCAGGCTCAGTCAGGACCACCACAGGACACACGAACTGGGCCAGGCCCTTAGCGAGCTACCCGGCTTCAAGCTGGAGGCAGAACCAGACACCAATATGCTATTCCTGGATCTAGATCCCGTTTACTTCAGCCAGCTCAGTGACTATCTGCAGTCACGGGGCATTGTCCTAACCGGTCAACGCTGGGTTATCCATAAGGATATTGATGACGACGATATCAATACCCTGATCAACCTCTGCACGGAATTTGCCGAACACCATGCCTAGCCATCCTGCGCCGAAAGTACTGGTCTGTGGCAGCCTGGCCATTGACCATATCCTGAAATACAAAGGCTCGTTCGCGGATTATCAGGAAAAATACCAGATACAATCACTCAATATATCGCTGCAACTCACTGATTATCATACTTGTTTTGGTGGCTGTGGCATGAATATAACTTACGGACTGGCTCAATTAAGCGTCGACTGTTTACCTCTGTCAGCAGCCGGGCTTGACTTTCACAGTGGCTATCGCCAGCACCTGGACTCACACGGTATTAACAGCCGGTACATCGCCGTCGACAGCACCTTTGAACACAGCGCGCACTGTACCCTGATCAGTGACCCTGCAGGCAACCAGATTACCGGGTTTTATTCCGGGGCAGCGGCCTCAAGCCAACGATTACTGCCCAGCGAAATAGAGGAAATCAACACGATCACGCTGGCAATATTGGCGCCAGAAGATGCTGAAATCATGCTGCGCCAGGCCAGGAACTTAAGGGAGCTCGGCGTACCGGTTATCTTTGACCCCGGCCAGGGCATCGAGGGGTTCTCGCAGGAACAGATTCAAGAATTGCTACAGCTTTCCCGGCTGGTCATGGTGAACAGTCATGAATATGACATTCTTTTAACTAATTCCGGGCTCGCTCACGAAGACCTGCTGGAATGGATGGATCTGGTGATCGTGACTCGAGGTGCCAATGGGGTTGATCTATACCAGGGAGCGCATAATCTGCATGTTGCTGCGGTCAGCACGGCTGAAATAGTCGACCCGACTGGCTGCGGTGATGCGTTCAGGGCTGGGTTTATCTGCGGACTAGTAGAATCATTTGCCATTCGGGAATGCGCCCAAATGGGCTGCATCATGGCCGCAGAAAGTCTGTGCTCACCCGATCCACAACGTTATCAACTGAATCGACAAGCCCTGCTGTCGCGCCGTCAGCAGATCTATGGCGATATCGCCAAAAGCTAATTCTGGTCACCTGGAAATAGCAGGCTCCTGACCCAGCCAAAAAAGGTATTTCCCTTTAACAGCGTCGCATAGTAATCGGCTTCAAACTGGCTATAAGGTACTTCCATAGCAAACAGCGCAGATCGGTCGATCAGGTCATTGGCATCCAGCGGACGGATGACTCTGGCCGGATTCCCTGCAGCGATCACATTATCCGGAATATCCTTAGTGACTACCGATCCTGCGCCAATAATGCTGTTATTGCCGATTCGGACCCCTTTGGTCACAATCGCACTATCCCCGATCCAGACATTATCACCCAGGGTAACCGCCAGCGCCTCTCCCGGTGCGTAGATCCGGTGCTGGACATCATGCCAGTCGGCATCGGTGATATAGCAGTTCATTGCCAGCAGGCAACTGTGCCCGAGCACAATCTCAGCAGCTGAGGTGATGCGCACACCGGGATTAATAATGCAGTAATCGCCAACCGTGATGCGACCTAATTGTTCATAGACCGAAAGCCGTACCGGCGAATCCGCTAACGCCATGATATGGACATGATCACCAAAGCAAATTGAGGTTCCGGACACTTGTAAATGTCTGGGGTACATCACGCGCAGGTCTTTGCAGCAACCCACTAACTGCGGCCGGATAAAATGCGTGACCCAGCGCTGGTTGAACCATTGCCCCAGGCGAAACCACCACAGCGGCCGGTTATCCCTGCGCACTATGGCCTCCAGAACCGGTTTTGGTTTCGATTTCTTCCGAGCATGATCACTCCCTGGGTCAATGGTTAAGAATTAAGGGTTAAGCGTTAAGCACGAATATTGACGGAATGCTGGTGCCGAATGGAAAAGCCTTCCGGAAAGGCCTCCCAAAAAAGCCTCCTGACTAGACTGCCTCTTGCTGTCGAACCCTGCTTAAACCTCTCAAAACCGGTATCTTTATGTATTCAAGAGCTTATTTACCCTATGCAGAACGTAATCGCGTTATTTTAGGGTTACAAGCCCCTCATTCTATGACAGGATTGCGGCGAGAAATCAATGGAGTATCCGGTGCCAGCCAAGGCCATCTTCCTTAATGGAACGTCAAGCTCGGGGAAAACCACGCTGGCCAGAGCGCTTCAAGCCAGTCTACCCGACCATTGGCAGCATATCGCCCTTGACCAGTTCAGGGATGGTATGCCCGATAAATTCAGGGGCCTGAATGCGCCGCCGGAAACAACGGGATGGCAGGGCCTGAATGTGGTGCCCGTCTCCGAGGGAGACTCACCCTACACCAGCGTAAGGTTCGGTGCTCAGGGTTTCGCACTCTTGAAAGGTATGCGCCGCGCCATGCGGACCCTCGTCGACGCCGGCATCAATATCATTATCGATGATATTATTCTCGAACCGGAATTCCTTACCGATTACCTGGAAGTCTTTTCTGGAATTCAGGTGTGGTTCGTTGGTATCCGGTGCGACCTGGCCATCATAGAAGACCGCGAGGCCCTACGCCTCGGGCGTTTCCCTGGCACGGCTAGAGGTCACCTCAAACAGTGCCATGCCCATAACCAATACGACATCGAGGTTGATACCGGCCGACTGACCCCCGCACAATGCACTGCCAGCATCGTATCTGCCCTGGCTGGCGGCACGCCTAATGCTTTTGAAACACTGCGCGCACGGTGATCTACCGGGCGTAAAGGCCAGGCTAATTACCTCACCAGGGCAATCCCCTGATAGGTATAGGTCGCAAACTTAGGGCCCGCGATATAACCGCACTGCAACGTTTCAAAGGTAAAACCCGCCTGGGTCAGCAGCTGCTCGGGTGAGCGATTCAGATTACAGCCACCTGCCAGGGCACGCCAGACCGGATTAATCCGGTTCTGCCACCGGACCACCCTATCGTCCGGTGCCAGGCCATGCTCGGCAAATACCAGTTTTCCGTGCGGCTTAAGCACACGCCGAACTTCTTCTAATGCTTTTAAGGCATCCTTGATCGTACACAAAGTCCAGGTGATGACCGCCGTATCAAAGCTGTTGTCGTCAGCCGGGATTGATTCGCCTGACTGTGACGAAAAAACCACATCGGTGCCGCTTTCCGCAGCGACCTGTTTGGCATAAACCTGCAGTTCTTCGGATGGGTCCA
>CAZGCW010000259.1:0-5393 GCA_964524295.1 uncultured Pseudomonadales bacterium
GGCAACCCTAATGAACTTGGTTCAGGATAGTTCTCAGCGTTTTCCTCCTTAAAATTATCCCCAGCAATCATTCTCATAAACTGCGGCGATGCCGGTGTGTACTCAAACCCGACTCGGGTGGGATAACGCCCCGTGAGCAACGCAGCACGGGAGGGAGCACAGGTTCCGTTGCCAGTGTAGCCGTTAGGAAAATGAATCCCCTCTGCCGCAATGGAATCAATCTGTGGAGTCGGCACACTGCCACCGCCAATGCCGCCACCGTAGTAGGTAATGTCATTGAAGCCAAGATCATCTACAACAATAAGCACCACATTAGGAGGCCCATCGCCTTCTGCGCGCGGCTCACTAGGACCCTGCGCCCAGATAACGGGCTGGTTTTCACCAATTGGGCTGACTATGTCTGAGAGAATTCCTGGCAGATATTACCAATATTGTGACAGGAGAAAACCGCCAATAGCCATCACGCCAACCAGACTGATCAACCACTTTTTCATTATGCTAGCCGACTTTATGAGTTGGGAAAAAGTAGAATTAACCACATTTGTACCCCGTTAGCCAAGTCCATCTATGCCTTCAGACACAATAATACACAATGTCGATTTTCTTTCTTGATGAACTTTCTTGATGAACTTTCTTGATGAACTTTCTTGATGAATAGGGTTCCGATGATGTGAATTTCGTGCTTGGACATCGTTAAGTGACCCGCGCTGGTGCCAGGTTGAACTGGTCAAAAAAATAAATTCAGCAATCCTTAGCAGAGGTTAGGAAAATGGTATCCAGCGCCAAACAGACTTGTTGGCGGTGAGCTGGGCCTGGCACCCGACCCAAACCTGTCACTTGCGCGCAGGTAACGACACACACAGCAGCGACGACTCGGCTGATAATCAGTGACACGAAAGCTTTAGCAACCGCTTATGGTTCAGACTTCGATCTATAACAGCATTTACAGCCCGCTAAAGAGCCTTTAAAGGCCCTAGTGGGCATACTGGGGAGAACATACGCCCTTTGAGTTCGCTCTTGGGCCGCACCTGCCATCAGGTTTTAGGCTCCTGAGGTGAAGGAAGTTTTAAGCCTTAATCAGGATGCTTTCCGCTTCACCTTTACCGGCAGATGAGTATAGCCTTTAACAAAGGACGAAAAAGTACGGCTTGGCTCACCTTGTATTTCAATTTTCTCAAAACGCTTGAGTACTTCCTCCCAGAGAATACGTAACTGTAATTCTGCTAGGCGATTTCCCATACAGCGATGAATTCCAAAGCCAAAGGACAGATGTTGCCTTGAGTTCGGCCGTTCGATATCGATTACGTTGGCATTTTCAAATGCGTCCTCATCTCGATTACCAGAGACATACCACATCAAAACCTGGTCACCTTGTCTAATCTGCTTGTCCCTGATTTCGCAGTCTTGATTGGCAGTCCGGCGCATATAGGAAAGTGGTGTTTGCCAGCGAATGACTTCGGCAACCATTTTCGGAATCAGCTTCGGGTTCTCGATCAGCTTCTGGTATTGTTCCGGGAACTTATTAAGACCATAGACACTACCTGTCATCGTGTTTCGAGTGGTGTCGTTACCACCAACGATCAGTAACAACAGATTGCCTAGGTGTTCGGCGGCATGCATATCCCGAGTAGCCTCGCCATGGACCAACATCGAGACCAGGTCATTGCCAGGGTTTTCTTTACGCTCTTCCCACAGCCTGGCAAAATATTCAACGCAGGCGATGAATTCCTGGCGTTTTTCTTCTTGCGTTTCCACAACGCCTCCTGGCTCAGGAATCGCAAACACGATATCCGACCAACGCGTCAGTTTACGTCGATCCTCAAGCGGAAAATCAAACAAAGTAGCCAGCATCAGCGTCGTGAGCTCGATTGAGACCGTGTCAACCCAGTCAAACGTTTCATTTTCGGGAAGTGAATCAAGTACCTTGCAGGTTCGTTCTCGGATAAGAGGCTCAAGCTTCGCCAGGTTAGGCGGTGCGACCACGCCGGTTACCGTCATTCGTTGGCGGTCATGTTCTGGTGGGTCCTGCGAAATAAAGGCCGGTTTGCTGCCGACGAAGGCACCCTGAGGTATCTCAGCGTCAAGGCGAAAACCCAATGTAATACCGCTTGCAGAGGAGAAGCGAGCATGATCAGCATCCACCGCTTTGATATCCTTATACTTGGTCAAGGACCAGTAGCGACCGGCGGTATCGATTTCATTAAAGTGAACCGGGTCTTCTTCGCGAAGCCGCTCAAAAACCTCCTGCCAACGATTTTCACCGAACAGGTGCGCATTCACTGGATTAATCTCCTCAATCGGCAGGTCATACGCACCGGCGACTCCCGCCCCCCTAATTGCCCTTTCCTGTTCTGGGGTTGTGAATTCCGGTGTCTTTACAGCTTCGCTCATGTTCCATTTTCCATATTGATTTCGGGTCCCAGTATCTGAAAGATTAACCTCAATTACAAATCCCACGATGACTCACTAATTGAAACCCTACCTGCCTTCAATATCTGCAAAGGCAAAGCTGTTGGTCAAATTCGATGGTCTGATGCTTGATAACGCTGCAATCCGGCTATGAATGGCAAGGTAAATTCGATCAATCTGTTCACCTTAGTTATGGTATGTTGAACCAACCTACAAAGTCAGCCTGGTCTCACTGAGGACAATGCGATGATGACGCAATCTAACCCTTTCAATATCGATCAACTGATTGATCAGCTAAAATCGGCTGCAATCCGCGGAGATGCAAGCGCACAGGTTAAATCCATACTCGCGCAGACCGTCAAGGACCCAAACTGGGTTGCTGCCACTATCCCCAACTATGCAGAAGATGATGTCATCTTGTTTGAAGATGAATTGATCTCCATATGGCACTGCAGATTCCCAGCAAGCCTCTCTGTACCCGCCCATGATCATCAAATGGTCGCGACCATCGCTGTGTATCAAGGGGCTGAGCAAAATGTCCTTTGGACCCTCAATACCACAGGCCGAATTGAAGAAAAGACCCAGATATCGGTTCATGCTGGCGAAGTTCTACAATTAGGACCCAAGGCCATCCATTCTGTCAGTAACCCTGAACAGGTGGACACCTGCGCCATCCATGTTTATCTGGGTAAATTGAGCACAGTGGAGCGATCTTTATTTGATACTCAAAATGGCGTTGTCATGCCATTTGACGACCATCATTATCAGCGCCTGACCAGTGCTGAGCGAACGTAGACTAGCCATCCTGGTAATCAGTTTCGCAAAAGAGGCTGAACCCCGAACGGCTAGCATTACGGTCGCGCGATAAATCGCCGACCACAATAACAGCCTCCCTGTTAACCTACCTTTGCCTGCATCCCTAGGCAGAGACCTAAGCACCTCAGGACAGAAACGGGAATGGTTTCAGACCGCAGGGTCAAAAGCAATTGATACACCTACTCCTAATCGTGATATGAAAAAGGAAGCCGGCAACCCGGGTGAATTAAAAGCGAGATTAATCGAATATTCCTCATCCAGTTCTCAAGAAAATCAGTACTAGAAAGTAGCTGCTGAGGATTAGCAAGTGCAAAAGAATACTGGTCCGTATTAACGGTTTTGCCTATTAAGTGGCGAAATACACCATGGCGCATCACGGTATATTGGGCTTAACTAATTGATATTAATCGTTATTTCTATTCTGGTACTGAATTTGCAATAGACTTGGTAATAGCTAAAACCACAAGGAACTCACAATGAACGAAGAAGTAAAACAGTCAATGACCACCACCACATGGATCCGGGGTCTTTACATGTTGTTGTTTGCATTTATTTATTCACTGGCAGAGGCTGTTGTTGTCTTTATCTGTATCTTCCAGTTTATAGTCAAGCTGGCCAGGGGTGAGATTAGCCATCGCTGGCTTGCATTGAGCCAACAAGTTTGCGACTTCATGTTGCAAATTCTGCACTATGAAACTTTCAAAACCGATGTCAAGCCCTTTCCGTATAGCGACTGGCCCGGAAACAATACAACCAATGAGAATGGCAGCAACGAGCCCATAAAAGAAGCAACTGATGGGAATGAGGATCAGGTTGAAGATGCGATTGAAGGTGAAGTGATCAGCGCAAGTGATCAGGAAGAAGAAAAGTAGCTCCCTGGCGGTCTCTTACTTAGACATCTAAACCCAGTCATGGTGAAAAAATGCAACGAGCAATGCACCTAAATCTCCTGCTATCTTGGTGGGCAGCGGGGCTTATTGTCTTCTTTAGTCTTACTGCCGGACGCCTGGATGGGATAGAAACCCAACCGATTGAACTGCCAACTTCAAGTGACCACATGCTATTGGTAACACGACCGAAGGAACCCGACTCGTTCGACGCAGGATATCACCTATTGGAACCGGCAAAGAAGCTCGATCCGACCAAAAAAAGCTTATACGAAAAAAATATTCTGTTCGATCCCGCAAAAAAAATTCAACCCAAGGGTCGCAACACAATCGACCCCATGTTGAGTATCAGAGAAATCGACCCGGTGATCCTATCTCAATTTAATTCCGAGAGAATCATCCTGAGACATTGACTCCCATTAATCGATTACCAACTGCAAAACGGGCTGCAGCGGAGAAATTGGCGCAAAGCAGGCTGATCTCGGTTTTAAGCATTGAGCTATTAATTCTACAATCGGCTTTTAGGCTGACTCAGGTAGATTCTCTGGCTTATACCCTCGAATAGGTCGATGGAGGAATCGAAACTTTGAACTGATTTGTGGCGGGAAGCTGGCAAATCGTACCGGGCGCTCGCCTGGGTATTCTGACAACGCGTGGCTGTTACGAGCTTGACTCAATAATGTCTTCCGGAGCTTGGGTTACGTAGTCCCCCCAATCCACTGAAAATGCCCTATGCAGGGCCTGAACGGTTTCAGCACCGACTCGCGCTGCAAGTATGCTATCGAGGTGAGATAAAATATGCAGCACGGTATCACGCAGTTCCAGCGCATCATCAGAAAACTCATACTGTTTAGCTCGCCCATCGAGCGGATCATCGACCTGCTTGATAACCTGACTCTCGATGAGTTGGTTCGCCATGGCATGAATATTCTGACGTGTGGTACCCATTTCCCGGGCTATTTCCGAAGGGCGTTTAACGTCTCTGGCTATGTGGACCAGAATCATCGACTGGGTTCGGTTGAAGGAGGCTAAATTAAGCTCTTCTAGAATCGATTGGAGACTGACGTCATACCAGTCAATGGCTTTGACTAGGCCGGAAAAAATATGCAATGGTTCTTGTCTATTACGCATAGCGTCGATTTCAATCAATTCGCAGGGCATTATATAGCAAAGGCAGGGCAAAATCGTAACCTGCTTAACATAGTGTTAACCATCAAAGTGGTACAACTTCAGGAGATGACCATGAAACCCATATCAGCTGATTCCCATGTCGTTGAAGGA
>CAZGCW010000260.1:0-5392 GCA_964524295.1 uncultured Pseudomonadales bacterium
GTACTTGTGAATAATGCCGGTGTAGCCGGAGGATACCGTTCTCTACTTGATTCTACCGGAGAGGACTTTCAGCGTTGTTATGATATTAACCTAATGGGGGTGGTCAACGGGATTAAGGCGGCGGTACCGGGCATGCGAAGGGGCGCAACGATTATTAATACTGCCTCGTTTGCCGGTGTATCGGCTGTTCCTGATATCAGTTCCTATATCGCCTCAAAGCATGCCGTAGTCGGGGTGACCCGGTCGGCTGCGATTGAACTTGCAGATCAGGGTATTCGGGTAAATTGTGTCTGCCCGACGACGGTCAATACGCCGATGGCACAGGAAGAGGCAGGTGAGAGCCTGGTTAACTTCGAGAGGAATTGGAATCCGCAGCAACGCATCTGTGAGCCTGAAGAGGTGGCAGCGCTGATTCATTTTCTGGCTAGCGATGATAGTCGATTCGTTAATGGGCAGGCGATTAATATCTGTGGTGGTGCGACGGCAGGTTTAACTGGGCGCGCAATCAACGCCTTGGGCGCTTATCATGGCTAGGTGGAACAGGATAAGCTAACGCAAAGATAATTAGACTGGTAATTAGAAATGGCTGGACCTTTAAAAGTAAATGGCGACCGCCTGTGGCAGTCACTGATGGAAATGGCCGAAATTGGTGCTACAAAACGAGGTGGGTGCAATCGGCAGGCACTCACCGATCTCGATAGAACGGCTCGAGATCTGTATGTGAGTTGGGTCCAGGATGCTGGCTGTGAGGTTAGAGTGGACCAGATGGGTAATGTATTTGCTCGGCGGCCTGGCCTGAATCCGGACTTACCCGTGGTCATGACGGGCTCACATATTGATACGCAGCCAACCGGTGGTAAGTTTGATGGTGTTTATGGCGTATTAGCGGCGGTAGAGGTGATTCGATCCTTAAATGATCAGGACTTGGATACCCAGGCTTCGGTAGAAGCGGTCATCTGGACTAATGAGGAAGGTGCCAGGTTTTCTCCGGCGATGGTGGGTTCCGGGGTCTGGTGTGGTGAATTTTCCCTCGATTACGGTTATAGCCGAACGGATAGCCTTGGTAATACCCTTGGTGACGAACTGCAACGGATTGACTACCAGGGTAGCGTGCCGTGCAAGCCTCACCCGATAAAAGGTTTCATTGAACTTCATATTGAGCAGGGTCCGATACTTGAGAAGGAAGAACTCCAGATCGGCGTTCTCACTGGTGTGCAAGGGATGAACTGGTATGACCTGGTGATCACGGGTCAACCGGTCCACGCCGGTCCAACCCCCATGGAGGATCGTCGAGACCCGTTCATGGCCCTGCATCGTATCATTGATAGAATGTATGCCTTGTCTCGGGAGTTTGCACCCTGGGCAAGAGTCACTTTTGGTGACATCAGGGCATTACCAGGCTCACGCAACACCGTACCCGAGCAGCTGGTGGTCACCTTGGACATGCGCCACCCGGATAGCGAAGGCCTGGCGTCAATGGACCGAGCATTGCGGGATATTGCCCAGGAGGAGGGAGATTTAGCCCGGGTAGATTGCCGGATTGACGATGAATGGCGGTCACCCGCGGTCAAATTCGATCTGGGTTGTATTGACGCCGTTAGGAAGGCAGTAGTGGATCTGGAGTACCCTTACAAGGAAATGGTGTCAGGAGCCGGCCATGATGCGGTTTATGTGTCTCGGGTCGCACCAACTTCAATGATTTTTGTTCCCTGTGAAAAAGGTATTTCCCACAACGAAGCAGAAAATGCCAAGCCTGAGGATATCGAGGCGGGGTGTAATGTCTTGTTAAATACGGTGGTGAACTTAGCTAACTGCTAAAGATCGATTGAATTAGGGCTGTTGTGAATAAAGAGGCAGGCCCTGTTCAGTCAGGAGAGATCGTTTCATCTTGTTTTCCTCCCTCAGGAGATAGAGCCTCCCTGGCCCATGTGTGCTCGAAATCGGTTCAGAAGATTGATCACTACAGGGTAAGCACAAGCACCTAACCTACCCCCTTCGTGTTATTTAGAACCCGTTCTGAGTTCCTTAGAATTTGAATGAATCTACAGAATTATCGTTTCGGTTGGCGATTGCCTGGTTGTTAGAGGTTTGGGTGATCGCCATTGGTGCCGGTAGAGAAATGAAACGACTAACCTAATCAGGGAATTAGAATAATGAAAACACAGTCCGAAAAGCGGGATTTATTAAAGCAACCTGGTCAGTTTCGACGTAAGCAACTTTCTACGGCTGTCGCATTAGGGGCATTGATGATGTCAACCAATGTTGCAGCTCAGCCAGAACTGGAAGAAGTCGTTGTTACTGCGACCAGAAGAGCGCAGGCAGTTCAGGATGTGCCTTACAGTATTAGTGTCTTAAATGGCCAGACTATTGATGATACCGGCGTAACGGACCTCAATGATATGATCAACCTTATTCCAGGGCTGGTGTCCGCAGAGATGGGCGCTGATGCGGGTGTAAACAACACGTTAATTATGCGTGGGGTTAATGCGAACAACCCGGGTACGAACAATATCCTGCCCAATGTGGTTGAACCCTCCGTATCGACTTACCTGAATAACTCGCCGGTATTCCTAAACCTGAAATTAGCCGATATTTCGCGTGTCGAGGTTCTCAGAGGACCACAGGGAACGCTTTACGGGTCAGGTTCTGTTGGTGGTACGGTTCGATTTATCTTCAATGAGCCGGATACGGAAAAGGCCAGTTCGAGTTTGTCTGCTGGGGTTACCAGTTCGGCTCATTCAGATGATTTGGGGTATGAAGTCGATTTTGTCGGTAACCTTCCACTGGCTGAGAATATGGCGCTGAGAGTGTCAGCCGGCTATGAACTGAGCAGCGGTGTGACGGATGCGACTGCTTTATCGGTTCTCGATGGTTCAGGTGGGGTCGTGCCAGTAGGTGGCGATATGATTTCAGGTGCACAGAGCCAGACCAGTATGGAGGACACCGATGAGAGCGACGTCGTTTACGTCAGAGCGTCCATGCTTTGGGCTGCGGCAGAGGACACTGATGTTTTATTGAGTGTTTTTCATCAGGAAAACAGTGCCGATAGTGATACCTACATGCGTTTGACGGATGGCCAGAACAGGGGAGAGGAATGGGAAAATGGCCGACGGTTTCTGACACCGGGTGACTTTGAAGCGGATGTGATTAGCCTGGAGGTGGAATCTGATCTGGGATTTGCCACCTTCAGCTCGTCGACATCGACTACGGAAACAACCATTTCGGCTTCTAACGATATTTCTAATTTATATGAAGCCATTGATGAAGCGACCGGGGGTATAGCGTATTTTGGATCGCCCAGACTGGCTTTTCTGACTGAGGCTGATGCAGAATATGAAGCCGTCACGCAGGAATTTCGTCTGGCTTCAAATGGTGATGGTGACTGGGACTGGGTACTTGGTCTCTATTATCATGACAGCGATTCTGACCTTGAAGTCCATGACGTGGATTACAGCTATGAGGACTGGCTAGCATCGGTTCCGGATATATATTATGGCCTGGGAACTTTCCTTGACGTGTTGAATACTTTTTCAGACAGAACCCCGCCTTATACGGGGGCCTATTATCAGGATCGTCAACTAAGCTTCGAAGACAAGGCGATTTTTGGAGAATTTAGCTACCATTTTACCGACTTGTTCCAGGCGACTATCGGCTTCCGAAAATTCTGGCAGGAGTTTGATTCCAGCCAGGTTGTTGCACTGCCTTATTGTGGTAGTTACTGTTCAATGGATGGCAATTTGAATGGTGCTACGGCTGCCCAGAACGGCGCCAAATTCGATGATCAGTTGTTTAAATTCAATGCGTCCTATGATGTCAATGATAATACCATGGTGTATTTCACCTGGTCGGAAGGATTCAGGCATGGAGGCGCGAATAGTTTTCCTACAGCTGGGTTTGCCGGGGTCGACCCGTCATTTGTCACCTTTGACCCTGATGAGGCCACTAATCTGGAAATAGGTGTAAAAGGATCCGTCGGTAGTAATACGCGCTACTCATTCGCGCTCTACCAGATTAACTGGGACCAGATTCAATTGGATGTCTATGCGGGCGCTTTGGGTATTCCTGGCGTGATCAACGGTGAGGAGGCGACCTCGCAGGGTTTTGAGTTTGAGATATTCAGTCAACTGTCTGACCAATTGAGCCTGGATTTCGGGATTGGTTATACGTCCGCAGAGATCAGTGAGGATGCCGGATTGCTGAATTTTTCAGATGCAATTATTGCCGCAGATGGAGACCCGTTACCGGGTGTTCCTGAAGTGCAGTTGTCGGTCAATCTGAACTATTATCAGCCGCTTGCTCAAGGTGCAGAATTACACTACAACCTTAATGGATCTTATCGAAGTTCTGCCTATACCAATTTTAATGAGAATTTTGGTAACTATACGGAACTCGATGGTTTTGGTAAGTGGAATGCATCCGTGACCTGGGATAACGATACCGTCGCAATAACGGCATTTGTCAGGAATATTACGGATGAAGCGGGTTTGACCGGGGTGCAAAATGGTCGAGGAGCCTATAGCCATATCGGATTTATCGGCCGGCCTCGTTCAATTGGCCTCAGGGTTTCTTATGATTTCGATTAACCAGGGCCTGGCGCAGTAGGCGCCTCGACCCGGCGAGAACCTGATCAGTCGCTGTTGTAGGGAGCCTCTGCCATTATCCTGTTTGCCCGCAGAGAACGCTGGCGCTGGCGCGGCAATGGGTTCAAGATGGTACAGCAACGGCTCGGGTACAGAAATAACAGGGCCTGATTTTGCTTTCGAACAGGGATGCCGAGTATGCCCAGCGAGGAAATCCGGCTGCTGCAAACGCTGCGGCGGAATCTTGAACACAATAAGCTGAAAGAGGCGTTGGCGATCTGCCAGCGATTAAACCGGGACTATCCTGATAATGGCGAAGGCTGGTGTGCGGCTAGCATTATTGCCTGTCGTTTAGGTAATGCAGCCAGTGGACTCAAGTTTGTTGCCAAGGCCCTGGTTCTTCAGCCGGGCAATGCCCGGTTTCATATCGCCAAAGCCAATGCACTGGTACTGGCGCAACGCCGGCAGGAGGCGTTGAGCATTGTCCGAAGTGCGGTACCGTCCTCATCGAGTGATCCTCAGTTGCTGGATATGGCCGGGGGAATTTACTCCCTGGCGGGTCAGTATCAACAAGCGCAAGCCTACTATGAAAGGGCTGTCGCATTAGCACCGGATAACAGTATTTATCAGTTTAACCTGGCCACGGTTAAACGATTTCTTGGTGATAGTGTGGGTGCTGAAGTCTGTTTTGACCAGGCCATAAGGTTGAACCCGGCGGATTATGAAGCTTGTCACCTACGTTCAGATCTTCGTACTCAAACAACGGACCGAAACCACATTGCCGAGCTAACTCAGCATCTAGAGGACTGCCT
>CAZGCW010000261.1:0-5319 GCA_964524295.1 uncultured Pseudomonadales bacterium
TGATGCCACCCACCAATAAGACGGTACCTATCTTGAAATCTACGTTACCACGTCGCCAATGAGCGATGACGCCTGAGACAGATGAAGCGAGTATTTGATTGGCTTCGGTGCCGACAGCAACCGGCGGGGCGATGCCCAGGAAGATAAGGAGTGGTGTCATCAGAAAACCGCCGCCAACGATTGAAGCAACTGGATCTCTCAGATACTCAGATTGACCGGCTACATGCGCCTGTTGGCCTGCCCATCGGCAGCAAGACACCGGCCGAAATTGCGATTGCCATTCTTGCCCAATTAACTGCACTTCGCTCTGAAAAAGTGGAGTCTATAAAAGCGGACTATCGGAAGTCCATGACCTGAAGGAGCTGACTAAACCTTGCTGAAAATAGGTGCATTGATTCTGGCTGCGGGGAGCAGTCGACGTTTTGGTGACGACAAACGACGTAGCCGATTGCCCACCGGCGAGCGGTTGCTGGAAGCGACGATTGCAAATGTCAACCCGCGATTTGCAGAGATTATGGTCATTTTGCGCCATGGTGACACCAACCTGGCAGAGGAACTACAGAAGCAATTTCGAGGCCTTCTGACCTATCTGGCACCAGATTCTGCCTTGGGCATGGGGCATAGTCTAGCCAATGGTATTCAGCAGGTACCGCACTGGCAGGCGAGTGCCATTTTTATGGGTGATATGCCCTTTATCCAGCCAGAGACCATCGAACTATTACTTGACCAACACAGCCTTCATGAGAGCAACCAGCCAATTATTGTACCGACCTACCAAGGTCGTACCGGGCACCCTGTCCTATTCAGTAAAGCCTATTACCCTGCGTTGCTCACTCTGATTGGGGATGAAGGTGCAAAGTCGATCATCAGGGCCTACGCAGACCACGTCATCCAGGTACCTTGCCTAGACTCCGGGGTATTAAGGGATGTTGATGTACCAGAAGACCTTAACCGTTCGTCTTAATCGCCCTTCCTAATGGCCCAATCCAGTTTAGACCGGCAAACGCCGTAAAAGCTATGTCCCGGCGGATGAATCAACTTCAGCTTGTCGTTCATTTTTCGGATACGAACACTCTCTCCAGGCGTCATCTGAAATTCCATCTGGGAATCAAAACTGACCTTTGCATCACCGCCATAGCGAGCACCCAATTCGATACGTAGTTCTGACCCACCGGGGACGACCAGAGGGCGTGAATTAAGCGAGTGAGGGAACATCGGTATCAGCACCATGGCATCCAGGGAAGGATGCATAATCGGCCCGCCGGCACTCAATGCATAAGCGGTAGAACCCGTGGGAGAAGATATAATCAAACCATCAGAAAACTGGCTATACACAAACACATCATCGATGAACAGATTGATTTCGATCATCCTCGCCATCGCCGCAGAATGAACAATTATTTCGTTCAATGCACTGGATAACTGGACATTACTGCCCTCGGTTATCTCCCCTTCAAGCAAAAAGTGCTCTTCAATCTGGTGCTGGCCTGATAGCACTTCATCTAATCTGAGTTCGATCTCAACCGGCGAAACATCCGCTAAAAACCCGAGCCTGCCTCGATTAATACCGAGTAGTGGCACACCATGAGGCGCTAATTCACGCGCCGCACCCAACATATTGCCATCGCCGCCAACAGCAATAACCAGGTCTACTTGATCACCGATCTCTGACCGCTTAAAGGCAGTCTCAGTATGATTCAGCATCTGTGCGGCGGTGTCTTCGAGGAATACCTTGATGTCACGTTCTCTCTAAAAAGTATCTACAGCCCGCAGAGACTCCTGGACCAGGTCACTGCCTCCCCTTGCAAATAATCCAACTCTTTTATATTCACTCATGACATCAGCCCCTAGCCAGGCTAGGCATTTAAGGTTAGATTCTTACCCATTTCAATAGCCGGGTACACCTAATTCAACGCTTCGAACCGAATCTGGTATGCCTGGGATCTGGTTTTTAATTCTGGAAGCTAGATTTTTAGTCTGACCTCAGGCCTTGCAATTCCCGAATCAGCCTCCACAATAGGGGTAGATATGGGGTAAACACTATGAATTCTCGAATATCAAAGCGGTACCAGGAAGAACTTACCAGAGAAGGCAATATAGAAGATATCGTAGCTGCAGGGTCATTGTGGAAGGCCATGCGCAGTGAAGTGCGTCTACGCGCTGATTTCGAACCTATTATGTCAACTTTTTTCCATGCCTCGGTCCTGAGTCACGATACCATTGAAGGCGCACTGAGCTTCATTCTGGCCAGTAAGCTGGACAGCCCTGTTGTCTCCAATATGGCTATTCGAGAAATCATTGAAGAAGCTTACAGAGATGATCCATCAATCATTTTTGGTGCCGAGATCGATATCAAAGCAACCCGTGATCGAGATCCTGCCTGCAATAGTTACTCTACACCATTTCTTTTTTACAAGGGCTTTCATGCACTGCAAGCCTACCGAGTGTCACATTGGTTGTGGTTGCATGATCGCCATAGCCTGGCATTTTATTTCCAGAACCAGATGAGCAGCATTTTTGGTGTGGATATCCACCCTGCGGCCCAGATCGGTTGCGGCATTATGTTTGATCATGCGACTGCTCTGGTGGTAGGAGAGACCGCTGTCATTGAAGACGATGTTTCAATTCTGCACGGCGTGACCCTGGGGGGAACCGGCAAGACCTCGGGTGACCGGCATCCCAAAGTTCGTAAAAACTGCTTACTTGGTGCCAATGCCTCGATCATCGGCAACATTGAGATCGGCGAAGGCGCAAAGGTCGGCGCCGGTAGTGTCGTCCTTGAAGACGTTCCAGCCCATGTCACTGTCGCTGGGGTGCCCGCTCTCATCGTTGGCAAGCCCGCCGGCGGCTCACCCGCTCAGGATTGCGATCAGGGCTTTTAATCGATCCCGACACTGCCTTGCTAGCCCAAGGCGTTGAATCCGCGACGCCCTTGCAGCCCACCGGTGTGTATGAATATCACCTGCTTGCCGGCTAGTATCCCGGAAGCACGCATCTGCAGGGTCGCCATTAAAGCCTTTCCCGTATAAACAGGGTCGAGCAATAAACCCCACTGCTGCTCAGCCTCTAGAACAAACTGCATTAATGATGGCGAACACTTTGCATAGCCCCCCTGGTGATAATCGTGCATGATTCTCCACTGTACCTGATCTGGTGTTGCCCCAATCAGTGCACTTACCTGGCGATCAAGGCTTTGGGCACCTTTGAGCACGGAAATCCCAATGATCTCGCAGGGTCGATCAGCGCCCTGAACACACCCAGCCAGGGTACCACCTGTGCCAACAGGCAATACCAGGGTATCGTATTCCACCTGATAACTGGCCAGGTCGCGGACGATCTGCGTACAACCCTGGACAGCAAGCGCATTGCTCCCGCCCTCAGGTAGCAGTGCAAATTCACCTAATTCCGCTTCAAGCGCTTGCCTGAATTGGGCTGTCTGTTTCTGCCGATACATCGCCCGGGAAATAAAAAGCAATCGCATACCCATGGCTTCAGCATCCTGAAGCGTTGCGGACAAGGTGGCTGCTCTCTCACCACGAACAACACCGACCGTATTAAGGCCATACTCACGGCCTAGTCTGGCCAGTGCCAACAGATGATTGGACCAGGCCCCGCCAAAACTCACTACCGTCTGATGGGGTCTATTGCACATAGCCTCCAGGTTGGCAGACAGTTTATAATACTTATTCCCCAGTTCAGCATGCAGCGCATCGAGGGAAAAAACATCGAGCCCTTCCTGTAAATTCTGTAACACACGCACGGTTATTATCCCGGGGAATTAACCGCTATAACAAACCGATAATGGCCAGCGCCATATAAATCAGACACCCTACCGAGCCGATCCAGACTAAAGATCGAATGTGGGTAACGCCAAAAGCATAGAGAGCCAGATAAGCCCCTCTCAGTGCCAGCCAGGTCGATGCCACTGAAACAAGGTCTAGCCCCTGGTGAATAGACAGTAACGCCAGCGCAAGGAATGCCGGCAGGCTCTCCTGTAGGTTCTCAGACGCACGCTTGACTCGCTCACTCGTGATAGACCCAGGCACATACTCATCTCGATTAGACAGCAAATAGGCCGTGTTGCTAAGATTAAGCAACATCGGTAACAACCAGATCTGTATCAGTACCAACAACAGGGTCAAAACAATTATATCAACCATAATTCAATCCTTTCTCTCTAATCACAATGTTCATGCGTTTACACTTTCGGACTATAAATAGCCCCTGAAAACTAGCCCCTAATTCCTATTTAGGCCAGGTACATCCTAGCGAGTTAAGCTACAAATACAAACTCCAACTCAGAATCCGCGGCCCGGACAGGCCCTCAGTGTTCCTTGACCAGTAGACAGGCAACGTAAAATCTGCCGGGCCGGCCCTTCGGTGTCGCCGATGGTTTCCTATCGCCTGCATCGGTAGGGATAACATAGAAATTTGTCTGGCAGGGGTAATTAGTCGCAAGCAGGCCATGACAGCCTGTGTGCAATGGCAGTATATTAGTCTACACATCAAAAACCGCGAAGAGACTATCTTGTCGAACGATAAAACCCCAGGCCAGGCCAGAGCGCCAGGCCCAACCTATCAAGAAGCCATCCAGGGTGACGCCTCACCACCGCCGGCCGCTTTCCTGGAGTACTCGTATGAATTCGTTGGCGACCAGGATATTCCCTATTCAAATTATACCTCTGCTGATTTCGCGACCGCAGAATTTGAGAAGATGTGGCCCAAAGTCTGGCAAATGGCTTGTCGGGAAGAACACATCCCCGAACCCGGTGACTATCAGGTCTATGATATCGGCCAGTTGTCTGCCATCGTTACCCGAACCGAAACCGGAGAAATAAAAGCCTTTTTCAATGCCTGTATGCATCGCGGTACCGGGCTTAAGCCTCCGGGCTCCTCAGGCGCCTGCAACGAATTTCGGTGTCCTTTTCATGGCTGGCGATACGCCTTGGACGGAACATTAACGGAAGTGCCAGAGGCCTGGGATTTTCCCCATGTGAATTCAGACAGTCACCGCCTGCGTGAACTGAAGGTCGATACCTGGGCAGGCTTTGTCTTTATTCATTTCGACCAGAATGCCGGCCCCTTAAGAGATTATCTTGGCGTTTTACCTGCGCATCTCGATGAGTTCAGAATTGAGAACCGCTATATCGAAACCCATGTATGCAAGCGCCTGCCCGTCAACTGGAAAGCCGCCGAAGAAGCCTTTATGGAAGCCTATCATGTCAAAGAAACCCTTGCCGGTCGCCGCGACTTCTCCGAGCCCATAACTACCTATGCTGTATACGCTGATACCGAAAATCCCTATATCCACACCCTAGG
>CAZGCW010000262.1:0-5298 GCA_964524295.1 uncultured Pseudomonadales bacterium
AGTGGTCATGACATCGAGTCCATTGGTCGGTTCGTCGAGGACCACATTACCGGGTCGATGGATTAAAGCCCTTGCCAGGCAGACTTTCATTCGCTCGCCTTGGGAAAAACCCTCGGTGCGTCGATCAGCAATACCTTGCATATCCAGCAGGCGAATGAGTTCATCAGTCTGCTTTTCCAGTTCATTCTCAGCGACACCATGTAACCTGCCAAAGTATGAAATATGCTCTCGTGCGGACAGTCGTCCATAGAGTCCATGGGCGTCGGGCAGAACGCCGAGTTTACGTTGTGCCTCTGGCCGCTGAAGAAAAACA
Organism: uncultured Pseudomonadales bacterium; assembly: GCA_964524295.1. Taxonomy (GTDB): domain Bacteria; phylum Pseudomonadota; class Gammaproteobacteria; order Pseudomonadales; family Azotimanducaceae; genus UBA9926. Next base: position 314 of record CAZGCW010000262.1, read on the forward strand.
TCGGTGCCATCGACTGTAACGCGACCTTCATCCGGTTTCAGAAGACCATAGAGGACTCTTAGGGCCGTGGATTTTCCCGCGCCATTGGGGCCGAGTAGCCCGGTTATTTTTCCATTGGGCGCCTGCAGAGAGACTTTTCTGATGGCCTGAATCTCACCGAAGCGTTTGCTGATATTGCTAATTTCAATCACTGCTGGCCTCACGGGTCAGGGCTGGATTTTGAAACGGTCCAGCATTGTTGGTGAAGAAGGGCAGTGATCTGATCTCCGCAGCACAGTCGCTGTCTAGCCCCTGAGGATTGAGGTTGTCGATAAATTCGACCAGAAGGTCCGGTATGCAACCCAGCATGGTTGTTCCATGGGCGCCGCCAGGGACGACAATATGAATGGCATTGGTTAGCGTCTGTTTGGCGCTTTCTGCGTACTTGGGCGGTGTGACAGGATCAAGGGCACCGGATGCCAGGAAGACCGGGGTGCCCGAAATGACCGGGTTGAAAAAATCTTTAGACACCGGGCTATTTGGCCAGAATTCGCAGGCGGCGCTGAGCATACTGAACAGGATGTTATCAAAGTGGCGACTATCCAACTGGGTCGAGACCCGTTGCATGTCCTCGGAACACAGCACCGAGTTTTGCATACCGATGCTGAGGATCGGGTCGCCGTTTTCATTGGTGCCATTAAGCAAAAACCCTATGGTAACGATGGGTTGTAATCTTCCCTGCGAGGCTTCATTGATGGCCAGCGGTAACAGTTGACGCACATTCCGGTCGTACATTGCGCCGCGAATGATCCGATTGATGAGTAAGGGATCAACCTCGATACGGAAGGTATTTCCCGTTTTAGGATGAACAAGGGATATTTTTTGTTTGTTCCCAGACAATCGATCAACGGCGGTTTCCAGTTTGCCAATTAGGTCAGGGAAGGCTTGGTCGCAAGCCGGCTGGGCCTGGCAGTCCGTAATCACGGTAGCAAAGGCTGATTCTGCATCGGTTGCTATATGCTCAGGGATCAGCATATCCATTGGCACGACAGCATCGAGAATCAGACTGCGTACCGAGGTTGGGTGCCGCCTGAGATAAACAAGCGCCGCCCGGGTCCCATAGGAAATACCGAATAAATTTAGTTGTCGGTAGCCCAGAACTTGCCTGACATAGTCTAGATCGTCCATGGCAATGGGGGTTGTATATTGGCTTGGATCAGCTTCAAGGGTCTCCAGGCACTGTTTTAATGCCTTGATATAGTATTCAGTTGCCGTTTGGCCGGATAGCTCAAAATTCTGTAATGGCTCAATTTCCTGTTTACAGGCTAAGGAGTTCGATTCGCCTGTGCCTCTTTGGTCAACCAGGAGGATATCCCTCTTTTTTCGAAGTTCTGCATAGCGGCTAACAAATGCAGGCCCGAATTCCGCGGCCGCCTGACCTGGCCCACCGGCCAGGAGCACGATTGGGTCTGGTTGTCTTGATTTCCCGGTTGCGGGCATAACAATGACCCTAAGGTCAATGGAACGATGGCCTGGATTCTCTCGGGATTCTGGAACAGTTACCCGGGCACATAGGCTGTCCGGCTCGATACGCAACAATAGTTTATTTTCATTGGGGTCACAGGGCCTGAGTATTTGCTCGGCTTTGAGGTGGATCGGCAGCGCTAACACCAGGAGTATCATGGCACGGGAAATAGAGATAGGCGGGCAATTCTTCACGTTGTAAGATTACCCGCGGATTTCCACCGATACAATTCGTTTCAGCCTGCGGGATATTCTTTTCGTCTCAACTAACGAGATTATGATCTTCCTGATAACTGCGGCCGCCCTGAGTTCTAACAGACAGCGTTCTCAGCCTGGCTGAGACAGGCACGAGTCGAATGGCAACATCGATTAGCGCAGGGCGACTCTAGACTGGATGCGAACGATGTCATCAAACCAGAGATTGAATTCTGGCGGCATCCTCTCGTAACTGATCGGGAGAACCTAACAATTGGCGATTGAAGCCGATTCGTTTGAACCAGTAGTGCAGTCCAACAAGGTCAGTAAAACCCATGCCGCCATGAACTTCTGTCGCAGTTTTTGCTACAAATTGGCCGACTTCAGCCAGATGGGCTTTCGCATGGCAGGCAAGTAAGTTTGCATCTTCAAGCTCTGCTTGTAAGGCATGTCCGGCGTACCAGACCATCGAGCGGCAGGGTTCAAGATGCGCAGCCATCTCTGCACACATATGCTTGACGGCTTGAAATGAGGCGATGACTCGATTGAATTGTTCTCGCTGTTTGGCATAGGCAACGGCCTGGTCAAGCATGCATTGAGCTGCCCCCAGCGTATCTGCGGCTTGCATGACGCGCCCAGCTTCCAGGGCCCCCAGATAAATGTTTCGGTCTGTAGAGATCAGTTCTGACTTTACTTCATCCAGGATGAGTTCGCAGATGGTTTGCGTTTTATCAATAGTCGTTAGTCGGTTTCGCTTAAGGCCGGCCGCCTCTGCCTGAACAAGGTAGATAGCCTGTTCTGGCGTTGCAATGAGATAGGCATCTGCATCTGCATCCAGGACAAATAGACACTTACCGGAGATATGAGACTGACGGAGAGAGACTCCGGCTTTTTCTCGCGCGCCTATGGCTTCTGAAAAAGCAATACCAATGCGGAGATTTCCGGACGCTATTTCGGCTAAGGGTTCAGTGTGTCCAGCGGCTAAGAGCACGCTAGGTGCCATGACCGTACTACTGAGAAAAGCACCTGGAGTCACATGATAACCCAGACATTCAGCAACGATGACGGCATCCATGTTACCCAGGCCTACGCCACCGTGTTCTTCGGGTATGATCAGACCGGCAACACCCAGATCAGCCAAGCCTGCCCATAAGGATTTGTCGTCGATCTCTCCGGCGGTAAATTTGCGAACCACATCGAGATTGGCCTGGTCCTTCAGATAGCGGTTAATACTATCCTGTAGAAGGACCTGTTCCTGAGATAATCCGAATTCCATTAGGCCTCCTGTTTTGCTTGAATTTTGGGTTCTTTTGGCATGTCCAGGCCTCGTTCACTAATGATATTTTTTTGGATCTGGGAAGTCCCTCCACCGATGATCAGACCAAGATAAAACATATACTGGTACTGCCAGGACCCGCTGCCCCTGAGGTAGGGGTTGGCACCATAGGAAAGCCCAATCTCTCCCATAACATCGCTAGCCAGGCCTTCTATTTCGTGCCTAAGCTCGGTTCCAATCAGTTTGACCACCATGCCGGCCAGTTTGGCATCTTGGTTTTTGTTGATTCGTGATGATAGCAAGCGCATGTCGTTATATTGCATCGCCATGACTCGGCCCTGGAGTTTCATCAATCGGTCTCGAAAAATCGGGTTGTCGATGATGCGCTGGCCATTGATGGTTTCCTGCTGCATTAAATTGATGACACCATTTAGCCTCGAGTTTGCTGCATCAGGCGGGGCGAGCGAACCTCTTTCATGGCCAAGGATCGCGTTAGCAACTTTCCAGCCCTGACCTCGCTGGCCGACTATCTGGTGTTTTGGAACCCTGACATCGGTAAAAAAGACCTCGTTGAAATTGGCGTTACCGGTCATATCGACCAAGGGGCGGATTTCTATACCCGGCGTATTCATTTCGAACAACAAGAAGGAAATCCCTTGATGTTTAGGCGCTTCGGGTTCGGTTCGGACCAGGCAAAAAATCCAGTCAGCGATGTGTGCAGAACTGGTCCATATTTTCTGTCCATTAATGACCCACTCATCCCCATCCAGTTCGGCCTTGGTAGTTAAGCTGGCCAGGTCACTGCCTGCTCCGGGTTCCGAGTACCCCTGGCACCATGCAATTTCTCCTCGAATCGAGGGTTTGATGAATTTTTGCTTTTGTTGCTCTGTGCCCATTTCCAGGAGAACGGGCGTCAGCATGCTGATGCCCTGACCCGCTAAGCCGGTATTCATCTGTTCGCGTGCAAATTCTTCAGCAATGATTCTGGATTCAATAATATCAGGCTCTGCTCCATAGCCACCGTATTCCGCCGGGATGGTCCTGGAATGATAGCCTTGTTCTATGAGCAGTGCTTGCCAGTCCAGCAGTTCATTACTTTTTGGGGTTGAGCCAGGACGGGGTTGTTTATGTTTGTGGTCAGTAACAAAGGTGCGTACTTTATCTCTGAACGCAGAATACTCAGGGCCGAATGATAAGTCCATTTAGGTGCTCCTAGCGGAAGATTGAAAAAGGCTAACACACCCCATGATGTTGATAAAGATACTGTTTAAGCGTCGGTTAGCACCGCCATAATCGTGTTCCAAAGCTGTCTGTCAGCCCCTTTGGTCGGGCTTATAGCGGGTTGGCTGGTTTTTGCAACGACGAGTTCAAGGCTGGGTACAATGCTGAGTTGATGTCCCCCGGCGCCCTTGGCTGTGATCAGATCTGCGGGGGCCATGGGAAGCATAGGGCCCTGAAACTGGCGCTTGGAACCGGGTACCATGAATGTTTCCCCCAGGTTGTTCCACCATAATCGCCCCCAGCTTGGGTTTTCTAGAGAACCTGACTCCCCAAGGGATGCTTTAAAGGACGAGGACACCAGCGCATCAGTTCTCAAGGCTTCACCGATCGTAGCCAGGTCATGAGCGGTACTCCATAATCCGGATATCATAGCGGCGTTGCTGTCTCCACCTTCAGCTGCAGACGGTCTTGATTCCCACCGGGTGTCCTTTAAACCCAGGGGTTCTAAAAGCCATTCCTGGCTAAGCTGTTGCAGAGACAGACCGGTGTGGAGTTCTAGGATCCGTTTTAGTTGCTGATAGGCGACATTGTTATAGTGCCAGGTCTTGCCGATTTCCCCATCGGGTTCGAGAAGATCATTCATGCCCGTAGTCATGGTCATGAGCGTTTCTAGGGTGATTTTGGCTTCATCCCACGGCGATAAATGGGTCCATTCAGGGTCAATGTGATGATTGATATGATCGCTAATCTCAAGCAGGTATTTTTCTTCCGCCATACCCAGCAGGATGGC
>CAZGCW010000263.1:0-5275 GCA_964524295.1 uncultured Pseudomonadales bacterium
CCAGGCCAGCGCAGTGCACTCGGCTGGTGGTGTGCTTTTTTGTGTGAAACCACTGAGTCCCCCTGCTAAAATGACAGCCAAGGCAAGGTAAGGGTTTAAATCACCGGCGCCGACCCGGTGTTCGATGCGGGTAGTAGCAGGGGATTTTGAAATCAGCCTGATACCGGTCGATTTATTTTCTTCACCCCAAGTTGCCGTTACCGGAGGAGCCGCGAAATCACGCAGACGGCGAAATGAGTTGATAGTAGGGCAGAGATAGCTGGTTGCGGCTGGCATGGTATCGACCAGGCCCGCTATCCAGTGAAGCAGTAAATCTGATCGATTGGCCGGTTTGGTGGGGTCAAAGAAAACCGGTTTCGAGTTGGACAACAGCGAATGGTGGATATGCATACCATTAGAAAAGCCTTGTTGTGGATGGGCCATGAAGGTGGCTGCTAAACCCATATCAGTGGCCGTTTCAAAGATAATCTGTTTGCTCCTCATGACGTTGTCCGCCAGGGATACTGGGTCGGTGGGTACCAGGTTGAGTTCAATCTGGCCATGACCGTTTTCATCGTTCCAAGCTTCCCAGTCGATGCCGCACCATTCGAGACGTTTGATCACCTCATTCATGAATCCGGCGGCTCTATAGGAGTCCCGTAGAAAGTAAATTGTTTCGTTTGGCACAGACTCAATGGCTTGAAGGTTTTGGTACTGTTTGTGCCTGGCTTCATCAAAACTGTCTTCAAACAGGAAAAACTCCAGTTCGCAGGTGGCTTTAACCTGAAAGCCCATCTCGCTGACCTGTTTGACGACTTGCTTCAGTTTGGTTCTTGGGCAGAGGTTAATAGGCCTGCCGTCGATACTAGTGAACTCACAAATGACGTGGCCTAAGTCGGTGTCAATTCCATCGGTAACTAGCGTATCCAGGTCGGGTTTGAGCAGGATGTCACCCATTACATTGTGTCTAAAAGAGTGCCAAAAATTGAGGTGGGGTGTGCTGACTGAATCTGCTGCAAGTGCAACGTCTGCGATGTTGTGGCCGTTGGGCAGTGCCTTCAGAAATTTCGAGCGATTGCAGTATTTCCCTAGAGCAATGCCATCCAAATTAGTAGCAAAGCTTCTAACGCGGTTAACATGATGGCGGTCCATCCATTGATCAAGACTGGACTCCTCTCTGAAGGGGGTAGAACTCATAGTTCACCTAGAAAGCGATTGACGGTTAACTCACTTAATAGCGCAGTCGTTCTTAAGCTTGATTGGCACTGAATTCTCCCTCGGACGACTTCTTCAATGAGAATGCTTTGCTTATCAAACAGTCGCTGTAAACTGCTCGAGCTACCCTTGATGGTAATGGGTTCGTTGCCCGAGCCATATTCAAAGCGCATTGCTTCACTATTGGATTGAACATTCGCACTGATATCGACATCGACGTGATCGTGGACGTATTCGAAGAACTCTTTAGCCGCATCCGACCAGGGACGTAAATCCTGTATCACCAGTTGTTTGATAAAGGCGGCAAATCGCGGATATTGCCAGCGCCCGGTTACTTTTAATGGGATCCCTGGCGTACCCAGCAGGGCCAAGTCACCGGAAATGCTGACTTTAGCATTGTCGTGTAGGCCACGTCGTATAATAATTTTTTCAGGAAAGCAAGCAATGCTCAGGTTAAATGAAGCGGCTGTTGATAGCAGGTTAACCTGGCCTTGATGGTGCTGCAGGGCTGTTTCAAGGTGTTTCCGCTGGAGATTATCCCGCATGACTCGGGCGAGTTTCATTTCAAGAGGAGTTGCATCATCCGAGGTGACAATGGGTATTAGGTCAAGCATAACTTCAAAGTAGACAAAATTGGCATCTTACTCGAGCCGGACCATTAATTCACTGAAAAAAATCTACTGGAAGCGGTTTATTTTGCTTCGATAAATTCCACCACTTCAAGATCAAATCCAGATAAAGCATTGTAGCGTGTGGGGGAACTGAGCAAGCGCATTTTGCCAACACCGATATCACGAAGAATTTGTGAGCCAGCACCAATAACGCGATAAACACCCGAGTCGTTGCTTGGACCGGTATGAGCGGCTGCCTCAGGGAAAGCCATCACCTGTTCTATTTCTTCTTCCAGGGTATCCTGGTGGCCCACGGCAACCAGAACGCCTGTGCCGGCTTCGGCGATGTAGTCCAGTGATGCTTTGATGGACCATGATTGCTTGAGATTGGGGCGTCGGGTACCGAAAGCATCTCTGAGCGTGTTGATAACCTGTACCCGCACCAGACAAGCCTGGTCTTCGAAGATTTCGCCTCGGACTAAGGCATAATGAACCACACTGCTGGTTGAATCTCGATAGGTTCGCAGTGAAAAAGGCCCTGCTTCGGTTAGTATTTCTTTCTGGTCCAAGAGCTCAATGGTTTTGTCATTCAGGGCTCGATAATGAATTAGATCTGCAATAGTGCCGATTTTAATATCATGCTTGCGGGCGAAAACTTCCAGCTCGGGCCGTTGGGCCATGGTTCCATCTTCATTCATGACCTCGACGATGACTGCAGCCGGTTCGTAACCTGCCATCCTTGCCAAATCACATCCTGCCTCAGTGTGTCCTGCACGAGTCAGAACGCCGCCAGGTTTGGCAATCAGCGGGAAAATATGCCCTGGCATGACCAGGTCTTCAGGACGGGCATTTTTAGCCACTGCTGTCCGGACTGTTTTCGCCCGGTCTGCAGCAGAGATTCCCGTGCTGATCCCCGTCGCTGCTTCTATCGATACGGTAAAGTTGGTTTCGTGCTGGGACGAGTTCTTGTTTACCATCAACGGTAAGCTTAATTGTTCACCTCGTTCCTCAGTGATGGTCAGGCAGATTAGACCACAGGCATGGCGCGCAAAGAAGGTAACGTGATCCGGCGTTACCACCTCGGCAGCTATGATCAGGTCACCTTCATTTTCACGATCTTCATCATCCATGATCAGAACTATCTTGCCCTGTCTGAAGTCATCTAGAATCTCTTCGGTGGTATTTAACTCCACAGCCATGCTTCCTGTTAATTGAAAAGGCATGATTATACCGAATTGGTGAAACAACTGTGCCTTTATCGGCATTCATTTTATACTTGGATCCACTTTTATTAATTGGCCTAATGATGCCCGGACCCGAGGTTATAACTGATTTACTCAAGAAAATTCCGGATGCCAGTATTATCGATGATCCGAATCGGCTCAGTGTTTACGAAACTGATGGCCTAACCGCAAAGAAGCAATTACCTGCGCTGGTCGCAATTCCTGATACGCTGGAAGCGCTGCAGCGGATCGTGAGAACCTGTGATCAATATGCGATTCCGTTGGTTGCTCGAGGTGCCGGTACTGGGCTGTCTGGAGGCGCCATGCCACATCCTCGTGGCGTGCTGGTGAGTCTGGCTCGATTTAATCGTATCCTGGACATTGATGAGGAAAATTTAGTGGCACGGATAGAACCCGGCGTCACTAACCTGGCAATTTCAGAAGCCGTTTCGGAATTCGGATTGTTTTATGCTCCCGATCCATCTTCCCAGGTCGCCTGTACGATCGGAGGGAATGTTGCTGAGAATTCCGGTGGCGTACATTGTTTGAAATATGGGCTCACCGTTCATAACGTGAGAGGACTAAAAATCTTGACTGCTGAAGGCGATATTATCAGCGTCGGGGGGATTGAATACGACCAGCAAGGCTTTGATGTGCTGGCGTTGCTGCATGGATCGGAGGGGATGCTTGGCCTGGTTGTTGAAGTGACGGTTAATTTAATTGCTAAACCCGTTTCGATCGCTGTATTAATGGCCGGGTTTAATTCCTGTGCCAACGCCGCTAACGCTGTAGGCAGTTTGATTGGGCGTGGCATCATCCCCGCCGGTCTGGAATTAATGGATCATTTAGCGATTCAGGCCGCCGAGGACTTTGTTAAGGCAGGTTACCCGCTTGATGTCGAAGCGTTGTTGCTGTGTGAGTTGGATGGGTCAGAGCATGATGTCCATGAACAGATTATTCTAGTTGAACAGCATCTGCGTAAAAGTGGTGCGGTTACCATCACCGTTGCGACAGATGCAAACGAGCGAGCGCGATTATGGCAGGGGAGAAAAGCGGCCTTTCCAGCGGTAGGTAGAATATCTCCGGATTATTACTGTATGGATGGAACCATTCCACGCAAACAATTGGCGCAAGTCTTGAATCGAATCACTCACTTATCAACTCAGTATGGCCTGCGTGTCGCCAATGTCTTCCATGCTGGCGATGGAAACCTCCATCCATTGATACTTTATGATGCGAATGTGGCGGGCGAATTGGCGGCAGCAGAGGCATTTGGCGCTGAAATCCTAGAAATATGTGTGGCGGCAGGGGGAACCATAACGGGCGAGCACGGCGTCGGGGTGGAAAAAATAGATCAGATGTGCATCCAGTTTTCGAGTGATGAATTAACGGTTTTCCATCGGGTTAAACGTGCATTTGATATCAAGGGCATCCTTAATCCAGGCAAGGCTGTGCCGACGTTGAACCGCTGTGCGGAATTTGGCGCGATGCATGTCCATTCAGCCCATGCGAACCAGATTAAGTCAGATATGGAACGCTTCTGAAATGCAAGATGACCAGACCAGTTTAATTCTTGACCAGGTTCGACAGGCTAGGGCAGCTGGACAGAAACTTCAAATATGCGGTGCAGGTACTAAAGATTTCCTTGGGTTTATTGCACCAGACCTGGTTAGGTTAGACACGCTACCACACCAGGGTGTTATCAACTATCGGCCGGAGGAACTGGTTGTGACGGTCAGAGCAGGTACGCGCCTATCTGAATTAAACGCTGTTTTGGCCGAATCAGACCAATACCTCGCATTTGATCCGCCCCAGTATGGAGGTGATCCTACTATTGGCGGGATTGTTGCAAGCGGACTTTCCGGCCCAGGCCGGCCATTTCGAGGTGCCGTGCGTGATGCTCTGTTGGGATTGACGCTGGCGACCTCGGATGGGACCGCGGTTCACTTTGGTGGTGAGGTCATGAAAAATGTTGCCGGCTATGATGTCTCTCGCTTGATGGTTGGCGCCATGGGGACGCTCGGTTGCCTTCTCGATGTCAGTATTAAAGTGATGCCAAAACCAGAACATGAGTGCTGTTTGAGCTTGGATGTCAGAGTAGATGCTGTCCTCGATAAGATACGTTCCTGGCAAAGGGAGCCTGCTGTAAGCGCAGTGAGTTTCGTTGCCGGGAAGCTATTGCTGCGTTTTTCTGGTACCTATGAAGAAGTCAACCGGATGGCTAGCCGATGTCCTGGTGAGGTGGTG
>CAZGCW010000264.1:0-5274 GCA_964524295.1 uncultured Pseudomonadales bacterium
GTCCCCATGGCCTTGAGTATCAACTCTGAACGGGTCTTATTCTGCTCGGTGCCATAGAGTTTAAACATTGATGAAACAAAGCTAGGCGCCTTTGTCGACCTGGATTCTTCCAAATTACGGCGAACTGTCATGCCAAAGCAGCGATCATTCATGCCATGCTGGACAATCTCATCTCTAAGTTGTGGCGCGGCTATTTTCCCCTCTTTGGGTCCCAGATAATGCCGAGCGATTTCCGCCAGACTTGATTTGCTCGCACCACCCTGTCCGCCACCAATCATCGTCCTTTCATACTGAAGCAGTCGTTTAGCAACGGTCCAGCCATCATTAACCTGACCGACTACATTCTTTCTGAGCGCTCTAGCATCTTGAAAGTAGGTTTCGCAAAAGGGTGACAAACCACTGATTAACTTGATGGGTTTAACGGATACACCCGGTTGATCCATATCGAACAAAATAAAAGTAATTCCATTGTGTTTGGGAGCCTCTGGGTCTGTTCGTACCAGACAGAAAATCCAATCAGCTCGATCGGCCCCGGAAGTCCAGATCTTTTGGCCATTGATAATATAGTCATCACCGTCTACCACTGCTTTAGTCTGCAGGCTAGCCAGGTCTGAGCCAGAGTTAGGCTCGCTGTAACCCTGGCACCACCAGATTTCACCTGATGCGATTTTCGGTAAGTGTTCGGCTTTCTGTTGTTCCGTCCCATATTCAAGCAAGGCCGGGCCTATCATTGAAAGCCCCATACCGACCAGGGGTGCTCTCGCTTTTATTCTCGACATCTCTTCTCGTAAGACTTGCGCCTCCGCAGCATTCAAGCCAGCTCCACCATACTGTTTAGGCCAGGTCGGTGCCGTAAATCCTTTGTCGGCACACAGCTTCATCCAAACTTGAGTGTCAGGATTCCTATAGCTGGCCCGCTTACCACCGCCTGGATATTCGTCAACTGGCATGGGTGTGCGTATTGACTTTGGACAATGACTAATTAACCAGGCCCGGGTTTCCTGTCTGAATAATTCTAAGCTCATCGTTTTCCTCTAAAAGATACCAATGTGTACATTAACTGACTGGCTTCAATTGGAACCAGGTTATCTCCGCCCGTGTTCCTAATCTAAGGACCGGCCCCCAGGTTCCCGTTCCCTGCGAAACATACAACCAAGTCCCGCGATAGCTAAACAAGCCCTTTACATACTCGAATACTTTTCCAACCAGGACATTAAAAGGAATTATTTGCCCATTGTGAGTATGTCCACTTAACATTAACTGTATACCAGCCCGGGCTGCCGCCACCAAACCTTCTGGCCTGTGATAAAGCAGCAGTGTAAATGCCGTCGAACTGATATCCAGGTGTCGCAACTGCTTTTCAACCTGCTGAGCATCATCCTTATCATCTATACCGACAACCTGAACATCAGGACGGTACCAACAGGCTGTAGTTCGGAGCGTCCGCACCCCAACTTCGCCAAGCCGGGTTAAAATATCTTGCAGGTCTTCATATCGCTCGTGATTGCCGATGACAAAATAAATCGGCATGGCTAATTCTGAAAAACAAGCCAGAACCGATTGCTGCACACCTCTTTGGTCGATGAGATCTCCGGTAATACACAGAATATCGGGCTTTAATTCAACAATCCGGCTTACGATACGCTCCAAAAAAGCCTGATTTCGCGAGCCAATATGTACATCCGTTATTTGTACTAGGCTCAAGGGTTCTTGCAACTGTGGATATTCTAGTTCAATGCTTCGTATCACGGGTATCAAGGCAGCATAAAACCCCCAACAACCACCTAGACTCACACACCCTAAAACGGTCCAAGCCGCCGTTCTCTCCGACAATAGATCAAACCAAATCACCCATTCTGCTAACAACGTAGCGAAAACTAAAACCGGACTCACACCCAGAACAAAATCCAAGGTTTGTCTTATGAACCGTAAAATTCCTGGTTTTGAGTTCCGAAGGAGACCCCTTGCAATGAGCTGGCTACTCGTGACCACAAATAAAAGCAGAGACCATACCCAGACCGATAACTCAAGCCAGGCTGAAATTCGCAAAACAGGATAAACAAATAGTATCAGGTGCAGAGCCAGGCCAATCAAAGCCACCTTCAACCAAGGTCGCTGTGGCCTGCTTGCTGTGGATTTTTCTTCTGGTATGGTCATTTATCTATATACACCCGGCCTACCCAACCTGGCGGACTAAGCCTGCCTCCACCAGGCAACACCTTGTTCGTCTTCCTCTACAATGAGCAAACGCCGTCCCTGAGCACAGTGCAGGTGGGCAATCGCTTCCCCTGTCGCTGGGAAATAACTCATATCAGTAATCTGACTCTTAAACAACGCCGGAAAGACATCAACCGCTCGCTTAGGTTCTGCACATAAGTCATAGAGCCGCTCAAGCGCCACTTCGTGCCAATCAATCAATGCGGTCAGTCTTTCATGAAGACCTTCGAAAATATCCTGATGAGCAGGTAAAACTAACAAGTTAGGTGGTAGCAGTTCTCGAAACCGAATACTGGAAGCTATCCAGTCTCGAAGCGGATTGGCGAGCGGTTCAGAAGGCTGAACGCTGACATTTGGGGTTATCCTTGGAAGCACTTGATCACCTGCCAGAATAATTTTCAATTCAGGACAATAAAGACAAACATGCTCTGGCGCATGGCCATGACCAATCACAGCGCGCCACTCTTTGCCGTTAATATCGATATATTCCCCGTCCTGTATTCGTCTATAACCTGCCGGCAATGGTGCAATACTTGCACCAAACTGACCAAACCTCTGCCTGTACCGTGCCAGTCTGGAGGCATCAAAGCCGGCCCGCTTGTAGAAACGGATTGCGTCTTCAGGAACATCTTTGGGTCGATCGGCCGCCATCACCTTGCACATATAAAAATCGCTTCGGCTCATCCACAACGGACAATCAAATTTAGACGCTATCCAACCCGCATTACCCGTATGGTCCGTATGTAAGTGGGTAGCGATAACCCGAGTTACCGGCTTTCCTTCTAAATATTGATCAAAAATCGTGGTCCAGCAAGCCTTCGTCTCATCTGTGTGCAGACCCGTATCCACCACCGTCCAACCATCATAATCTCTGAGTAACCAGACGTTGATATGATTTAACCTTCCCCATAACGGCAACCTTATCCAGAAGACCCCATCGGCAACCTCGGTGAGGTCTCCCTCCGCTGGACACTGATCAATAAATCGATAAGTCAAAGGATCATATCCCCTTCGCGACTTCACCCGATCGTTCTGATTATTCACTTGTTCCACCATCTTTATCGTGTCCGTTTTCGGCTAGTTTTGTCGTAAGTACGGGTCCAGTGTCATCCGGGTACTCGGGCTGGCGTATCTATTCGCCACTTCGCGCTGCCTTAGTCTGCAGAATACTATTTCTACTCACCTCAAGCAGAACTGATCCTGTTCAAACCAGTTTCAGCAAGAAGCCCTAATCATTAACTTCTATGAATGCAAAAGCTCTGAATGCACAAGCGATAATGGCAAAGCCATCAATCCAAAAGGAATCTAAAAGGAATCCAAAAGCCATGAATCCCGGACCCTACTGTCGCCTGTGACTGAGCGCAAACGTTAACCGCGTTATTACTGCTATATCAGCGCTCGTGTTACCACCAGATTTTATAATAAACAATCATTATAATCACCCATTTCGATCGCTGCACCCCATCATCATAAGGTGAAATAATATCACGACTGGAATCAAACCGACTTCCCGTATCCTGGATAGCGCCTATCCACGGGCCCAGCGAACCCTACTCGCCTGCCTTGTTATTGTTGGCATGGGGTTTTCTGTACTATTCCCGCTTCTGGCCCCTATCGGACGGGAAATGGGTTTGTCTGAATTTCAGATTACCAGCATTATTGGATGTTCAGCACTGACCGTCTTTATCGCCTCGCCTATATGGGGAAGGATCAGTGACAGGTGGGGTCGAAAAAGAGTGCTTCTCACTGGTTTGTTTGGCTTCTCGGTGGGCACATTTGTGTTTAACTGGGTACTTAGCCTTGGCCTAAATGGGTCGTTGACGGGTTCCTCTTTATTCTTGGCCCTCATGGTTACACGGATTCTGCATGCCGCTATCATGTCCGCAACCATGCCGGCAGCCACAGCCTATGTGGCTGACATCACCACAACAGCAACCAGGACAAAAGGCATGGGGGCGACCGGTGCCGCCAATAACCTGGGGTCTATTTTAGGTCCTGCAATCAGTGGCCTGGCTGTGTTTTCATTACTCCTCCCACTATGGCTCATGGCGATTATCGCCTTTTGCAACGGCCTTTTTATCTGGCGTTTTCTACCTGAATCACCCAGCCCAGCCCGGCTAAAGAATGATCTACCGAAAGCTCTGAGTTACTGGGATCCACGCATCCTTCCTTTCATCCTAGTCGGTGTTTTCTTGTTTATGGGATTCGCCCTGGTCCAGCAAACCATGGGATTCCGCTTCCAAGACGCCTTAGGACTATCAGCCAGTGAAACTGCTAAAACCTTCGGAATTGCAATGATGTTTTCCGCTTCGGCTTCTCTCATAGCACAGGTTTTTGTGGTTCAGCGTCTCAACATAAAACCTTTTGCCCTGCTCAAACTTGCCATACCTCTCCTAGTCGCTGCCTTCTTGCTCATGGCCATTTTCGAGACCCAGCTCTGGCTGACAACTGCCATGATCATACAGGGATTTGCGATGGGGCTGGCAGGACCGGGGTTTATGGCGGGGGCTTCTTTAGCGGTCAAAAGCAACGAGCAAGGATCTGTCGCAGGCATCGCCGCCTCTTGTGGCCCACTGGGTTTTACATTTGGGCCTTTACTCGGTGGGCTGTTATACCAAATCAACCCAATTTTACCTTATTCCTGCGCGGCGGGAATGTACCTCTTCCTGTTTGCATCAATGCGATGGCTGGGATCAAAAGTAGCCAAAAACTTGAATTAAATAAAACTAGATCGATTTACACTTGTGCACTATCGACGTGATCATAAAAAGTCATATAGAGTTTTACCCGTTTGATGAGGTATTCTCTAGGCATGACCAACTCTTCTCGACTTACGACTTATCAAAATCTAGCAAGCCAGGCCGAATTAGCTCTATTCCAGATTAATTCCGATTTCCAGCTAACCTTTACCAGCAGACGATTCGAACAACTGCTCAACTGGGAGGAAGGGGATCTTGAAGGACATTTAGTAACGGAACTGGCTCATCCAGAAAACAGTCGCCTTTTACCTGGTCTACTGAGAGAGGCTAACTTGTCCGACAATAATGCCTCAATCCC
>CAZGCW010000265.1:0-5242 GCA_964524295.1 uncultured Pseudomonadales bacterium
ATCAGACTCAGGGTTTTCGCCTCTGGATCGACCTCAATGCGAATTCTTAAATCACCCTCGTCGAGCAACAAATCCGTTTCTGTCAGACTGGCAAACCGAAATTTATCAATAGCATCAGATGCATTTGAAATCAGTTCCCTCAAAAAAATTTCTTTATTTGAATATAAGGAATGAATCATCAGATGCAGTAACTGTTTAGCTTCTGTCTGAAAACCCATCTTTTTCTTTTTTGCAGTCCTGGCCATCTTATTTATTCGCTCCGTCCTTTCGATGTCAGTTAGCTTGGGGCGACATCACAAAAATTCAACCCCAATCCAGCGTTAATTCAACTCCATTCTGTACCGATTTAAACGCTGATATGATTACCAACCCGTCAAGTCAGCCAAAGCGGAGCCAATTGAGTCCAGGCTTTTTACTGTGCGTACACCGGCTTTAGATAAAGCCGCGAATTTATCCTCAGCTGTACCCTTGCCACCGGCAATAATAGCTCCGGCATGCCCCATCCGCTTGCCTGCCGGTGCAGTCACACCAGCAATATAGCCAACCACTGGCTTACTCACATTTTTTTCAATAAAGAGGGCTGCTTCTTCTTCTGCAGCGCCACCAATTTCTCCAACCATGACAATCGCTTCAGTTGCCGGGTCTTCCTCGAACAGTTTAAGAATATCGATAAAGTTGCTACCTGGAATCGGATCTCCGCCGATACCCACGCAACTACTCTGGCCGAAGCCAAGGTCTGTTGTTTGTTTCACTGCCTCATAAGTGAGTGTACCGGAACGCGACACGATCCCCACTCTTCCGGGTAAATGAATGTCACCGGGCATTATTCCTATTTTGCACTCGCCAGGCGTAATGACCCCGGGACAATTAGGTCCGATCAACCGCACTCCCAATTCATCTGTTCTAACTTTAACGGCCAGCATATCCAGGGTCGGGACCCCTTCTGTAATACACACAATAAGCTTAATGCCTGCCTCCGCCGCTTCCAAAATTCCATCCTTGGCAAAGGGTGCTGGCACATAAATAACACTGGCCTCTGCCCCAGTCTGCTCCACGGATTCTGCGACGGTATTAAATACAGGTAAGCCCAAATGCTTCTGACCGCCTTTACCCGGTGTTATCCCACCAACCATTTTAGTGCCGTAGGCAATCGCTTGCTGGGAATGTAATGTTCCCTGCGAGCCCGTAAAACCTTGACAGATAACCCGGGTTTCTTTCCCAATCAATATACTCACGATGCGACTCCTGCAGCCTTGACAACTTGTTCAACCGCATCCGTTAGACTGGTTGCTGCTATAATATCGACGTCACTGTTAGCTAAGGCTTCAACCCCTAAAGCGGCATTATTACCTTCGAAGCGAACCACGACAGGCACCTTGACACCGACATCCTTCACTGCCCCGATGATGCCATCTGCGATGATGTCACACTGTACGATACCCCCAAAAATATTAATCAGAATCGCCTTCACCGCGCTGTCGGAAAGGATAATCTTAAACGCTTCACTGACGGCTTCCTTAGTTGCCCCACCACCGACATCTAGAAAATTAGCAGGCTCACCACCCCCTAATTTCACCAGGTCCATCGTTCCCATAGCCAACCCCGCACCATTCACCATGCAGCCGATATTTCCATCCAGAGCAACATAGTTAAGCCCAAACTCGCCAGCTTGACGTTCCCTTTCATCTTCCTGACTGGGATCACGCATGGCCTCCAACGCCTGCTGTCGGTATAGGGCATTGCCATCTATAGAGACTTTCGCGTCAAGGCAATGCACATCTCCTGCATCAGTCACCACCAGTGGATTGATTTCCAGAAGTGATAGGTCTCGCTCTTCAAACATTCTTGCTAGCGCCATAAAGAGTTTAGCAAACTGATTAATCTGTTTACCTTCCAGGCCCAGTTTAAAAGCAAGCTGCCGACCCTGATAAGCCTGAGGGCCCTGCGAAGGTTCAATAACAGCTCTGATAATCTTTTCGGGTGTATCTCGCGCAACCTCTTCAATCTCGACTCCTCCCTCAGTCGAGGCCATAAAAATAATTCTCCTGGAGGTTCGATCGACTACCGCACCCAAATACAGTTCTCGGGCAATACCAGTGCAGGCCTCCACAAAAATCGTATTAATGGGTTGGCCTGTTTCGTCGGTTTGAGCCGTAACCAGTCGAGTACCCAGCAAGTTGCCTGCAAATTCACCCACTTCTGCTAGCGACGAAACCAACTTAACACCACCGGCTTTACCTCTTCCTCCGGCATGCACTTGCGCCTTTACAACCCATTTCTCACCTCCCATCGATTCCGCTGCGGCAATTGCTTCAGCACTGGAATCTACGGCTTTACCCGCCGATATAGGCAGACCATACTGGGCAAATAATTGCTTTGCCTGATATTCATGAAGATTCATATACTTTCTATCCTTAACCCACCTATGCTTAACTAAGCGCTTAACTTATTGCTTAACTTGCCTATGCTTACCCCCCCTGGGTTTAACTTACGCATGCTTCGAAACCCCTGACTTAAAAATAACGGTTCATTTCCGGCGTTTGCGATTACTTATGTGTATGGCACGGCCTGAAACCGCAAGAGCAGCCTCATGCAACCCCTCCGACAAGGAGGGGTGGGCAAACATGGTCAGGCCCAGGTCTTCAGCAGTGGCGCCAAACTCCATTGCAATAACCGCTTCAGAGATTAACTCTGACGCATGAGCCCCCATTATATGCACACCAAGAATCTGATCTGAATCGGCTTCAGCCAGAACTTTAATCATCCCTGCGGTCTCTTTGCTGGCCAGCGCTCTTCCACTGGCTGCCATCGGGAATACGCCACTTTTATAACCGACACCATCCGCCTTGAGTTGCTCCTCAGTCTGGCCTACCCAGGCTACTTCCGGATGGGTGTAGATTACCGAAGGCACACATTCATAATTGACCAGAGGTTTTTCACCCGCGATTCTCTCTGCAACCATGATCCCTTCTTCCATCCCTTTGTGCGCCAACATTGGGCCACGGACCACGTCACCCACTGCAAAAACACCCGGCGCATCGGTGGCACACAAATCGTTAACATGAATAAAACCCCGTTCATCCAATTGCACACCACTCTCAGCCGTTAAAACCCCTTCAGTAAAGGGCTTTCGGCCAACAGCCACTATAACCTTGTCGAAAAGCAATTCATGGTCTGCTTCTGAATCAGTGTAGCTCACCACCACACCCTTATCTTCTACACGGGTTGCCGTTACCCGCGTAGCCAACCTAATATCCAAGCCCTGCTTCTTGAATTGTTTCGCTGCTTCTTTAGACAATTGTCGATCCGCATTGGGCAGGAACTCATCCAGCGCCTCCAAAACCACCACGTCAGAGCCAAGGCGACTCCACACACTACCAAGTTCCAGGCCGATTACACCCGCACCAATAACGCCCAGCTTGGCTGGGACGGTGGTCAGTTCAAGCGCACCTTCGGAGTCAATGACCGAATCTCCATCCATCGGACAGGGTGGGATATCCACCGGAACAGAACCCGTAGCCAATATCACATTGGCGGCACTCATTTCCTTCACCTGGCCATCGCCATCGGTCAACTTTACTGTTCTACCAGCGACTAACTCAGCGTTAGCGGTAAAGACCTCGACCCCATTTGCTTTCAACAATCCGGCAACTCCGCGGGTTAATCCTTCCACTACGTCACGTTTGTTCTTCTGCATGGTGGCAATATCAATGTCTACTTTCTGCGTCGTAATGCCAATCGCTGAAAAGTCCTCTTTCGCCTGTTTATATTTATGCGAAATATCCAGCAGCGCCTTTGATGGAATGCAGCCGACATTAAGACAGGTCCCACCCAATACACCGTCACCTGACGCATCAACCCATTTATCAACACAGGCTGTATTCAATCCAAGTTGTGAGGCTCGAATGGCTGCATGATAACCTGCCGGTCCAGCACCAATCACTATCACATCATAATATTCGCTCAATCTATGGCCTCCAAAATTAGATATCCAGCAGGATCCTAGCCGGATCTTCAAGAAACTCTTTAACCGTGACCAGAAATCTCACCGCTTCCTGACCATCTATTAATCGGTGGTCATAGGATAACGCCAGATACATCATGGGACGAATGACCACCTCTCCATTGACAGCAACGGGGCGTTCCTGAATTTTGTGCATCCCTAGAATACCTGTCTGAGGAGGATTTAATATAGGTGTAGATAATAACGAGCCAAATATACCGCCATTGGACAGCGTAAAGGTCCCACCATTGATTTCTTCAATCGTCAACTTTCCAGCCCTCGCCTTATCACCAAACTCTTTTATCTTTTCCTCTATTTCGGCTAGACCAAGGCTATCTGCATTGCGAAGAACCGGGACAACCAGCCCTCTGGGTGACCCGACTGCCACGCCGATATCCTGATAGCCATGATAGACAATATCGCTTCCATCGATAGATGCATTAACACCCGGAAAGCGCTTCAAAGCCTCGACGCAGGCCCGCACGAAAAACGACATAAAACCCAATCGAGTCCCTGCATGCGCTTCAGCAAAAGCCTCTTTATACTTAGCGCGCAAATCCATCACTGCCTGCATATCGACTTCATTGAAAGTGGTTAACATCGCTGCTGTTTGCTGGGCTTCGACCAATCGCTTGGCGATGCTACTTCTTAGCCGGGTCATGGGTACCCGTCGCTCTATTCGCCCATCATCACTCGTAGTCGCCACCGATTCGAGCTTGCCCTGCAATTCAGGTTGTTTTTTTTCAGCCGTAATCAACGGCTGCTCTCTCTCAGTTTTCGACTGTGCAGCCTTTAAAACGTCATCCCGGGTTACCAATCCACCCTTACCTGTTCCCGCTATCTTGCTGATTTCCAGATTCTTTTCACTGGCTAGTTTTCTCGCTGAGGGGCTGGCCCGGGTTGGCAACTGCGTTACCACATCATTAACGCCATCACGCACACCATCAGTAACGACGGATTTAACCTCATCATGGTCAAGCGGTGCTTGACTATCTGTACCGGGTTCAAAAACAGCCAGCACATCTTCAGACAGGATGATGTCACCCGTCGTCTTGAGGATACTGACCACCTTACCATCGGCCGGCGCGGCCACTTCCAACACGACTTTATCCGTTTCAATTTCTACCAGAATCTGATCTCGTTCGACATATTCCTGCTCTGCAACAAGCCAATTAGCGACCTCTCCGTCAGCAATAGACTCTGGGAAATCGGGTGCTTTAATCTCCATACTATCCTCTT
>CAZGCW010000266.1:0-5128 GCA_964524295.1 uncultured Pseudomonadales bacterium
GATTTCGATGATATTATGACCTTTGGCGATCTGTTCGCATCCTGGAACCTCAACAATCGGGGCCGCTATAACAACCCTGAATACGATCGCTTCGTGAGAACCGCCATGAACAGTTCAATACCGAAGATTCGCATGGATGCCATGGCAGAGTTACAACAGATTATCCACGAAGATGCCGTCATACTCCCTTTATATGAGCAGGGTGTTATCTATCTGCTCCATCCGAAAGTGAAAGGGGTTGTCCGGAATGTAGTTGGTGCTGACCCGGATTTTACCTATGCTCGAGTTGTTCAGTAATCCAGTATGTTGAGCTACATCGCTAAAAGGTTCATCGCAGGGTTGATTACCGTCTGGTTCATCGCAACCGCGACCTTTATTGCCATGCATCTGGTACCAGGCGATCCGTTGATGAATCAAAAAGCGGTATCAGCTGAGATCAGGCTCAACCTAGAACGCAAATATGGTCTTAACAAACCTGTCGTAGAACAATATTTTATCTTCATGGGTAATATGCTCAAAGGCGATTTTGGTATTTCCTATACCCAACAGAACCGCAAGGTTAATGACATTATAAAAGACCATTTCCCGGTATCCGCGACACTGGGCATTCTTGCTGTGTTCTTTGCCGCCCTTGGAGGCATTCTCTGGGGCGCAATCACTGCACTCTACAGAAACCGTTTACCCGATATTGTCATCATGTTCCTGGTCATACTCGGAATCTCCGTGCCCAGCTTTGTATTCGCTGCATTAGGACAGCTACTGTTGGTCAATATAAACCAGTTTGCAGGTCAGTCCCTGCTACCCGTTGCCGGTTGGGGCAGCCTCTCGCATATGTTAATGCCCTCTATGGTATTGGGACTGGGCACTATGGCTTTATTAACCCGGTTGATGCGCTCATCCATGCTCGATGTAGTCAATGAGGATTATATCAAGACAGCCAAGGCCAAGGGTTTATCGCCAGTTCGAATCTTCTTCAAGCACCAGCTCAGAAATGCAATCCTGCCGGTTATTACCGTCTTAGGACCTCAAATAGCGGCTATCACGACTGGCGGGTTTGTCGTTGAACTGGTCTTTGCCATACCAGGCCTTGGTCGATACTTTGTACAAGCCGTACAACAGCTCGATTACACCGTCATTATGGGCACCACTGTTTTTTACGGTGCATTCCTGGTCCTGATGGTCATTGTGGTCGACATCCTTTACGGCTTCATTGATCCAAGAGTACGACTTCAATGATGCAAAGCAATGAACTCAGCGCTACTGATTTCCTGCCAATTCACCAGGAAACCAAGGCAGACCTGATCGCCCGGCCTTCTCTTTCCTACTGGCAGGATGCCTGGCGACGACTGAAAAAAAACGTCAGGGCCATTACCTCACTCTACCTGATTGCGGCTTTAGCCTTTTTCACACTGGCAGGACCCACTATCTGGAATGTCGATCCTGCCCTGCAGGATCTAAACCAAATCTCCCAAGCACCCTCACTCCCTAAAAAAGCAGTCTTGGTCGACAATTACAGCCCTTGGACAGTACCCATCGACCCTCACCTGCCGGCTGAGCCGGAAGAATTGGCCGACGAAGTCGAGCCGGTCAAGTCCTTCAGACTGGCCGAAACCGCTTCAACCCAGTCTGTCAGATTACACTGGGCACCTTTAATCGATGCTGGTGGTTACAACATTTACCGGAACGAGTCGGAGCCGGAAGGCTTTAATGATCTTGGACTACCACTTGCATCCATTAATGCAGGTAATCAAATCGGTTATGAAGATCGCCTCAATCTCAAGGCAATTACCTACTACTACTCTATCGTGCCGACGGATGGCTTCGACGAGTACAATCAATATACCAGTCTCAAGGTTGAGCCAATACTGACCATCACGGTCAGAGAGGCCCTGGAGCGACAGATTCTGGAAACAGCTCAAGATGCGATAACGGGCAGTGTCATCACATTGGGATTTCATCCTTTTGGAACGGACTATTTAGGCAGAGACATGCTCGCTCGCTTGATGCAGGGTGCTCGGGTCTCTCTTTTTATCGGGATAGTGGCACCGCTTATCTATGTATTTATCGGAATCGTGTACGGCGGCTTTGCAGGTTATTTCGGCAATCGAATTGATCAGGTCCTCATGCGGTTTGCAGATTTTGTAGTCGCACTACCGTTCCTGCTCTTTATGATCCTGTTTAAAATTTCATTCGGTATTGGCCCTGGAGAAAGTGGTGTTTTGCCAATGCTCCTGGCATTGGTGCTACTATTATGGCCAGCCACGGCTCGGTTAGTCCGGGGGCAGGTTCTGCAGATCCGAGAGCAGGGTTATATCGAAGCCGCCAGGATATTAGGGGGTAAGCCAGGTTACTTGATTTTACGACACATTATTCCAAACACGATGGGTGTCATATTAGTTACCCTCACCTTTGCCGTTCCTTCTGCCATATTCACAGAAGCATTTCTTTCCTTTATCGGTATGGGTGTCGCACCGCCCATGCCTTCATGGGGATCTATGTGCAATGAAGGGGTTAAGACCATGTTGAGTCACCCCCACGAACTATTCTTTCCGGCACTGTTCATCAGTATTACCGTACTTGCATTTAATCTATTGGGAGATGGCCTGACCGAAGCCCTGGATGCAAGAATGCGTTCAAGAGAATAACGATGACTGAACCTATTTTAGAAGTGGCTGATCTTTGTGTTGAATTTGAAACGTTCGGTGGTACCGTTCAGGCCGTAAGAGGCGTCAGCTTTGAAGTTGAAGCTGGCAAAACCCTGGCTATTGTCGGCGAATCCGGCTGCGGAAAATCAGTGACCGTACAATCCGTGATGGGGATCATTCCTATGCCTCCCGGGAAGGTCACCGGTGGTTCTGCGAAGTTAAAAGGTAAAGAAATCCTCGGACTTCCTGCAGTTGAAGCTAATCGCTACCGAGGCGTGGAAATCGGTATGATTTTTCAGGACCCGATGACCTCTTTGAATCCCAGCATGACCATTGGTAATCAAATTGCTGAAACCCTCATGGTACATCGGGGCAAAAACCACTCCGATGCAATGGCAATCGCCGTTCAACTATTAGATAAAACCCACATCCCGGAAGCGAGTAAACGAGCGCGTCAATATCCGTTTGAATTTTCGGGAGGCATGCTGCAAAGAGCCATGATCGCACAAAGTCTGGCCTGCAATCCGTCCTTACTGATCGCGGATGAGCCTACCACCGCATTAGATGTGACCATCCAGGCACAGATTCTTGAATTAATGACCGAGTTGCAACGAACCGAAGGCATGTCAATTCTTCTCATCACCCACGATTTAGCCGTCGTTGCCAGGATGGCTGACCAGGTGGCCGTCATGTACGCAGGGCAAATAATCGAGCGAGGCTCCCTGGATGATATTTTCTATCGCAGTGCTCATCCTTATACTCTGGGCCTGAAATCTGCCATGCCATCTAATTCCGGCGCCGAAGAAAAAAATCTGCAACCCATTCCCGGCAGCCCCCCTGATCTATTCATGCCGCCGCAAGGATGCGGATATACCGCCCGATGCCCTCAAGCAATGCAAATTTGCGGCAAGCAATTACCGCAGCTAATAGCTGACCCTCTGGATTCCAGACACCTGGCTCGGTGTTGGTTACAACATGAGCGTGCACCCGATATTGAAGCGCTGTACCAACCCTTCAAACAAAAGGCGGCAAGCCGTGCTGATTAGAGCTGACAACCTTAAAAAGCATTTCTCACTGGGCAAGGGACAGACCTTACACGCTGTCGACGGTGTGTCACTGGAGATTGCTGAAAATGAGATTGTTGGCCTGGTCGGCGAGAGTGGCTCGGGCAAGTCAACGTTCGGGAAGGCCCTGATAGGTCTACATGAAAGGACCAGTGGTGAGGCTTATTTCAATGGCACCCTGTTACCAAATCGTTTTACCGCAAGTGATCATTTGTACTATTCCAAGCTGATGCAGATGATCTTCCAGGATCCCTACTCCTCACTTAACCCCCGTATGACCATCCTTGATATCGTGGGTGAAGGCCTTGCCATACAGGGCAAATTCACTAAAGCCGATATAAAGGACCAGGTTAGTTACTGGTTACATCAAGTGGGTCTGCACAGCGATCACCTGTCCCGCTATCCCCACGAGTTTTCCGGTGGCCAACGACAACGCATCGGAATAGCACGATCGATGATCATCAGGCCTAAATTCGTCGTTTGCGACGAACCGATTTCCGCTCTGGATGTCTCTGTGCAGGCCCAGGTCGTTAACCTGCTCGAGGAACTTAAAGAAACGCTCGGCTTAACGCTACTTTTTATAGCCCATGACCTGTCCATGGTCCGATATGTTTCCGATCGCATGGTGGTCATGTACCTCGGCACCATCGTCGAGTCGGGTCCTTCTAATGAGGTTTTCTACCACCCTAAGCACCCCTATACTCGGTTACTCATTGAATCCAATCCAGAACCTGACCCCAAACTAGAACGCCAGCGAAAACATATCCCTATTCAGGGTGAAGTGACATCACCGGTCAATATTGGTCCAGGGTGTCGTTTTGCTGATCGTTGTCCTCAAGCCATGAAAGACTGCAAGACGGCCACCCCAACGGCTATTCAGGTGGCTCAGGGACATAGCGTCAGCTGCCATCTCTACCCGGCTTAGACCTGCTTTTTCCTGCCAAGACCGACTTTCAGATGAGTCCTGCTTCGATCGACTTCAAGCAGTTTTCTGCACCATTCTCAATACAGAATCTTCTGACGAGTAATTTGATACCTTTACTAATGGCACCCAAGCCAAATCATGCGACTCGTCGCTGACAACATAATGTTCATCGCAGCCACATTCGAACAGGAATCTAACATCATAATGTAAATGTTCGGGTTCAGCCTTACGCGCTGGAATCAAGTGGATATCAATATCAAATATCTCTGGGCTGACCAACTTCAGACCCGGCAATCCAGATTCTTCATAAGCCTCTCTTAAAGCCACACTGGCAATATCCCCATCACCGTCACAGTGTCCACCCGGCTGAAGCCATCTATTTAGTTTCTTATGATTCGTCAACAAACAACGTTGGTGAAGACCATCGATGATCCAGGCTGACCCAGTGACATGACCCACGACAGACGACCGTTCAAAACAATTCACATTATTAT
>CAZGCW010000267.1:0-5122 GCA_964524295.1 uncultured Pseudomonadales bacterium
GAACCTTTGCGGCGGCGGTTTCCCCGGATTCTATGCCGGTCATGGCGAAACTGGGTGTTGGATTATTGGTCATTCCACAGAAACCCTGGGCTGCCGTAAAAGCTGATTTTGAAGTTTATAACCAGGTCTGGACGGAGACCCATGGTGCCAGTAGCGCACCACCTGATCCCCTGTGCGGCGGATTCTTTTTCGTAGATGACAGTGCCGATCGAGCTGAAGAGATGGCAAACAGGTATATCGGTAATTACTACCATTCGGTGATGGATCATTATGAACTGAGAGCAGGGCATCTGGGTGATAAAAAGGGTTATGAGTATTACCAGAATATGCATAAGCATATTGAGTCTCGCTCAGATGATGGAGCAGCCAGAGATTTTGTTCAGTTGATGCCCTTTGGAACGCCGCAACAGGTTATTGAGAAGATCGAGCACATTCACAATACCATTGGCGCCAGAGGTGTGATGACCCATTTTGCTTTTGGGGGTATGGACTATGGCGAAGCCAATAGAAATATGAAACTGTTTGTGGATCAGGTCATGCCAGAGCTCAAAGGGTTGGGTGATCAGCGGGGTGCACTGCAATTCGGATAATAGAAAATAAGGGGTCCTTGTCGCTTCTTGCCAGAGTAGATTAGAGTAGATTAATGTCTGGAGGTGGGATGAATTAAGGTTCATTGCGCAGCTGCTGAACAGGTCATTTGTATTGGAGGAGACAATAGTATTGGATAAGGCGTCGCTGGCACACTTCATAGAATCTGAAATAGAACCCAATGCGGCGCAATGGGAGCGAGATCGCGATGTGCCCATGGCGACGTTCAGGAAAGCTGGGCAGGCAGGGTTGTGTGGTTTAATGGTGCCCATTGAAGAGGGTGGATTTAACCTGCCGCTGAGCAAGCTAGTTCCTGTTTTCGAGAAATTGGCCTATAGCGATATGGGATTTGCTTTTGCGCTTATTCCCCATAACAACCTATCGAATGCGATTGCTCGTGAATCTGCACCTTCCTTAAATAGCCGTTATCTGCAAGCGATGCTAGCTGGTGAATTGCTCGGGGCCTTCCTGCTGACCGAACCCGACGTTGGCTCCGATGCCTCAAGGATAAAAACCCGAGCTGAACTGAGGGGTGGCCGCTGGTTCCTCAACGGAGAAAAATCCTGGGTCACAAATAGTAGTCGAGCCGGTCTGCTGCGCGTTTATGCGCAGACTGAGCCAGGCTCTGGCGCAAGCGGCATCGCTGCGTTCTTGGTAGACGCTGACCAGGCTGGCGTTAGACGAAGCGCCTCTTATGACATGCTAGGTGGTCATGCGATCGGCGTGGGAGGGATCAGTCTTAGTCAAGTCGAACTGGATCAAGGGCAACTCCTATCACCTGCCGGCGTTGCTTATGCCGCTGCGATGGAAGCAATTGGCCTGGCACGGGTCCTGGTTGCAGCGCTCTGTGCCGGTATTTTAAAGCGGGCTTTAGATGTCTCCGTGGAGCGACTCGAACAACGGCATGCGTTTGGTGGTCGGTTAGCCGATAAACAGGGGCTGCGCTGGATGCTAGCTGATGTTGCGACTAACTTAAACGCAGCACGCGCGCTCACGGATATTGCCGCCAGTGCCATTGATTCCAATCAGGATGATCGTATTGTTCATGCGGCCCATGCCAAGAAGTTTGCGGCAAGAGCAGCCACCCAGGGGGTCGAGCAGTGTATGCAGGTGTTTGGCGCCGATGGCTTACTACAGGCTCACCCGTTAGCCCGGCACCTTGCCGGAGCGAAAATGGCACACTATCTTGACGGTAGCACTGAAGTGCAAAATCTACTCATCTCAAAGGCACTCTTTGGATAAAAGCACTCTTTGGATAGATGATTAAAAACTGGATGGTGAATGCGACGCGACTCAGCAAAGGCGTACCAGCGAAATTGACTTGGCTAGTCACTCGTTTTAGCCATTGGCGTTAATCATGCTACTGAATCAGTCAGGACCATTCATTGTATTTGAGTAACTAGCAGTATGGTTCTAATCGTATGCCCTATTAGAAATGAAAGGATCTTCAAGCGGGGTTGTCGAGCGCTCGAAGGCCAGCGTTTGTCAGGAGTACGCGTGGTTTGTTTAATTCGAGGTAAAAGGTGAAGAGTGTGATTGAGGGTGATTGAGCTCAGAGCGGGCCTGGATTTGTAGGCAAAACTGGGCTGAAAGCAGCATCATCAAGCCTAAATAAGCAATTCTTGTCATGACAAGCTAGTTATTGGCGTTTTTGTGAGATATAGTGACCCATACATTGGGGGATTGTGGATTAAACCGTAGGCATAAATTGGTATATGAAGTTGAATTTATGCGTGCTCGTTTTGAAATAATAATGAAGTGGTATCCAATCCTCCTGAATATAGTGTGTTAGGGGAAAAAAATACTGTCCGATATTAACCAAGGGAGATAGTCTGTGAAAATAGAGAAAAATGAAAGGTGGCAGGTCGCGTGGAAAGCGCTGGGCTTGTCGCTAATACCAGCGCTGATGATGTCATCTGGTATGTTTGCGATTTCAGCCAGCGCAGAGGATGTGGTTGAAGAAGTTGTGGTAACTGGATCTAGGGGTAAGCCCCGTACGGTTGAGGATACCCCTTTTGCTGTCGATGTATTCAGCCAATCCGAAATCGAAGAGGCAGGCTTTACTGACTCGAATGAAGTACTCAAAACTTTGGTACCTTCATTCTCGATTGCGCGTCAGCCGATCAGTGATGGTGCAACCATGATTCGTCCTGCTCATATGCGCGATTTGCCATCGGATAAAACCTTAGTACTGGTGAACTCTAAGCGTCGTCACCGTGCAGCCCTTGTCAGTATTGGTGGATCCGGTCAACAGGGTCCTGACATGGCGACTATCCCCATGAGTGCGATCAAAAGTATTGAAGTACTTCGTGATGGTGCCGGGGCAATCTATGGTACTGATGCCATCGCTGGAACAATTAACTTCATCCTGAAGGATAATAGTGAAGGCGGGTCAATCTCCGTGGACACCGGTGGTTATTCAGAAGGTGATGGCGACAGCGTTACCGTTCGGGGTAATATCGGCATGCCGCTGGGAGATGGTGGTTTCCTGTCAATTTCAGGGGAAACATATCAAGCCGATCCGACTTATCGGGGTGAGCAGTATTGCCAGGGCTGGTGGTGTGTTGAAGAAGGCTATGTCGGCAATAATCATACCTGGGATGCAGGCAACGGTTATGCTACCTATCAAGCGGCTAATCCAGGTTATGCAACGTCTTGGCAGAATGCTTCCCTAGACGGTCCGGTTGTACAACCCTGGGGTCGACCCAATGAAGAGCGTTCCGGCATGTTTTATAATGCTGAAATACCGCTAGCTGGGAATGGGACTCTTTATTCCTTTGGTAACTATACGGTTAGTGAAGCGGATGGCAGTTTCTTCTATCGATACCCTTATAACTCAGTCCTTAAGGATCTCAGAACTGCTGATGGCAGTATCTGGAACCAACTGGAAGAGTACCCTGGTGGATTTACGCCGCGGTTCTTCGGTGAGGTAACTGATGTTTCAACCGTATTCGGTGTGAAGAACGAGATGAGCAATGGCATCATGTATGACCTGAGCGTTCGTTATGGTAATAACGAAATCTCTTATACACTGAAAAATACCTTCAACCCATCAATGGGTGATACCAGCAGCCAGAAGGATTTCCACCCTGGAGATTTGAGTAACACCGAGCTTCAGGTACAGGCTGATTTTACTATGGACCTGAGTGATACTGCGGTTCTGGCCTTTGGTCTTTCGTATTTGGATGAAGAATATGAAATTCACCAGGGTGAGTTGAACTCGTATCAGGTTGGCCCTTACTCTAATCCGGATCCCTATGGTTTCTGTGATGCGGGTGTTGCAACTGCCGCTGGTGCAGCCGTTATTGCCAATGGTTCTACGCTGGATTGTGCCGATAGCAGCGACCCCGTTTTTCGGGCTCTGGCTGTAGGTTCAAATGGATTCCCTGGTTATTCACCTGCCTTCTCAGGTGTTTATTCTCGTGATTCGTTTGCGCTCTATGCGGAAGTCAATGGTGAAACCTCGGATCAGTTCTCCTACCAGGCAGCCATTCGATATGAAGACTACTCAGACTTTGATTCCGAAGTCATTGGTAAAGTAGCCGGCATGTATCACGTATCTGACCAGGTCAGCTTTAGAGCATCTTTTGGAACGGGCTTCAGGGCGCCTACTCCGGGTCAGCAGGGTACAACGAACGTGTCAACTCGTCTGCCGAATGGTACGCCAGTTGCTGTTGGCTTGTTCCCAGCCGGTGGTACAGTCGCAGGGGCATTAGGTGCGAGTCCACTCAAACCTGAAAAGAGCCAGAGTATGACTGTCGGTATGGTGATATCAGGTGAGACAGCGACGTTGACCATTGATGCTTATGTGATTGATATTGATGATCGAACCAATTCGGTATCGACTCAGGATGTATCGACTGATCCAGCTTCGGGCGCGGCGTATACCAATTACCAAGCCTTGGTTGCAGCCGGTGTTGCTGGTGCCAACTCAATTGGTGGTGTTAACTGGTTTACCAATGCGTTTGACACCCGGTCTTCAGGTGTCGATATCGTTGCGACCATGCCGTTTGATTTCGAGAACTCAAGTGGTAAGTTGACAGCGTCTATGAACTACAATGATGTCTCGTTCGAGTCTGATATCACTACTTACTTTAATGATGAAAGTAAGTATGATTTCACTAACTTGACGCCTAATACACGTTGGATCCTGACCTATAACCACTATATGGGTGATTGGTCAGTGATGGCTCGAGCCAGTTATTTTGGTGAGTCCAGTAACTGTCAAGGCGGAGATTGCCCACCAAGCAAAATACAAACCTATAGCGCGATTACATTTCTTGACCTGGAAGCGTCATACCAGGTTACAGATGAGCTAAGGGTGAGTTTAGGTGGTCGTAATTTGACTGATGAGTATCCTGAAAAGGATAACATCGGCGATTACTGCTGTGGACGTCTGTACAATTCTAGTACGACAGTTGATTGGCAGGGCGCTTATTACTATGGGCGCGTTTCCTACAACTTCTGATACAAGCTAGTAAGAAAAAGAGCGGGCAACCGCTCTTTTTTTTGCTTTAAAGAAAAAGAGCGGGCA
>CAZGCW010000268.1:0-5103 GCA_964524295.1 uncultured Pseudomonadales bacterium
TTGTACGTACATCCACTGAAGGGGCCCGAACGGTGATATCGCCAACTTTGGTTTCGCGACGAATTCTCGCATTACCATCCTGCATGAGGGCAACGTCGGTCGAGGTTCCTCCCATATCAAATGTTAAAATATTCTCAAAACCACCGCGCTTACAAAAATACATTGCGCCAGCAACACCACCCGCCGGCCCAGACAAGAGCATATTCACCGGCGAATCACCCGACGCACGAGCCGAAGCCAAACCCCCATCAGAACGCAGAATCGCCAGTTTGACATCGTCACGCAGGCGTTCCTCAAGGGAGGATTGCAGGTTATCTACATATTTGGACACCTGCGGGCGTACATACGAATTGACTACCGTGGTCTCGGCGCGCTCATACTCCTGCATCTCGGGAACGACTTCAGAGCTGATGGAAATAGGAATATCAGCAAAGAATTCGTTGGCAACCGCCTTAACTTCTTCTTCGTGTTTACCATTGACGTAGGAGTTCAACAGACACACTGTTAACGCCTCAACCTCTCCTGTATCCGCCAATTGCTGTAGATCCTGGCGCAAGGCGTCAACATCGAGGGCCTTGATAACGTTGCCCTCTGCATCAAGACGTTCATCTGCCTCTATCGTCAGTTCAAGTGGCGCTAATATCGGCGCCTTCATGTAACTGACCCAACCGCCTAAGCCGCCAGGGCAAAACGAACGTGCAACCTGTAGTACCTGTCGGTAACCCTTGGTTGTGATCAAGCCTACCTTTGCACCCTTTCGGGTCAAGACTGCATTGGTGGCAACTGTCGTGCCATGCATGACCTGACTCACTTCACCTGTATCAATATCAGACTCATCGCAAATACGATCGATACCATTAAGTACGCCTATTGAAGAATCTTCCGGTGTCGAAAGGACTTTAGCCATGTAGGTTTGTCCCGAAGATTCATCGACCAACAGTAAATCGGTGAATGTACCGCCAACATCAACTCCTAGCCTAAATGTCATCTATGTTGTCCTCTAAATAATCGATTTGTTTTTAAGTTCCGCGAGTTCTGCGGAGCCGAGCCCCAGCAGAGAGCTGTATACACTTTCGTTATGTTCCCCCAGCGTCTGGGGCCCAGTCCAACGCACTTCACCCTGGGTTTTAGACATCTTTGGAAATACATTCTGCATCTTTAAATCTGGCCACTGTTCGGTTGGTGTATCAATAATTGCCTCACGAGCAATGAAATGAGGGTCCTTCAGCATCTCTGGCGCCCGGTAAAGACCGCCTGCGGGTACGGCGCTCGCCTCCATCAACTGATCCACCTCGGCAATAGTCTTGGTCTGAGTCCAGTCATCAATGATACGGTCCAGTTCTACTGCATTAATACCCCTCGCTGTATGGGTACTGAACCTTTCATCCTGGGCTAATTCAGGCTGGCCAATGACGGCACATAACCGCGCAAATACCGTGTCCTGGTTCGCCGCGATCAAAAATTCGCCGTCCTTACAACTATAAATATTCGAAGGCGCCACATTAGGCAAAGTAGCACCGGATCGTTTCCTGATGTAATCGCTAACGGTATATTCAGGGATAGTTGCTTCCATAACGTTCAGGACGGATTCAAATATCGATGCGTCTATCACCTGACCTTCACCGGTTTTTTCGCGATGATGCAAAGCCGCTAACGCGCCGGTACATGCAAACGTGGCCGCAATTGAATCACCCATAGACAATCCCGTTCTACTGGGACGTCTATCCGGTTCGCCACAAAGGTAACGCATACCACCTAAGGCTTCACCGATCGATGCATATCCTGCTCGACCCGAGTGAGGCCCAGACTGACCATAACCGGAGACCCGAACCATAATTAAACCCGGGTTCTCCTTGGCCAATTCCTCATAACCCAAACCCCAGCGCTCCATTGTTCCCGGCCTGAAATTTTCGAGCACCATATCAGCCTGAGCGATTAGCTTTCGAGCCAGATCCTGCCCTTCGGGTTCACGTAAGTTAGCGGTAACACAGCGTTTGTTACGGGCACAAACGGTCCACCAAAGCGGATAGTCCCCACGACCCCAAACCCGCATTGGATCGCCGATTTCCGGCGGTTCAATCTTAATGACATCAGCCCCCATATCCGCCATCAACTGGCCGCAAAATGGACCCGCTATTAACTGTCCAAGTTCGATAACCCTTAAGTCAGTCAGAGGGCCTTTCGCTTTCTTTTCAGGGAGAGAATCTGTCATTTTATATCTATCACTCAATTAAATTAATATGTTATATAAACATATCATTATATCATTTACAAGCAAACTAGCGATTCCAACTAACCTGGCCAATAACCCCGTCAACACTGACATCAACCCCATCCGGGATCCTCTGAGTCGCTCCCAGCACCCCCAGCACCATGGGAATCTGCCGCTCTCTTGCAAGCGATGCCAGATGCGAAGTGCTACCGCCCAATTCGGCAACAACCCCTGCTACACGGGGTAAAACCTGACTCAGGGAAGGACTGGCTACCTGGGTGACCAGCACATCTCCAGGCGCAACTCGGGCCAATTCACATTCGCAATTGATAACGCAGGCTCGACCTGATGCCAAGCCAGTGCCTGAAGGCTGCCCACGTAGTCCAGACTGTTTCATCACGGTTTCATGCTGTGGCACACTCGCTACCATTTGTAAGGGACGAGCCTGAAGCAACCAGACTCTCTGTTGGTTACCCGTCCACTCTATTTCCACAGGAAACCCCATCTGCTTCTCAGCAAGCTGCAGCAAATGCCCGAGCTCAATAGACTGTGCTCGGCTCAAGCAGGGTTTTTGAGCCATCGGTTCCCCGACTGATCGGCCGGTCGGCGAATGCAACGAACAGCTTTCTTTATGCGCAGTTCGGCCGGCAATGGTTTCAAGCCATTCATTATTGGCGCTCAGAATATACCGGTCCGGTACTATCTCTCCCTGGGCGATAGCTGTACCCAACCCTAACGATGCACTAATCGACCTATTTCCATCCGCCATTCGACTCATACCGCCACCTGAAATCTCACCACCCACCAATTCCTGGATACACAATGACATGGCCATATCTTTTGTACTCAAGCCCCTGCTCTGCATGTAACGCAGCGCTCGTGGTGACCAGAGCGCCGCCCAGCATGCTCGGACAGCAGTTAGGAATTCTGCTTCGGTTTCAAGGCCTAGAAATGTTTCGTACTGACCTGCAAAGGTACTGTCTGCCAGGTCCTCCGACAAGGCTGAGGACCTGACTACAATAGTTGATCCCGTCGACTGGCGAAGCTCACTCCAGGCTTGCAATAAGGGAGTCTCGACTTCAGGTGTTATCGGGCTGTCGAACAGGCCTATTCTTATTTCCGATACCGCCTGCCGTTCCTGCTCATCTGACAACCCTGCAACGCGTTCGGCCAGACTATACAAGCCCACCGCTGTTAGCTGCTTTCGATACGCGTCAGCGTCTACACAAAACCCCTCGGGTATGGGTAGGCCGGCCTGGCCCAACCTCGCCTGATTAGCCGCTTTGGAGCCGAATCGAGCCGCATTGGTTGAACGTTCTGATTTCAGATTTTCAATAAACCCCGGCATTATTCAGCTCCTGCCTGACCATCTCACAAAGGATCCACTACGGTAATTTCTTCCACCGGGAAATTCGAAATTATTTCAGTCCGGTCTTCATGGACAATCAACATTTCTTCAATCCGGACTCCAAATTCAAGCGGCTTACCGTGCTGCGTTTCAAGTGCAAAAACCATCCCCGGCTTTATTTCGATGGGATGATCAAGCGACCAGATACGGGATATAACCGGTGGGTCATATTGCGCTAAACCGAGGCCATGGCCCCACAGATTCGCCGCTGCCTGGTCTTCCTCTTCATAACCCCACACCTCTTTGGCCGAGGGCCATTTTTCAGCAATTTCCCGAGTGGTCGTACCCGCTTTGACCGCATCAATGGAGTCGTACAGCCACTCTAAAGCCATGGCGTAATAATCTTTCATTTCCTGGGTTGGCTCTCTACCAACGCAATAGGTCCGGTAGTAGCAGGATTTATATCCATTCCAAGTTAATGCGGCCAAATCCATAAAAGTGATATCACCGGGTAAAATAATCCGGTCAGAAAAATTGCGCCAGTTGGGCCAGGTATTTGGGCCTGAAGAAACAATGACATCTTCTACATCCTCCATCCCGGGGAAGGAGTACAGATATTCCATGATATGCGCAGTAACCTGGTTTTCAGTCACGCCCGGTTCAAGGAACTTCATGGTCTGCCAGTGTGCAGCGTCGCCAATAGCGCCAACCATCCGCATACATTCCTGCTCGTCCTGGTTTTTTATGGCCCGAGCTTCCATCATCGCACTCATACCATCCTGCCAGGTAATCCCTGCTTGCTCAAAAGCACCCATCATATTGATATCAACAAAGTCCACACCTAACTTCTCACCGGCAACACCATGACGTTTCATTTCTTCGAGGATCGCGTTGGTGAATTTTTTCACCTGCTCCTCCGCAGCCGGTCCTGCAGCACCTTTGATCCAGGCATAGGAATACCGGATATTTTCCTCAGGAAGCCAAGGACAATGACGATTAATCTGCACGCCGATATCACCTTGTTCAAATAAGATGGGCAAGCCATCACCACACAGTAAGGCATAACGCAGTCCCGGTTTTAGCCTACACCAGCCTGGCGTAATAGTGGCTGTCAAGTAGCGGACATTTTCGTCATACATGCACAACATGGCACCCAGTCCATGGGCCTTCATCCTCGCACGAGCGCTTTCCAGCCGATAGGTACGCAATCGTTCCCAGTTAATTCTTTCCTGCCAATCAACACCTGCAATTCCAAAATTAGCCAAATCTGTTTCTCCAATAGTAAAAATTAGTTTCGATTGAGTTTTCTGGCTACACGAAAGCCAAAATTGTAATAACGTGTGCCCTTGGCGGTCCCGTCAAAATTGAAGCCGTAGCTGCCAAACCCATATCGGTTCGCAGAGCGAAGGAATCTAGGATGATCGTGCCAGGAAGCACCTCTCAGAATCGGTATGTCACAATCCCCATCGCGCCAGCTTGAGCCATCATCCGGCGCACCCTCATAAGTCTCATTCCAACAATCTGCGACCCATTCCCCGACGTT
>CAZGCW010000269.1:0-5061 GCA_964524295.1 uncultured Pseudomonadales bacterium
CATCTTGCCACGACTGCCCGGGCTTTCGTCCTGAATGCAGTCCTTAAATAGTCGTTGAAAATAATCGCTTCACTGATCCTATAACCCTCTGGAACTTCCTCTGTACCGTGCATAGCTCACGACAACTTGACATACCATCCGGTCAGTATGTAGGATAAAGATATCCAGAATCGAGAATAATCCGATGCCAAAAGTAAGCGATCTTAGTGCCGAAGACCAAAAACTGATTGCCAAAATCCAGTCTGGTGAACTCATTGAAGATATGGAGGATTTCACGCCACGCTATCGTGCCGTACTCCAGAAAACCCTAGAAATTGCCGCGCAGGGCGAAGTCACGGTTTTGACCTGGGCCTACACTGCCTATGCTACCGCACCGGATCTAGGTGCCAAAATCGCTATCTCATCCGCTATCCAAGACGAGGTCGGACATGCCCACCAACAAGGTATGTTACTTGAACGGTTTGGTGTCTCGATGCAAGAAAAAGCCTTCAACGAGGACCCAATGCGTTATATCAGCTTTCCAATTATGGAATTCCCAGTACGCAGCTATATTGAGTTCGTCGTTGCCCAAGCACTTCTTGACAGAGCCGGGCGTTATACCACCTACGATCTCGAGCTACATTGCAGCTTCGCGCCCTACCGCCGGGCATTGAAGAAAATCAATTTCGAAGAAGCGTTTCACTTTCGCCATGGCGCCTATTGGACAGAGTATTACTGGAATCATAGTGAAGAAACCCGCCGGGAAGTGCAGGATGCAGTGGACTGGATATTTCCCTGGGGATACCAATGGTATGGACGACCTGATCATCTAAAAAGCATGACAGATCAAATGACCTTTTCAATACGCGCCTGGAGCAATGACACCATGCGCGAGAAATGGCTTCAATCCGCATGCAAGTTCGCAGATCGTGTCGGCTTCGAAACACCGACCCAATTCGACGAAGATTTAAACAAATATGTACTCAATAAAGACTGCCCAGTCCCCATGGTTGCAAATAACGACACCCATGCCTGGGAATGGGAAACATCCACCTGGGATAACATGATCAACTCATGGAAAGCGGGCGGCCCCATGCGTCCCAGTGCTTATGAACGTCTTCAGCGCGAAGAGTGGGGGGAAGCCCTGTGGTAGGGACTTACCAGCAACCGACACTTCCTCTCACAGACCGGGCCGAAGCCGTACGTGAAGCTTTGAATCACGTCATGGACCCACATATGAGGGCAAGCCTGAACGACATGGGTATGGTCAGCGCAGTGATCGTCGACGATCAAGGTAAAGCAACCATCAACTTGGTGTTTCCCTGTGTTGGTTGCCCCGCATTCGAGCTGATTCAGCATGATACTAAACAAGCCGCTCAATCAGTATCGGGTGTTAATAGCGTTGAAATTAAACTCGATTGGGCCTCCAATTGGAGCAAAGCAAAGATGAGCGACTCAGCGCGAATCCTTGCCAAAGAGCACGGTTACGTCATCTAGATTGCAGGAGCGTTGTATGAGTGTAGAAGAATCTCCAATGTACGAAGTCTTTGCCCGTGAAAAGCTAGACGGCCCCCTATCGCATATCGGTTGTATTCGTGCAGCGAACCGTGAACTTGCAGCTGCACAAGCCGGAATGACCTACTCAGAGAAGCCTTGGGTCGAAATGTGCATCGCGCCCACTGATTCTTTTTTGCGCTGTATCGGAGATGGCAAGGATGTCGTTGGCTATGTGTAAAACACTTAACCGCGCTCACGCCGCATTCAATGATGCTTTCGACGATAAGATCGAATGCCCGTGGTGTGCTTCAACAAAAACCGAAGTATCCAGCCCTTTCGGTGGAACAGTCTCGGAAATCCTATTCAAGTGCAAGGCCTGCAATGAAGGCTTTGGTTTTATGAAATGGGATGACCGATTTCAGGAGAACGACTAGTGACTCAAGATACAGCCCTACTCTCAGAACTCCTCTGCCTGGCAGACAGCAAGTGGACACTAGGACACTGGTATATCAAGGTCATGCTGAACTGCCGGACACTAACCGATGCAACTGCATTTGCCGGTATGTCTCAAGACGAACTAGGCCACACACGCGCAATATTCAAATTCCTGGAAGACTCCGAAAGTCTTCGAGAACATCAGCTGGAGTTTGGACGTAATGCCCACCAAATACACAACATGCAATTACTAGATCAAGCTCCTCAAAACCGAGGCGACTTTATGCTGACTGCTTACCTCGCTGAAACCGCACTATGGAATTTCCTGGCTACCTTTAAAAACAGCAGTCATGCGGATGTTGCTGGCATGGTGAAACACTTTGGCAAAGAAAGTCGTTTTCATCGACTAAACCTTCTAGGTTGGGCAAAAAATCTAAATTCAGAGGAAAAGCAGCAAATGGTAGCCGTCTGGCCGCATCGCCTACCCCTGGCCCTACAGTGGTTTGGTGCCAAAAACGGAGCTGATGCGCTCCTCGATACCGGCATACGAACGGCTCGAGTTGAGGACGCAAAAGCGGCATTTATAGAAGGGCCCGTGAACGAATTACAGGGTCTTCTTAATCAGGACTACAGACCTGAAGAACCCTTGGACTCGACTACTTGGGACCCACTCAGGCGCAGACCTGAAGGTTCAGCGATGCCGAATTCCTTGTGGGAGAGCATGCTTCCTACCAATAAAGAAGCAGCCTTAGCAAGGCGCCCACTTTCGATCAGTATTGAAGATAACATCGACTTATTTGAAAAAGCAGGCTGATAATAAACCAACCAAACACTGAAATTAACCTGAGATAGGATAACTCATGGGATACCCAATATTAATGCGCCAACTTATTCTGCTGATAATAACAATATCCGCAAACCATACTATCGCAGACACCCTATTTACTGATGTTAACGTATTCGATGGTCAATCAGACCGGCTCCTGATAAACCAGAACGTATTGGTGGTGTCGAACCGCATCGCGAAAATCTCAATCGACCCAATTAACGCCCCGTCCGCCGAAACAATATCTGGTGCCAATATGACTCTGATGCCGGGACTGATCGATGTACACACCCATCTGGCCTTAAATGATCGACTCAGCAAAATCGAAGCGGATTCTACACTGGACTATATTGGAATTCGCACAGCAAAAGTTGCCGAACGCGCCTTAATGGAAGGATTTACCAGTGTACGAGATTTGGGCGGACCCGTGTTTGGTACGCAACGCGCTATTGACGAGGGACTAATCGCAGGCCCACGAATATTCGCCTCCGGTGCTTTCCTTAGCCAAACCAGCGGACACGGTGACTTCCGCGCACGCAATGATCGCAATCCAACGCTGACTGGCAACCGAGACTCGAATTTTGAACGGCTTGGAGTCAGTATTATCGCCGATGGCACCACCAATGTCTTAGCCGCCACTCGTCAGAACCTAATGCAAGGCGCAACTCAAATCAAAATCATGGCGGGTGGCGGCGGCGCATCATCCTATGACCCCATTGATACGACCCAATACACAGAGGAGGAAATGCGCGCGGCTGTCAGTGCCGCCGCCGACTGGGGAACTTACGTCACAGCGCACCTGTTTAACCCCAAATCAGCAAAACGTGCCATCCGCGCTGGTATTCAATGTTTAGACCATGCGCTATTTCTTGACGAGGCCACCATCAAGATGGCGGTAAAGGCCGATGTGTTCGTTGCGCCACAATTCTGGGCTCTGTCACCGGAATTGTTCAAACACCCGGACCTGCAAGTCGAAAAACACAAAGCAATCCGTGCCATGCACGAACTGGCCAAAGACTTTGTTCCGCTACTGATCAAACACAAAGCCAAAGTGCCCTTTGCAACCGATCTTTTAGGTGACCTAGATGAAGGGGCTAAATCCCGCCACTATGAAATCGCCAGGCGGGCAGAGCTGTTTGGCAGCAATTTCGAAGTGTTACGACAGATGACCGCGGTTGGAGGTGAACTACTCGCCCGCTCTGGGCCACGCAGCCATGCGGCAGGCCCGTTAGGCGTAATCAGACCCGGAGCCATGGCTGACATCCTCCTGGTTGAAGGCAATCCGCTAGAAGACTTAACCGTGATTGGTGCCAACTCACATTGGTTTGATGCGCCAAAACCTGGTCCCATCGATAGCATAAGGTTGATCATGAAAGACGGTGTAATCTACAAAAATACGCTTTGACTAACATGTTAGATTCCAAACTTTACCGAGTCGCTCTACTGCCCTCAGCCGTATTTCTGTCGGTTATATTCGGCGGTTCCTACGGCTCAGGCCAAGAAATGGTTCAATTCGTCACCTCAGCAGGACCTGCTGGTGGCTATATTGCTCTGCTTACCACTGCGCTGGTCTGGGGCATGCTGCTCGGAACCAGTTTTGAACTCGCACGCTTATTTCGAACCCATGAGTACGCAGGTTTTATGCAGGTGCTATTGAAACGCGGTGCGATTGTGTACGAAGTAGCCATCTTATTGAGCATGATTCTGGTACTTGCAATCTGTGCCTCCGGTGCAGGGACCGTCCTTGGCGAGCATTTTAAGGTACCCATTTGGATTGGCAGTCTGGCCTTGCTGTTTGTCGCCGTTATGCTGAACTATTACGGTAAGGCCCTGGTCGAACGTACCATGATCGCCGCCATTGTCGCATTGTTGGGTTTACTAGTTATTTTAGGATTCACAGCACTCAACACCCCGAGCCTTGAGCTAGAGCAAGGGTTTACTCACACCAATCCCATTCTAAGTGGTGGGCAGTACGCTATTGTGAACGGCGGCTTCATCCCACTACTTGTCTACTGCGGGCGTGGCGTCCAATCTCGAGCTGAATCCTATACCGCTGGTTTCTGTGCCGCTGTAATTACCGTGATACCAGGCCTGATTCTGCACACCAGTTTTCTAACCAGCTATCCTCAGGTGCTTTCAGAAAGCCTACCTGCTTACTTTGTAATCTCACAGTTAATGTCGCCGACATTCTTGTCCTTTTACGTGTTGATCCTATTCGTCATGATCATCCAGACTGCCGTTGGCATTACCCAGGGATTGACCGACCGATTTGATGCTTTAAGTTTTAGCCTACGGAAAAAACCACTCAATAAAATTGCTCATGC
>CAZGCW010000270.1:0-5027 GCA_964524295.1 uncultured Pseudomonadales bacterium
TCATCATGCAGTTGCACTTTTACCTGGGTATGGGTAAGTGATCGAATGCATAACTGGCTCAGTGCTTCGTATAGGTTTCCCTTGATGCCCACTGAGGCTTGAAACGCTTCTTGCATAGTGTGCGCAGCAATCGTTAAGTCTCGTCCTAATGCCACGGCGCCAAAGGCTGGAAGTAATAATTTTCTGAGGCGGCGGTGGGGTTCGGCATCCAGGGCGGAAACATGATCCTCGCCCATTTGCCGGCAGAAGAAAGTGCCTGTATCGGTATCTCGATAGCTCCAGTCGTCGGGGGTTTTCCAGGCTTGTTTATTGGCCTGGTCAGTGGCGATGACGATACAGTCACTACCCGCTAATTCAGTCCTGAAAACCGGGCCGATGCGTTTTACGGCATCAAGCCATGAAGCTATCGTATAATTATAAATGTTTAGATCTGTCAGCACTTGACTGTCATCCCGGTCGAGATTGTTCGGATCAAGAAACGGTGCTGATTGAACACTCATACGCTAACCTCTGTGGATATTGGAATGCCTTGTCTGCATTGTAGAGCCTGATTGTGTTGTCAAAGCGAGCTAAGTTCTGGCGCGGTTCGGATTTGACCGACTGAGTAACTCGCTCAGTAGTAAGGTTACCATCACAATGATTAGAACAGCAAAACTGAACAGTAGTGCATCGTCAGTTGCATCGCGCAGTTCGACCACTTTGCTACTGCAATAGGGTGCCAGAGCACCGCCCAGTGCCGACATCACCAACATATAGGCGATGTTTCGATGGGTAGGGGTTCTCACTAAAGTCAAGGCATAAGCCATATAGGCATTAAATGTTGCCGACACTGAAATTCCGTACATGAAGGCCAGCATTAAAACGATTTTGATATCTCCACTTAATAGTAAAAACCAGATGGACGTGGTGGAGATGGTCACGAAGCTGTAGAGGAGGTATTTTACTTTAACCCAGGAAGCCAGCCAGGTACCGACAATAGAACCGACCAGGGCCGCCAAAAAAACATTGGACATAAACCTTCCTGGCTCGGTTCCATCGACAGAAAAGTGTTCTCCTATAAACTGAGGTGCCCAGACGAAGACTGAAATCTTGGCGAGCATAAACAGTAGCAAGCTAAACCCGACCAGGATAATCTCAATATTCCATTCGGTTGTTGTTTCTCCTGGCAGGGTTTCCGGCGAGTCTGTATCAGAATCACGCTGATCAAAGTTAGCAACCAGCAATAGTCCTAAAACGAGCAGGGTAATCAAGGCTACGACGAGATAGGTGCTGCTGAACTGGAATGAATGGGCAATAAACCAACTGGCGATCAGCGAGAAAACAAAACCGCCACCATTAAAGAATGCATCTTGTCCCACGAGGACGGTTTGTCTTGCCTTGTCCTGCCATAGCTGGGTGATCAGAGTGCTCGAGCCACAGGAGGCGATACTAATGCCAAGACCAAAAATGGCCAGCCATAGCGCCAGCAGGGTGTAGTTTTTTAT
This sequence comes from uncultured Pseudomonadales bacterium, assembly GCA_964524295.1. GTDB lineage: Bacteria > Pseudomonadota > Gammaproteobacteria > Pseudomonadales > Azotimanducaceae > UBA9926. Next base: position 1,485 of record CAZGCW010000270.1, read on the forward strand.
AAAGTGCATGAGCAGAGCAGCACTGATGCAACTGCCATAAGCCACGATCAGAACACTTTTAATGGTAAATCGATCAAATACCACAAAGGACAGTAGGTAGCCGATAAAAACGGCACCCGTAAACCAGGTAAATTGCGTCGCCATGGTCGTTATCTCGACCGTATAGTAGGCAGCCGCGCTGGGGATGATGAGTCCCATGGTGGTCACCATTCCGGATATCAGGAAAGTGGCCATGAGGCAGATAACGAGCAGTTTATATTGATTGATGCTGATGCTGGAATCTCCTGAATTGGTTAGGCACGAATAATCTGGCCGGTACGATAACGTCGATCTTAACTGCTTGGGGTTTATTTGTGTGCTTATTTGGAAGGGGTTCCGGCATTAGTTTACGGTGGCTGGGTCTTGGGTGGTCCCCTGTCTGAGCAGATATTGTCACCGCCAGAATTACCCGTGTTATGGTCTGCAAGCCAAGTGCGGATGAATGGATGGGGACCATTAATGAAATGCCAGTCGTTTTCCCGGCGAGGCTATGGAATACTGCCTTTTTTAGACCGTTGGATCAGATAATGAAAAAGAAAGTTGTCGTGCAGCTACCCCGTCAGGCCAGGGTTGACCCAAGAGTTCGTTATGCTCTGGAATTGGAATCATTAGATGCCGTAGCCGAGATTGTTGAAGTTGATGCCAGTACCGAGGAAGCCTTCATTGAAGGGGCTCGGGATGCGGATGCATTGTTGACTTCCTGGGGGATTACGATTTCGCGTAATATCATTGAATCGCTGGAGAAGTGCGTCGTCATTGGTGTCGGCAGTGTCGGTGTCGATATGGTCGATGTTGACGCAGCGACTGAAAACGGCATCGTTGTTACCAATACACCGGATATTTTTATAGAGGAAGTAGCCGATCATGCCTTGGGTCTGTTATTGGCATGTTACCGGCAGCTAAAGTTGCAGGATAAAATTGCTCGAGAAGGCCGGTGGTACGAGGGAAGACCACTATTAAATGATACTCCGCGACTCATTGGTCAGACTCTGGGCGTGTTGGCCTATGGTAATGTTGCCGAAGCGACGGTGCGGCGGGCTAAGGCTTTCGGGATGAATATCATCGCCCATGATCCCTATGTAACTGAAATCAAGATGACCCGAGATGGGGTCGAGCCGGTTTCCTTCTATGAATTGCTTGAGCGATCTGATTATTTGTCGCTGCATTGCCTTTTAAATGACGAAACCCGGCATATTATGAATGCAGATGCATTTTCCAAAATGAAACCCACTGCGCATCTCATTAATACCTGCCGAGGTGGCGTGGTAGATGAAAAGGCGTTAATCGAAGCCTTGCAGAAGGGTGAGATTGCCGGTGCTGGGTTGGATGTGTTGGAGCATGAACCCCCCGCCATAGATAACCCGCTTTTTGAGATGGATAATGTGATTATTACCCCCCATTCCGCTTCTGCTACGGCTCGGATGCGACCGGAAACTCGACGTCGTGCGGCTAAGGAAATCGCGCTTGCCCTGCGTGGGAAGTGGCCTATGAGTCCGGTAAACCCAACGGTGATGCCTAAAGTCGAGTTGGAACGCTGGCAACCGTTTCCCATGGATCGGGGTCCGAATCGCTGATTCTAGTTGGCGCGCCCTCACACTGGTAACGATTGGAAGTTTGCTAGGATTCTGTTAGAGCGGGTATGCCGTTATAGCAGAAGCTGCTGTCTTACAGAGTATAGCTGTACTTGAAAAATTCGTTGTCCTTTTGGTAGCCCAGTTTTTCATAGAGTGCCTGCGCTGGGAAATTATCCCTGGCTGTTTCAAGGTCGAGGCGCACGGCGCCCTGTTCACGCGCGAATCCATGGGCTGCTTGCATCAGCTTCTGTGCGAGTCCTTGACGTCGTTGTTCACGGGCAACGTACAAATCGTATAGCACGAGAATTCTGCCAGCATCAACCGAGCAGAAGGTAGGGTAAAGCTGGGTAAAGCCCAGTATATTTTCAGATGAAGCCGCCACCAGGATATGGCTTTCATGGCCTTCCATGCGAGCACGAAGGTAAGTTGTGGCAAGTTCTGGGTTCGGTTCACATTGATAAAATTGCCGATACAAATCAAACAGTACGGCTAAGCCGGGTAGGTCAGTATTTTCTGCGGGTCTGATGATCATGCAGATCTCCTGTTGTTTTTCTGTTTAGTACACTAAAAATGGCTCTGCTGGCGACTATAATCCGGATAATTAGGCGCGGAAATACCGGTAGAATGGGCACTATTTTCGCACGATGCCCCTTTCCGGAGTTGAAATAAATAGGGTAGTCGAAGCTTACTGGTTGAGAAGATAGTGCTCGAGTAAACCGGTATCCTGTTCTTGCTGTTCCAGCCTGGCGATGGTCTGCAGGTGGACTTCGTCCGGTCCATCGTAGATGCGAAAAGCGCGTGCCCGACTAAATGCCCAGGCTGCAGGCGTGTCATTGGTAACGCCGCGAGCACCATAGATCTGGATGGTTCGGTCCGCGATAGCCTGATAAGTCTTAGCAACCGCTACTTTAATCATGGAGATTTGCTTACGAGCCGTTTTGTTGCCGACGGTGTCCAACAGGAATGCGGTTTGCTGAACCAGCAGTCTGCATTGGTCGAGTTCGATTCGAGACAGACTGATAGCGGCCTGGGTTGAGCTATATTCATCGATACGTTTTCCGAATGTGGCCCGTTCCTTAGAACGTTTCACCATCAGGCTGATGAGCACCTCACACTCGCCAATGGCACGCATACAGTGGTGAAGTCTGGCGGGACCCAGGCGAGCCTGGCCAATCGCAAAACCGGCTCCCTGTTCTCCAAGCAGATTAGTTAATGGCACTCGTACTTCGGTGAATTCGAGCTCGGGATGCAGTCCACTGGCAGAGCTGTGATTGAACACGGGCAGATTGCGTTTTACTTTTATGCCTGGTGTATCAGCGGGTACCAGGATCATGGACTGGCGTCTGGATTTCGCAGCCTCTGGGTCGGTCACCCCAACGACGATAATGAGTCGACAGTTCGCATTCGATGCATTAGTAGCAAACCACTTAGTACCATTGATTATCCAATGGTCACCGTCACGGTCTATACGGGTTTCAAGGTTTACCGGATCTGAGGACGCGACTTGAGGCTCAGTCATGGCAAAGGAAGAGCCAAATTCAGCTTCAAGGAGCGGCTGTAACCACTGATCTTTTTGTGCATCAGAGCCAAAAAGCTGCAGGAGCTCCATATTGGGGACATCAGGTGCATGACAGTTAAAAACCCTGGATGCCCACTCTAGTCGGCCAAGTACCTCAGCAACGCCTGTGAATTCAAGATTGGATAACGGTAAACCGGGGTCGTTCTCGGATAGATGCGGTAAGGCCATATTCCATAGGCCTAATGATTTTGCTTTTTTCTTAAGGGTGTTTTCGATTTCAGGAATAACCTGGCCGTGCTGGTTCTGTTCGTGCCAAAGCTGATTATTAGGCAAGATGAATTCGTTAAAGAAACTTTCGACCTCGGACCTGATATCCGCGGCTTTCTGGGGGAGTGAGAACATACCTAATAG
>CAZGCW010000271.1:0-5024 GCA_964524295.1 uncultured Pseudomonadales bacterium
CCGAAACCAGCCAAGCGAGTGCACTGGTTACGACCCAGGAGAATGCGGATAAACTCACCCTGCCTTTATTGATCTCACCCAAACCCAGACTAGCCTGGGCCAGGATAGCAGGTTTATTTGACGCCTCCGAGCGCTTGTCAGGGATAGATCCCAGTGCGGTTATTCATTCGCAGGCAATACTGGGAAAGGATGTCGCTATTGGTCCTAATGCCGTTATCGGCGCGGAAGTAGAATTAGCTGACAGTGTCACGATCGGGGCTGGATCCAGTCTGGGTCGCGGAACCAAAGTAGGGATGAACACAATCATCCATCCGAATGTGACGATCTATCATGACATTGTCATTGCGCGTGATTGCATTATTCATAGCGGTGCAGTGATAGGCGCTGACGGATTTGGTTTCGAGCCGGATATGGAGACCGGTTCCCTGGTTAAGATACCCCAGATCTATGGGGTTAGGATCGGTGTTGATGTGGAAATCGGTGCGGGTTCAACGATTGATCGTGGTGCGCTCAATGACACGATTATTGGTGATGGGGTGAAGATAGATAATCAGGTTCAGGTGGGCCATGGTACTCAGATTGGTGCCCATACCGCGATATCAGGTACCACTGCTATCGCAGGGAGCACCCGTATAGGTTCTTACTGCCTGATAGGGGGGGCAGTGGGTATTGTCGATAACATAGAGATTGCTGACCAGGTGGAAATTACGGCGATGAGTCTGGTGAGTACTTCTATCAGGAAGAAAGGCCGTTATTCATCGGGTACGGGTCTGATGCCGGGTAAATTGTGGAAGCGTAATATCGTCGTTTTCAAGCACCTTAACGAGTTAGCAAAACGGTTAAGGAAGCTAGAAGGTTAATCAAGGCTTCCGGGCCGGTGTAATTGGAGTGTACGTTATGGAAGTCACCGATATATGGGAATTATTACCTCACCGTTATCCTTTTCTTATGGTTGACCGAGTTCTTAGTATGGAAGGCGGTAAGAGAATTACCGCGATTAAGAATATTTCTATTAATGAGCCTGTATTTACCGGACATTTCCCGGATACGCCAGTTTTTCCAGGTGTTCTGATTGTTGAAGCTCTGGCTCAGACTGCGGGGATCCTGGCTTTGAAGAGCCGTAATCGCTCGTTCAGGGATGGCTATATTTATTATCTGGCCGGCACTGATAAGACTAAATTTAAACGATCAGTCTTTCCCGGAGATCAAGTTCGGCTTGAAGTGGAAATAACGAACATCCGGAATCACTGGATGAAGGCGTCTGGAAAGGCTTGGGTAGATGATGCGCTGGTTTGCTCAACGCTGCTAACCTGTGCCGAGCAACAGTCGCAGTAACTCAGTCGATGTGGTCAGGGGCGAAGGTACCATGACAGCAGTTAAGAGATTTGTCTTAGTGGCGGGCGAGGCGTCGGGAGATCAACTGGGTGGCGCGCTCATCCGGGCGATTAAATCGAAGTTTCCGGATGCGGTTTTTACCGGCGTAGGGGGTCCGGCGATGATGGCTGAAGGCCTGCAGGTCTGGTATGACCTGGAGCGTCTCTCCGTTAATGGATTGGTTGAGCCACTTAAGCGGTTGCCGGAATTAATCCGTATTTATTCAGGTATCAAGCAACGCGTGCTCGAGCAGCAGAGCGATTGTTTCATCGGTATCGATTTCAATTTTTTCAATATCCTGTTGGAAGGCGCTCTAAAAAAAGCCCATATCAGGACGGTACACTATGTTTCGCCTTCGGTTTGGGCTTGGCGTTCAGGTCGGATCAAGCGGATAAAACGGAACGTCGATCTGATGTTGACGCTTTATCCTTTTGAGACGCAGATTTATCATGACCATGATATTCCGGTGCGGTTTGTGGGTCATCCAAAAGCGCGCCAGATTACCGTGGGCGAGGGGATTGATAAGCAATCTTCGGTAAGAGGCCAAAGGAACATCAAAGTTGATGCTTTAGTCATAGCTGTCCTACCTGGAAGTCGAGGTAGTGAAGTTAAGCTGACTTTACCTGATTTTATAGGTGCCATGGTTAAGTTGGCGCAGCGGCGTGAGGGGGCCGTCTTTCTCATCCCGGCGGCGAATAGCAGTAGAAAGAAGCAAATAGAACGCATTTTAGCAGAGCATCATTTCAGCCTTCCTGTGACGGTTTCTGAGGGTGATGCCCTGGACGTCATGACGGCCGCAGACGCAGTCATGGTAAACTCGGGTACTGCGACACTGGAAGCCATGTTATTGGGCAAACCCATGGTCATGGCCTATCGTTTGGGTTGGCTGACCTATCAGCTCTTTTCCAGGCTCATTAATATAAAGTACTTTGCTTTGCCCAACATTTTATCGGGGCAATATCTTGTACCTGAATTGCTTCAGGACCAGGCAACGGCTGCCAATCTCGCCGATGCGATGTGTGAGGTGCTTGAGCCTGCCAGGCAGACCTTTCTCAGAGACGAATTTGCCACCATACATCGAACCCTGGTTGGCGACTTATTGCGTGATGCAGTCGAGCCGATTGAAACATTAATCGCTTCGGGAAATCGCGTTGAATAATCTCATCGCGGGTGTTGATGAAGCAGGCAGGGGGCCTTTAGCAGGCCCGGTTGTCGCCGCAGCAGTCATTCTGGACCCGGCAAGGCCCATTGCTGGCCTTAAAGATTCGAAGAAACTAAGTCCGAAACGTCGACAACAGTTATCCGGGATCATTTTAGAACAGGCCCTAGCCTATGCTTTTGGTCGGGCGGAAGCAGCTGAAATAGATCAAGTTAATATCTTAAGGGCTACAATGTTAGCGATGCAGCGAGCGGTACAGGCACTGAGCGTCATCCCGGACTTGGTTAAGATCGATGGGAACCAGGCGCCTGAACTCGCCGTGCCAGCGGAATGTATCATTAAAGGTGATAGTCTGGTAGATGAAATTAAAGCGGCCTCCATCATCGCCAAAGTGGCGCGTGATAATGAAATGATGCATTTAGATCTTATCCATCCTGACTATGGTTTTTGGCAGCATAAAGGCTACCCAACACCGCAGCATCTGAACGCGTTGCAACAACTTGGTGTGACCGAGCACCATAGGCTATCTTTTGCGCCCTGTAGATCAGCCCGGCGATAGCCTGATGAGGATTTGGATAGTGCTCTGTCGCTGTTGTCTGGAATTACCGTGACAACTGCGCTAGTAGAATGAAACCAGGCAGGCCAGAAGCTGTTAGCACCGGTTGCAAGCTGATATTCTAGACCCTGGCATTCGGCTGATCAGGGTCCGGTTTGCTGCAGCAGAAATAAGATTATCCAGAAAGCGAGGGGGAAGTGATGAAACTCGAAGATCAGTTGATAGTAGAACAGATACAAATAGGCCCCATGCAGAATTTTACCTACTTGGTCGGCGATCGGCAGACTCGACAGATTGCCGTGGTTGATCCTGCATGGGATATAGCTGGTCTGACTCAAATGATTGCAGAACGCGATTATCAATTAACAGCAGCGCTGGTGACGCACTATCACCCGGATCATTGTGGAGGATCTTTTGGTAACAACCAGGTAGAAGGCGTGAGTGAACTGCTTGAACATCACAGTATTCCTGTCTATGCCCACGAACTTGAAGCGGAGGGTGTCAAAAAAGTGACAGGCATTTCTGGTACGGACCTTAAAACGGTCGCATCAGGAGATAAAATGCAAATAGGTGATATTGAAATAGAATTTTTGCATACCCCAGGCCACACGCCGGGGTCTCAGTGTTTCAGGATACGAAATACATTGGTTTCCGGCGATACCTTGTTTGTCGATGGTTGTGGCAGGGTCGATCTGCCGGGTTCAAATTCCGAAGATATGTACCACAGCCTGCAGAAACTGGCTGGTTTGCCGGATGATACTTTATTGTTACCCGGTCACAATTATAGTGCAGTACCGCATGCGACGATGGCTGAAACAAAGCGTACCAATACGTACATGCGAATTAACGATCTCAATACCTGGAAGATGATGATGGGTGGCTAGAATTGAGCGTTACCGGGAACCCGTGGGAATGGAATCGCATCTCTTATATTTTCCATGCCGGTGACATAAGTCAGCAGGCGCTCAAACCCGAGGCCAAAACCAGCATGGGGTACTGTCCCATAGCGGCGTAAATCTCGATACCACCACAGACTCTCCTGTGCAGCCGGGTCACCGATTCGTTGGTCGAGAACATCCAGACGCTCTTCTCGTTGACTTCCGCCAATGATTTCTCCGATACCAGGTGCCAAAACGTCCATCGCAGCAACGGTTTTCTCGTCGTCGTTAAGGCGCATATAAAAGGCTTTTATTTCCTTCGGATAATTCATCAGGATGACGGGTCTACCGACATGCTTTTCGGCAAGATAGCGTTCATGTTCGCTTCTTAGGTCGAGTCCCCATTCCACTGGGAATTCGAATTTAACCTTACTGCTGCTTAATATGCTGATAGCGTCAGCATATTCCATACGCTCAAATGGCTGTTTCACATTGTTTTCGAGGCGTTCAATCACGGTTTGATCGATACGCTGCTGGAAAAATGCCATATCGTCCTGGCATTGATCGAGTACTGAACGGAATACCTGTTTCAAGAGGTTCTCCGCCAGGTCAGCGTTGTCCTGCAGGTCTGCAAAGGCAATTTCCGGTTCGACCATCCACAACTCGGCAAGGTGTCGAGAGGTATGGGAATTTTCAGCACGAAACGTGGGACCAAAGGTGTAGACTTTTTTCATTGCCAGACAATAGGCCTCAACATTCAGCTGACCGGATACGGTTAGGAATGCTTCCTGGCCAAAGAAGTCTTCAGAAAAATTCGAAGACTCACTTTGATTGAGTAAATCCAACGTACTGACTCTAAAAAGTTCACCGGCACCTTCGCAGTCACTAGTGGTAATGATCGGGGTGTTTATCCAGTGGAAGGCACGGTCGAAAAAAAAGTTATGAATCGTATTGGCAAGTACGGTTCTAATGCGGGTTATGGCGCCAAAGGTATTGGTTCTTGGGCGTAAATGGGCAACGGTCCTTAAGTATTCAAAAGAATGTCTTTTCTTTGCGA
>CAZGCW010000272.1:0-5019 GCA_964524295.1 uncultured Pseudomonadales bacterium
GTTCCTCACTGTCAAAGCCATCTTCTAGCACTCGCCGGGGGGCTAGCGCGCAGGGGGTCACCGGCTCGGATCGATGCAGGGGTTGAACAACGTCCATCCAACTAAAAATCCCTGCTTGGAATCACACAGCAAAGACATAATAGCGTATTGAAAAAAACCAAAGCTTGGCGTTACCTCCCAAACCTAGCCTCTAGGCTCCCCAATCACCGCAAAAGGTATAACGACGCCTTGGTCGTTTATTGTGAGATCACCCCCATCAAGACATAATTCGCCCCATGATTAACAGCTCAGCCAATAAAAGCCACCACAATGCAGAATCAATACTATTTAAATTGACCTGGCCTGATGAAGCGTTCCCGCTCCTTCCGGTTTTAGGATTTAACTGTCACACTCGTTGTTATCAGTCAATAACAAATTTGGCCTGTTAGAAGCGCACGCCAATAAAACCAGGCTTGGAGACAAACAATGAAGTTCGGATTATTCGTTTATTGCACCATTGGTCGTCGCAGCGAACTCGAACAGGGCATGGCCGGTCGCAAACCTGAACTGTATCAAAGGATGTTGGAAGAACTGGCGCGGTTGGCCGTATTTTCTGAAGATCGGGGTTACTTTTCCTTCGGTCACCCCGAACATCACCTGCAGATAGAAGGTTTTGAAATTTCTAATGATCCTTGTTTGATGGCCATGTGGCTGGGCAAACACACCCAAAAAATGCGCATTGTCACTTGCGGATTTGTCAGCACAGCAAACAATCCATTGGCAACTGCTGAAAAAATAGCCACCTTGGACCATATGCTCCAAGGACGTTTCGGAGTCGGTCTGGTGAGAGGGTACCAGGCCAGATGGGTAGAAAATTATAAAGTTAAACCTGAACTTAATGCCGTCGGACCCTGGAATACCCGATCAGCAGAAGATGAGATAAATAGGGCCTACTTCTCGGAATTTGTTGATATTGTGACCACCGCACTGGCACAGGAAACCTTTAGCTATCAGGGAGAATTCTGGCAATTCCCCCCACCCGATTTCGTTAACCCCCATGACCATCCCGTCTACTACAACTATGGTCAGGGGGTTACCAAACAGATGGCGGTGCATGAGGTCGGTATCGCTCCCAAACCCTACCAGAAGAACATACCGCTTTATGGCGGTTTTTCACAAAGCCTCACCACAGCGAAGTTCTGGGCCAGATATAAAGGACGCCCCATTATTCTATCGGGCAACACCGAATTCCTCGCCCTGCTGTGGGAACAGTGGGAGGAGGAAGCAAAGAAGTGGGGTCATGAAGTCCAACCGGGAGACCAAGCCTGTTGGGGAGGCCTGATGATCTGTGCTGAAACAGATGCGAAAGCACAGGCATTACTGGAAGACATGAAATGGTTCTGGAATAGCTGGGCAATGCCGTTTGGCCAGGGTATACCCCATTTACTGGTCGGTAGCCCAGATACCATCAATCGGCAGATTGACGAGATAAGCAAAACCGTCCCCATTGATGAGGCCTTCCTGCTACTACCCCAGGGCATCCATAGTCCCGAACAGCTCCATGACTCACTGGATTTATTTGCCCGCAAGGTCATGCCAAATTTTTCCGACTGAATCAACCTACAAATAAATCGATAACAAATTTACAAAGGAGAGAGTATCCATGAACTACGAGGACTACCAACACCTGTTATTTGAAGCCCAGGGAAATGGTGTGCTGCTAGTGACGTTGAATCGACCCGAGGTGCTCAATGCGACGAATGCAAGAATGCACTATGAACTGACTCAAGTCTGGGCAACCATCGACCGAGATCCGAAAACGGATGTGGTCGTGGTGACAGGGGCAGGCGACCGGGCATTTTCAGCCGGTGGTGACCTTGATTGGATCTCTGGAATGGTCGGCAACCCTGAGGTAGTTAAGAATGTCCAAAGGGAAGCCGGAGACATTGTATTTAATCTGCTGAGCCTCGAAAAACCGGTCATATCGGCAATCAATGGCGTAGCAGTAGGCGCAGGGCTGGCCGTCGCGCTCATGGCAGACATCAGTGTTATGTCTGAAACCGCCCGCATTACCGATGGTCACGTCAAGCTCGGTGTTGGCGCAGGCGATCACGCTGCTATTATCTGGCCGATTCTCTGCGGTATGGCAAAGGCAAAATATTACTTGATGACAGCTGATTTCATTGATGGGGTCACTGCCGATCGAATCGGCCTGGTCAGTCTTTGCAAGCCCCAGGACGAGGTTCTACCCGCCGCAATAAAAATCGCCGAACAGCTGGCAGCAGGAAGTCAGGGGGCTATTCGAGGGACTAAACAAACCCTGAATGGCTGGATGCAGATGGCGGCGCCAATTTTTGAAAACTCGCTGCGTATGGAAATGATGGGCTTTCTCAGCGCAGATGCCAAAGAAGGCGTTAGCGCCATGCGCGAAAAACGACCCGCCCTATTCCCTTCGAGCCAGACCCTGAAAAAATCCAGCTAGCCCTCAACCCTGCATGGTCAAACCGCCTGAAATGCTCACTGTCTGACCGGTGACATAAGCAGCCGGCTCAGACAGAAAATAAGCCACCAAGGCTGGGAGATCAGAAGGCTGCGCCAACCGTCGCATCGGAATCGCCTTTTCTAGTGCCGCAGCCAATTTATCGCTTCCCCGCGGATCTAATCCGGCCAGCAAAGGGGTATCTGTCGGACCGGGACAAATTGAATTAAAGGTAATGCCATGACGGGCGTGCTCTCTGGCCAGCGTTTTCATCAGAGCTACCAGGCCACCTTTAGCAGCAGAATAAACCGCCTCACCAGATGAACCAACCCTCCCAGCATCTGAGGCAATACTGACAACCCTGCCCACACCGCTTTCCATCATGGAGGGCAAACAACAATGGGTCACGTTTAGCGGCCCTTTTAAATTAATATCAATGACTTGATCCCAGAATTCTGGTGTCGTATCGATAAAGGGCGTGGCCAGGTCCCAACCGGCATTATTCACCAATCCGTAGATTCTGGAATTCGAGACCTTACAAAATCCAGAGACAGCATCTCGTACTGCCCCGTAATCGGTAATGTCGACACCATAACCGAAACACTGATACCCCCTACCGGCAACCCATGAGCAGGTCTCCTGCAAAGTTTCCTCATTCAGGTCAAAAACCGCAACGAGGGCACCCGCTTCAGCCAAGTAGGCTGTAATGGCCCGGCCAATCCCGCTAGCACCACCGGTAACAATCACGGTCTTACCCTGAAATTCCATTATCCCATCCTCGTTAACAGCCAACTTAGCTGATCAATCCACGAACTTCCCCAAACGGGCAACCTCACACTGCTTACGTCCACAACCAGCGAGCCCGTGACAGACGAACGCCCTCAGTCGAGCGCTATTGAGTTCGGCACTCAGGTTATGCTACCTGAGCAGCGCGACAACCCGCCCAACCTTTCCACTACAGTCCCTAACCATTAAAATCGGTATCCAGACCGGTTAAACACCCTACCCTGAAAAGTCATTGACTGGGTACTGAAGCGCCTAGCTAGCAAACCCTCGCCACACTGGCTTTACCTTGCTACTTCTGCTACTACCCTAGACCAAATAAAGGCAAAGTCTTACAACGAGGTTACCTCTTCGAGCAATTTTTTAATCTGAACTGAATCAGGATTGATCGCTTGAGCTTGCAGCAAGGATAATTTGGCCAGCTTAAAGTTTTTCATTTCAAGCAGTACCAGCCCCCGATTAAGATAAATTGTGGCATTAGCCTCACCGTTGATCTCGAGTGCCTGGTCATAGTCAGTCAAGGCTTTTTCATATTCACCCATCCTGAAATAAACATTACCCCTATTGACCATGGCATGACCCGAAAGTGACCGTATTGCAATGGCCCTGTTGTGATCCCTTATGGCAAGATCATACTGGCCATTAGCGGAATAAATAATCCCCCTGTTTGAATAAGTAGCGGCTAGGTCTCGTTTTGATAGAGATTCATTGTCGGCAATGGCTTTATCACAATAAGCGACCGCATGGATCGACTTGGACCAACGGCTTTCCTCAAAGCAAAGGTAAGCATTGCTCGGTCCCAGTACACTATCTGCTGCTATCGTCGACCCAACGTTCGTCAGCAACAGTACCAGCAAGCTCGATTTCTTCCAGCAAACCAGTCTAGCTAAAGAAAACATCGCTACCCCTCCCGGCACTATTTACTTACTATTCTGGACCTGAATTTACCCTGCCGCAACCAAAGACCTCCTCTTCTGCTCGCTTTAACTCGAGGCGATCCTGAATTTTTCTCCGCTCCGAGGCCCAGTAGCGACACACTTTTCAACCTACGCTGGCTAAGACTCAGCAACCCTGCAAGGGCATCACCTGTCAAAGTCTGCTTCGCTACCGCGCTTAGACCTGAGCTGTATTCCCGGAGGCTCAAAAGGATGGAAAAACTGCTAATCGAAAACCTCATAACACCCAGGCCAAGGTTTTCGAATCCAGTCTTTCGCCACCCGCGCCTGAGACCACATCACATTTTAACTTCAGGCGTCTTGTTTAAACCAACATGAAACGAGTCCCGGGTATTTCCTCGTGATACTCTTGGCTGAGGTTGGCAAAGACCTCGGCCATAAAATAGACTTCTGATCTTCAAGGTAAAGGCAAAGCTAACCACTGAAACTAAGACGAGAAATCCTAATGAGATACTTAACACTACTGTTCCTATGCGCGATCACGGTTTCCGGATTCAGTGCTAAACCAGACCTTGATCTTATAATCGACGTTCGCACCCTTGAGGAATGGAACACAGGTCACCTGGCCTCGGCCCAGCATATCCCCTTGAAGGAGTTTGCCGAGCAGCTGAAGAGTCTGTCCATAGACAAAAACCGAACGGTACACCTTTACTGCCGCAGTGGTAATCGCTCGGGAAAAGCAAAAGCACTCATGCAAAAACTTGGCTATACCCACGTTATCAATGCCGGTGGTATCAATGAAGCCAGTATCCTGCTACAGGACAGCATTGTCGGCAGATAATGTTCCTTTAGCGAAATCCTTATGGGCTCACTGCCAGCGTC
>CAZGCW010000273.1:0-2609 GCA_964524295.1 uncultured Pseudomonadales bacterium
TTGCGAGAGAACTGGTATCAAGGGATAACCTCGCAATATCGTGATTTGATCAACGAAATACATCCTTCCTGGTCGCGCCAGGAGTGTGAAGCCAGCAGTTTTCAGGTATTAACCTTGATCCTAGGCAGTTGGACGACCCTTGGCACCACCCGACCTATTCTTCGCCATCGCAAGCCGAAGACACTCAAAGCCATGACCTTAGCCGGGATTAACCAATTGATTTCAGATAACACTGGAAATGAGCAAGGAAAATAGCCCATGCAAACCCTCAAGATTGACAAGTTAAGCGGCTCACTCGGAGCCAGCATACACGATTTCAGTCTTCGTGACCTGACCGAAGCAGATTATCAACAGGTTGCAAGCGCCCTGTGGGCGCATCAGGTCCTTGTGTTTAAATGCCAGACCTTACCCATTGACGACCATATTGCCCTGGGCAAAAGGTTCGGCGCCCTGCATACCCACCCAGCTGCCCGGGGTGTTAACGGTCACCCCGAAGTTTTATGGCTCAACAATCGAGGTAAAAAAAAGAACATCACTGAAGTCTGGCACTCGGATGTAAGCTGCGAGGAAAAACCACCGTCTATCTCTGTTCTCCAGGCTATTCAAGTACCACCCTTCGGTGGTGATACGATGTGGGCTAATCAGTATGAAGCACTGGATCGATTGTCCCCGGCTTTGCAAGAAATGCTAATGCCTCTTTCTGCCGTCCACAAAAGTTATGGCCTTGAAGCGGTACATCCTGTCGTGCGTACCCACCCCGAAACCGGGCGCAAAGCCCTCTATGTCAATGGCGGTTTTACCCAACATTTTGAGGGTATGAGCGTTGCAGAGAGCAAACCCCTGCTTGATTATCTAGTAGCGCAAGGCTCCCAGCCCGACCTGACCATGCGCCATAGCTGGTCGGTTGGCGACATTGTCATGTGGGATAATCGCTGTGTGATGCACTATGCTGTACACGACTATGCAGATTTAGAACGCGAAATGCATCGCGTCACCGTTCAGGGAGAGCAACCCATATGACCAGCACAGAGGTTGAAAATCAAATTGCTGACCTGCCATTAGAGCAGATCGACGTTAGCCAACCCGAACTTTTTCAAAACGATACGATTGGCCTGTACTTTAACCGCCTGAGGCAGGAATCTCCTGTTCATTATTGCCCAAGCAGCCGCTTCGGCCCTTACTGGTCGGTGACCCGTTTCAATGACATTATGACGGTGGACAAAAACCATCATGATTTCTCTTCCCAGAAGGCTGGCATACAGATTGTCGATTTTAAAGCGGGTACTGAGCGAGTGAACTTTATCAACATGGACCCACCGATACATGATGACAGGCGCAAAGTCGTTACCCCCATGGTCGCACCTGCGAACCTTGCCCATCTTCAGCATACGATTCGCCATCGTGTTATTGACATACTCGAGAACCTGCCCCGCAATGAAACCTTTGACTGGGTCGACCTGGTTTCTATCGAACTCACCACCCAGATGCTGGCTACCTTATTCGACTTCCCTTTTGAAGAGCGACGCAAGCTGACCTGGTGGTCTGACGTCGCCAGCATGGACCTCGCTTCAGATGGTCCCATTAATTCTGAACAGCAGCGACTGGCTGAATTGAAAGATTGTCTGGATACTTTCACTGGACTACTGCAGGAACGGGCAAATAAACCCGTCAAGAATGACCTCATATCGATGATGGCTCACTCGGAAATGATCAATATGGATGTTCAGGAATTTATGGGGACGCTAATACTACTCATCATCGGAGGCAATGACACCACCCGGAATTCCATATCAGGTGGACTACTGGCCCTTAACCAGTATCCCGATGAAATGAAAAAACTCACCGCAAACCCTGCATTAGTCAGCCATCTCGTGCCAGAAATAATTCGCTGGCAAACACCCCTTACAAGCATGCGCAGAACTACCACCCGGCCAGTCAAGCTAGGCGGTCAGGAAATCCCTGAGGGCGAAAAAGTAATGATGTGGTACCTATCCGGTAACCGCGATGAGTCTGTCATTCCAGAACCCGACCGGTTTATTATCGACCGAGCCAAACCCCGGCACCATCTCTCCTTTGGTTTTGGAATCCATCGCTGCGTCGGCAATCGCCTGGCAGAATTACAATTGCGAATCCTCTGGGAGGAAATCCTTTCAAGAGGCTTACAAATTAAGGTGGTAGGAACCCCGGAACGAACCTATTCTAATGCGGTACGTGGATTTACGAAAATGCCAGTACGCATCAGCGCCTGACCTTAAGCCAACCGTAACTCAACTGATGGGCCTGGAGTCCTCCCGCAGCCCTGCCGCTGTCAGCATCAATTGGTTTTCTACAGCAGTTCTTCAGCAAAAAACTGCAAGGTCGAAAAATCAGATGCGCCCACATTGAGCTGAGTCACCGGACTGTCTTTCCAGCCTTGCAGTCGCTCTCGAATACGCTCTTTAGGCCCACACAGGGCAATCTCATCTACCAACTGATCCGGCACAGCCGCAAAAGCCTCATCGCGTTTGCCTGACATGAACAAGTGCTGAATTTCATCAGCAGCCTCACCAAATCCCATTCGTCCTACATGATCTTTATGCACGTTAAAAGTTTTCGCGCCCATTCCACCG
>CAZGCW010000273.1:2619-4985 GCA_964524295.1 uncultured Pseudomonadales bacterium
TTAATCGCGGCCCTGGCTTTATCCACATCATCATCAATGACTACCGGCACTGCGGCTGCGATCTCAAAATCAGCTGATTTCATTTTCATGGCATCAGCATACTGATCATTCATCCGATAAGGTGATAAAAACATGGGTATCCAGCCATCGCAGATCTCAGCCGCCATGGCGACATTTTTCGGCCCCTCAGCGCCGAGATAAACCGGAATAGAGTCCCGCAGCGGGTGTTGCATCAATTTCAATGGTTTACCCAGCCCCGTCCCCCCGTCCAACGGCAGCTGATAATGCTGACCGTCAAAAGAGACCGGTTGCTGCCGTTCAATAATCTTACGAAATATCTGCATCCACTCCCGGGTCCGAGCCAGCGGCTTTGGATAAGCCTGGCCATACCAGCCTTCGACAACCTGCGGTCCGGACACGCCAATGCCCAGGATCAAGCGACCATTCGACAAATAGTCCATGGCAACAGCATGCATGGCAGCACTGGCTGGACTCCGTGCTGAGATCTGCATAATAGACGTTCCCAGATTGATCCGGGTCGTATGCGCTCCAATCCATGCTAACGGCGTAAAACAGTCCATGCCGTAAATCTCGGGGCACCAAATTGTGTCGTAACCCAGGTTTTCTGCCGCCTGGGCAAGTTCAATAATTCGCTGACCACCAGGGGCGCCCATAGGGCCAACACCTAATCCTAATTTCATCTCCTCTCTCCTAATGTCTACCTGGATCACTCAAAATACGGATTCGAAGCCCTAGGTAGGTTGGATCCAATAAAAACCGCATTCTCATTTAATACTAACGTTGGTCATTAGCCCTTGGCAACAACGCTCATGCTAACCACCTTTTACCCATTACCCTTTTACCCACTGGCACTTTACCCACTCGCTTTTTACCTACCGGGCTTTTACCTACCGGACTTTTCTCCACCAACCTTTTACCCACTGGTTTTGCTTCTAAATACGGGATACCAACGCCTACTTAGCAATAAAAGCCAATTCGACTCATTGACTCACCGTTAACGTGAACCTATTAACCTACCTCTCCTGGATCATATCAAGCGCTCTGTAGCCGGAATTCCGCTTTAGCCAGGACGAAAGCTCGTGCTTAAACAGGCGCAGTCAGTGTACCCTGGCTCATGCGTCGAAGACGACCCACTATGAAGCCGACTTTTCCCTTGATAGAACAGAAATAGCTAGTAGACCCAACTCTCCCCGCCAGTTGACTTTGATCATTGTCTGCAGCATTCAAACCAGACTAATCTGGCGCTTGAATGCAGGCCGCGCCTAGATCCATGAATACGTTATTTTTTAATGTGACAGAATGTAATAAGATTGACCCAACCAGGCCGTTACAAGGGTAAGGACACGTCCACACACAAGACCCCGGTCAACTAACTCAGTCACCAGGGCCAGCTGTTTATCTCGCCGATGCAAAGACTTTTAGACTTAACAACTCCTTAAAGATCAACAGCTTTAACCACTCATGCACATTCTAACGGTACGCATGAGTCAAAAAAATAAACCGTCAAAGGTCGATAGCAGAGCGACACTCGGTTTGAATTAGGTGGGTTTGAATTGGGTGGGTTTAAACAAATGGTGTTGAAAAATTGTTGAGCGAGGTTGGATTAACATTCACCTAAGCAACCAGTCAGACTCACTGTGAACGCATATTGGAGACAGCTTATGAAATTATTTATGATTACGATTCTACTGACCCTAAGCAGCGTGTCCTACGCGGCAAGCGGAACCGATTGCGCTAGCATCAAAGATCAAAAAGCTCGACTGGCTTGCTTTGACCGGCTCTTTCCTGTCGAACCCACAGAACCAAGCCAACCGACCGCTCCATCAACAGGCAATCCACAAACGGCGGAAACCGCGCCTGCAGAGGGTATCAAGGCGGGTCCCGCTGCTCCTGTCGCCGCTAAGCCGCCCACAGACAGTCGAACCGTGGTCGCTGCACCAGCCTCCAGCAAACAGACCGTTGTGGAAAACCCTGATATTAACGCCCCTGAAAATAAGGAAAAGGACTCCTTTACCCGAAATCTGATAAGAAAAACAAAGAAAATGTTTGATCGCGATACGGTGCAATTCTCCGCGGCGATCAAACAAGTCATTAATAAAGATCGTAAGAAAATGGTATTCCTGTTGGATAATGACCAGATTTGGCTACAGAGTTCACCACGCAACCTACCTATCCACGAAGGTGACACCGTCACTATCAAAAGCGGATTCATGGGCGGCTACATACTGAGAAATGATAAAGGCACTTCAACCCGAGTAGAAAGAATCAGATAGGTCGCACCCAACCCGATGCAAGATCAGTCTGATCGTGTAAAAGAGAAAGCCCAATGTGTTGCTGGGCTTTCT
>CAZGCW010000274.1:0-4913 GCA_964524295.1 uncultured Pseudomonadales bacterium
GCATATTTCCAATGACTTCAGCGGTACAGTGAAATACGCCATTGAGATTAACCGTTAATACTTCATTCCATTGCTCGCTGGTGAGTTCATGGAATGGGCTGGTGGGCGCGATTCCGGCACAGTTAACTAGAATGTGGATATCCCCCAGGCCGTCTCTGGCCTGGCTGAAGGCCTGTTTTACACTGTTTTCATTCCCTACATCACAGGCGACACATAGACGTTTGTCAGCTGCGGTGTCTAGTTTGGCTGCTGTTTTCTCAAGGATGTCTTTGCGTCGACCTAACAGGCTGATGGAAAAGCCGTCACGTGCCAGGGTTGCTGCAATGCTCGCGCCTATCCCCGTTCCGGCACCGGTAATTAGGGCATGTTTCTTCATACTGTTTTCATTTCATCCATTCTTTGAAGGTTGGTTTGTAGTTGCCTGTAACCCAGGTGGTATTGCTGCTGCTCCTGAACCCCGAGACCATTGTAGTCCATTGCCGCTGCTGCTCTTAATGTCCAGTTTGGATCTGCCAGGTGGGGGCGGCCCAGGCATACCAGATCGGCGCGTCCAGCAGCAATGATGCTGTTGACGTGATCCAGTTCGTAAATGTTGCCTACCGCCATCGTTGCGATACCTGCTTCATTTCGAATTCGATCTGATAAAGGGGTCTGGAACATTCGACCGGGCCGAGGCTGAGCAAGATGTGATATTTGCCCGCTGGAGACGTCAATAGCGTCAGCACCGGCCGCGGTGAACGCCTGAGCGATCGCAACAGCATCGTCTTCAGTGTTGCCTTCATCGCCCATCCAGTCGTGAGCAGAGATTCGGACTGTCATGGGTTTGTGTGCAGGCCATATTTCCCTGACGGCGTGAAAAACCTCCAAGGGGTAGCGCAGACGGTTATTAAGGTCACCTCCATAGCCATCGTTACGTTTGTTCATTATGGGAGTGATGAATGCGGATAGCAGGTAACCATGTGCTGCATGCAGTTCAAGCAAATCAAATCCTGCTCGATCAGCGCGAATGGCAGCCTCAACGAATTGATTACGGACATCGTCCATTTGTTCACGGGTGATTTCCGCGGGTACCTGACTATGGCGGTTGAAAGGGATAGCGCTGGCTGAAACCAGCGGCCAGGCTTCCTCTGCTGGTAAAGGGTCATCGAGGCGATCAGTGTGCCAATCCCAGGGCAGCTTGGTCGCCCCTTTGGCCCCCGCGTGACCGAGTTGGATGGCAAATTTTGCGGCGGTGTGGTTATGTACAAATTCAACGATACGTTTCCAGTTGTTTTCCTGTTCATCATTCCAGATGCCAGCACATCCTGGGGTAATTCTTGAATGTGGAGAAACATCGGTCATCTCGGTGTATATCAGTCCAGCGCCGCCTTTGGCACAGGCACCATAGTGGACGAGATGCCAGTCATCAGGAACACCCTCTTTGGCACTGTACATTGACATCGGTGAAACGACGACACGATTGAGCAGCGTCATATCACCCAGTTTATAGGGCAGGAACATAGGGGGTATGTTTTCTTTATAATCATGGCCGAGTTGTCGTTTTGCCAGATGAGTTTCCAGGCTCTCTAGCCAGGTTTTGTCGCGCAGACGAAGATTCTCGTGACTGACGCGCTGGCTGCGAGTCAGCAGTGAGTAATTGAATTGCTTAAGATCAAAAGCATTGGCATAACGTGGCACATTTTCAAACCAGAGCATGGCATTGGATGCTGCATTTTGCAGCCGAAGCGCTTCAATTTCTCGCTCTGCCTGGTAAGACCGTAAAGCTGCGGCTGTTTCTTTCCCGGAGGTTAAGTGTCGTGCAAGGGAGATGGCATCTTCGAGGCCCAGCTTGGTGCCCGAACCAATGGAAAAGTGAGCCGTATGAGCCGCATCGCCGATCAGTACGACACGGTCATCTTTAATCCAGTTAGTGCAGAGGACGTGCGAAAAATTCAGCCATGCCGAGCCTGAGATATGTTCGGAATTGGTCATTAGTTTATGGCCGTCCAAGTGTCTGGAAAATATTTTTTCGCAGACAGTCGCGCTTTCTGAGTGACTCATGTGCGCAAAACCGATGGCTTCATAGACGTCACGATTACATTCGACGATGAAAGTGGATGTGTCCTGGTCGAATTGATAAGCATGGGCCCAGATCCAGCCATGCTGGGTCTCTTCAAAGATGAAGGTAAATGCATCGCTGAAAGTTTGTTTTGTCCCAAGCCAGACAAATCTGTTAGGTCGTACATCAATGCTGGCTTCAAAAGTAGTGGGGTCGGCATTACGGATTTTAGAATTCAAACCGTCAGCAACCACGATAATATCGGCGTCAGCGAAACGACCATTGATATCTTCGGCTTCAAATTCTTCATTAAAATTTAATTCGACGCCCAGTTCACGGCATCGGTCATGAAGAATTTCCAGCATGCGTTTGCGGCCGAGGCCAATAAACCCATGACCGTCAGAGCGCTCAGTCTGATTATTGACGATACAGTCGATTTTATCCCAGTGAACAAATTCATTGGCAATGTTATGACCACTGACCGGGTCGTTGGCAATCAGGTTTTCAACGGTTTGGTCGGAGAATACGATGCCCCAGCCGAAAGTATCACCCGCGCTATTTCGTTCATAGACCGAAACCTGGTTATCCGCATTCAGCAGTTTCATGCAAATAGCAGCGTAGAGCCCGGAGGGTCCACCGCCCAGGGAAATAATATGCATCTCAATCTCCGTCAAACATGGTCTTGGCCCTCAGCGAACTGATTAGCAAAGGTAATTACAATAGTTTAAGCTTAAAACTAATCGGCATTATAGCCTAAACATTTTAAATATAAAATATCTGGTACCATCTATGTCCGGGCAGTCGAATCCAGTGTCTTTAGACCATGAAACGAGGTTGCAAGAGAGTGATCATCATTCCATCAAGTTATGGTTGCGCCTGCTTACCTGTTCAAGTTTGATTGAAAGGCGTCTGCGCAGTGAATTAAGGCTGCGATTTAATACGACGTTACCGCGATTTGATTTTCTTTCGCAATTAGAGCGAAATCCAGCCGGCCTGACCATGGGAGAACTGTCCCGCCGAATGATGGTATCGGGTGGCAATATTTCTGGAATAGCATCGCAATTAGTTAAAGAGGGGTTAGTAGACCGTAGTACTGTGCCAGAGAATCGTCGGACTTTTATTGTCAAGCTGACCCCCCAGGGGCGCCGACTGTTTTCTAAAATGGCTGCCGAGCACGAAGGCTGGATTATCGATTTACTGGGCCACTTGAAGTCCGAAGAAGTTGATGAGTTGATGTTGCTGTTGAATCGCATCAAACAAGAGATCTAACCCTTACCTCAAAATTGGCTTTTTTTTGCGTTGATACCAGGGCAAGTTAACGGCTAACTGCAGTCGAACTGTGGGTGTCGATGGG
Source organism: uncultured Pseudomonadales bacterium (assembly GCA_964524295.1). Lineage (GTDB taxonomy): Bacteria > Pseudomonadota > Gammaproteobacteria > Pseudomonadales > Azotimanducaceae > UBA9926. The sequence continues at coordinate 3,393 of CAZGCW010000274.1, forward strand.
TCAGCTCTGGAATCAATACCGTCAAGAAAGATAATACGAAAACAGGCCCTGTCTGCGCCGATACTCGGACCCGGGTCTTTTGGCTGGATTAATGAAGTCTTGATAGCGGGCCGGTCGGCAGGGTCCAGCAGCACGGTCGGCATAATTCATGACTTTTCCCCTGTTGATCGAAGCGTGACCTCGTTGCTCGCAGGTTGGGATGAGTGTTGATCCAGGCTGGCTAACTTCTGCCCACCCGCTACTCGACTCAGTCGGATCTGAAATGCTTTCGGATACCTTTCCAGCAATCGATATAGTTGATTTGGCGCAATGGGCTCTCCATAGCCCAGTGGGTCGGTTGGATAATGTAACGGGACTCCAGCATAAAAGCGATGCTACCTTGATTACGTTGCGGCACCAGGTCGACTTGACTCGCTTTTTCGAATACGGCTGCCTCGGGCCCGTGTGGACTCATGGCGTTATGTAGACTGGAACCCCCGGGTACAAAACCATCGGGTTTGGCATCATATTGGCCTTTGATCAAACCCATATATTCAGACATCACATTGCGGTGATACCAGGGAGGTCGAAATGTGTTTTCTGCCACCATCCAACGCGGTGGGAAGATGACAAAATCGATATTGGCCACGCCCTCGGTCGCCGATGGCGAAGACAGTACAGTATAGATACTAGGGTCCGGATGATCGAAACTGACACTGCCCATGACGTTAAAGCGAGACAGATCATACTTATAAGGAGCGGAGTTACCGGTCCAGGCAACCACATCCAGTGGCGAATGATCTAAACTGGCTTGATAAAATCGTCCTGCGAATTTACACACTAGCTCCATTTCCTGGTCAATATCTTCATAGCTGGCGCAAGGGTACATGAAGTCTCGGTCATTGGCGTAACCATTGGCACCGACAGGGCCACGTTCGGGTAAGATAAACGGTGTCCCATAGTTTTCACAGAGATAGCCCCGGGCTTTTTCGTTGAGCAAATCTACGGCAAACTTCATCCCTCTGGGTATAACCGCGATTTCGCCTACGTGTAGATGTAGGGGCCCGCATTCAGTCCGTAGTAGCAGTTCGCCTTGCTCAGGGATAAACAGCAATTCACCATCGGCACAATAAAAATAGCGTTCTTGCATGGATTGGTTAATCGCATACAGATGAATACCCATACCATAATGGCCCAGGGCATTCCCATTGGCGCCAATGGGGGGCTGGCCAACAATAAAAGCGGTGGGTTTTTCCGGAATCGAAATGGGGTCCCAACGCAGCATATTGGGTGTGGGTACGTTGGTGACCGGACCAGTCGTTACCGATGCCTGGGTGTAGGACATGTATTCTCCCTGCACGACTGAGGGACGAATTCGGTAGAACCAACACCGTCTGTTATTTGCTCTTGGCGCGGTAAATGCGGTGCTGCTGAGTTGTTCAGCATACAGGCCCAAAGGGGCTCTCTGGGGACTGAACTGACCCACGGGCAAAGCGCCGGTAATGGCTTCGCTTTCGTGCTCATTTCCGTACCCTTGCTGGT
>CAZGCW010000275.1:0-4887 GCA_964524295.1 uncultured Pseudomonadales bacterium
CTGCGGAACCGTCAACCGGCCCTTGAGTGCGTCATCCAATGCCTTCTGAGCGAGTTGCAGACCTGCTTCAAACCGGCCAAAGATAAAACTTGTATTCACATCCGTAGCAAAACCTTTTTGTATACCTTCGCCAATCTCAAAGTCTTCATCGAACACATTTCTCACTACGTCGTAGTTTGCCTGCCAATATTTTTGCGCTTTTTCAGTTAACGCGGGTTCAGGTATTAACATGACGCTTCTAAAAACACAGCTGTCTGGACCCGTTGGAATAACCGTGTGGATGTAAACATGGTCGGTCATCACTTGGATGAAGTTACAGGGGAAAATGTAATTCTGGGTCATGAAGTTGGATCGATAATCCCAGGTTTCGGGATCTTGCTCTTTTAGTTTTGTGATACGCGTGAGTGGAACGGCATTGCGCACGTGCGGGTACTTGTCAAGAAATGGCGATTGATTATCAAGATAGGATGCGCAGGCGGTATTTTTGTGCGCCGAACAAAAGTGGTAGGTTTCTAAAAAACCTTCTAGCGCGATGTGCCAGTTCATGTCGAGATTTAGCGACCACTGCCGAAACATTGTGTGCGATTCGAGGTTCAGGGAAGTGAGTTGTTCGGCCATAGGGGCGAGCCAGGATTGAATATCGATTTTCTCGTCACTTGGCTTTGGTTGAACCCAAATCAAGCCGAACTGTTCAAAAGAGGGCAATTCGACCAGGCTATGGGTGTTCTTGTCTACGGCATCAAATCCAATTGGCTGGCGCATGCCTCGCAGGTTTCCGTTCAGGTCGTAGGTCCAACCATGGTACGGGCAGGACAAGGTATTTCGTTTGCCACAGGGTTCATTTACAACCCTTGCGCCACGATGTCTGCATACGTTGATAAACGCTTTGACTTCATTGGTGCGATTGCGGGTAACTAAAATGGGAATGCCGGTGTCGTTGTGAGTGAGATACTGACCAGCCTCTTGCAACTGTTCAGCGCAGCCAACGATAATCGGGAAATTACGAAACAGCGTGTTGATTTCCAGGTTAACATGATCAGGATCGGTGTAGTTGTTGATAGGATTCAACATGACCTCTGACTGCAACTGAGTGGTGCCAGACTCACAAAATTCGAGAACGGTCTTGATGATATTGAGTTCTTCAGCGCTGGTCTTCATTCTTTTTCGCTCTGTGGATCTTACAGAGCCATTCTAACATGCCCACGATCTTAACGTTGTCTCTCCATGCTTTGAGCATGGTTACCTTAAATCGCATTTTCCCAAAAATGCAAAAGAGGCCTAAGAAGAATCAGCCACATTTATCGCACTTCTCTATCCGCAGGCGGCCCCCTCTATACCAAAGACTCGCTTCAATCTCTGCGTCCGCTTCATCGAATAAGCCTTGTCGGTGGTGGATGGCGAAACGCTCACACGATCAAACACTTTTTGCGTATCCCTTGGTTTGACTTCTTGTCTCATTCTTTGGCTATGACTAAACCAGTATTTCTCAAAGAGTTACGCCCGCCATTCGTTTAAGGAATGACAGTATCAGAACTGAGCAAACCCATGTTCACTGGGTTGTCAGGTTTATCCGACTTTCCAACAAACAACAGCTAAAGGATATGCGTCAGGTTCGTGGGTGTGTTGACGCCAATTGGAAATAATCGCTGTTCTTGTTTGTTCTGCCAGCGCAAAAACAAAAATTGATCAGGGCAGGTTAATACCGCACGATATAAAGGATCTATTAAAGGCTTGATGTCTATAATTTGGTTTGAATGGGGTCACTAGCGCAGTTCGATTCTGGCATTATCACCACGGGCTTATTGATCCTGACTGTTCACACGGTTTAGTTCGTTACTTGCCATTGTAACAGGGTGAAGGGTGGCTCTTCGGTTCTGTGATGCTCGAAGACGGCTTGTACGGGCGAGCCAATAGTCACGTTCTGGTGTGGATCGCCGAGTAGATTGCCAACCAGGCGAACATGGTCGGCGGTAGGTATTTCTACCAGTACGATCAGGTAAGGGCCCTGTTCTTTCAGGGCTGGGTGGACGGGGTGCCAGACGCGTTCATAAGAATAGATAATGCCTTCGGGTGCAACCTCGGAAAAGGTGAGCGCTTCACTATGGCAGTGGTGACAGATCCACTCTGGACCCCATTGCCACTGCTTGCAGTCACAACAAGACTGCAGCAAGATCTTTTCATTCGCTAAGCCTTGCCAGTAAGCGGTATCTAATCCATCAGCTGCTGGTACTGGCCGGGGTAAACCCGGTTTAAGATATGGGTCGCTCATAAGGTTGCCTCCGCGCCAAATATACAGGAGCTGACGGGTGTCACCATAGGTCCCGATATGGTCATGGATACCTCAGCGTTTTCTACCTGACTGGTTGACTCTCCTCTGATCTGCCGAATCGATTCGATAATCAAGCCGAGACCATGCATATAGCACTCAGCCAGATTTCCACCCGATGTATTGAGCGGTAAATCACCCCCGGGTGCCAGAAAGCGTTCTTTTACGAAGAACTCATTGCATTCGCCCGGTTCACAGAAACCATGTTCTACCATGCTCATGAGCACCCCACCGGTGAAATTTTCATAACATTGCAATACATCTACGTCTCGTGCTGTCACCTCGGCCATGTCATAAAGATGCGGTGCCAGGCTCGGGAAGGTGGATGAGGCATATTCAGGTGTATTGTGTACTGATGCACCGGCACGATAGTGCGATCCGCCTACGGCTCCAAGCAGGTAACTGGGTTTATGCGGGAACTCTTTTGCCCGGTCCGCCGAAACCAGAATCATGGCAGCCGCACCATCATTCTCGAGACAGCAATCGTACAAATGGAAAGGTTCAACGATCCAGCGAGAGTTGTCATAGGTTTCTTCGTCCAGAGGGCGACCGTACATAACCGCCCTTGGATTATGTTGGGCATGATGGTAGGCAGCCAGCGAAATAGAACGTAGCGCATTTTGTTTAACACCATGGTCGTGCATGAAACGAACCACCTTCATGGCGAACATCTGCGCCGGTGACATCAATCCATAGGGAATCGTGTGCGCAAAGCTGCCGGAGACCGCATTGCTTTGTGAACCCTGTCCAAACCGGCCAAATTGACCTTGTGCCAGTGCCCTGAAAACGACCACACAATCGGCGGTGCCAGACGCAATTGCGGCCGCAGCATTGCCCACGGCGGCTGCGCCACCGCCACCGCCGCCACCCCATTGCATATTGGAAAATCTGAGTTCAGAGCAGCCTAGAGCGGCTGCAAGCCGTGAGGGGTCACTGCGGTCGTTACTAAAGGAGGCGAATCCGTCGAGGTCCTTGGGGGATATTCCCGCGTCCGTGCAGGCGGCCTTAATTGATTTCAAGGCGAGTTTGAATTCGGCGTCGGGTGCTTGCCCGCGCTTGTAATAGGCGGTTTCGCCGATACCGGCAACCGCAACTTTACCCCTGAGTGTTCGTTCTTTCACGATAGTGTCCCTACCTGCTTTGCTACCTGTGCTGCATCTTCCTGCAGCATATACCGTTGTGGAATAGGAAATTTAAATATACGAGCGGCATTGAGGCCGAGTATTTTCGCCCTTTCGCCGTCGGATAATTGTCCCATGGTGCGTTCGATTGCCGCTGCTGAGTGCGGCCAGGTACCTTCATGATGGGGGAAGTCATTCGCCCACTGGAAATTGTCTACCAGATTATGGGCTCGAGCGTGATCAAGGCCGGCCTTGTCTTCTTGGAAGGATGCGAAGCCGTTACTATGAAAGTACTCACTGGGTAATTTTTTCAGTTTAGGCCTAACGAACATATGATGTTTTCGATATGCTTCGTCGAGTGCTTGTAAAGCCCAGGCAACCCAGCCGATTCCTGCTTCGATGGTGCCAAAGCGGATTTTCGGGAACTTATCTACCACCCCGGAAGCGCACAGATTGGCTATCGGCTCCATGGTTGGGCTCAACGAATGCACGGCATAGTTAATGACAGCCCCGCCGTTTCCGCGCGCGGTTCGTGGATCCCTACCCGTTGAAACATGGAAAGTCATGGGCAGGTCGACATCCTGAACACAGGCCCAGAGATCGTCAAATTCAGGTAGGTTATAATTGGGGTTGTTATGGTCCGGTGCCCCCCAGACTGGTTTGCAAGGGAGTGATAGTCCCTTGAAACCGAGTTTTGCACATCGTTGAATTTCCTGGATGGTACCCTCGAGCGATCCGGGAGCAACACAGGCCATGGGTGCCAGCCTGTCATTGAAATCGGCGAAAGTCTCCCAGGCCCATTCGTTGTAGGCCCGGCACATCGCCAAAGAAAACTCAGGGTCGGGGGTCGCCCAGATGGTTAAGCCTTTGTTTGGGAAAAGCACTTCTGCGTCAACGCCATCTAAACCGAGATCCTTGATCCGATCCTGGGGTGTTTTACCGGATTGATTGCGTAGCAGATCTTCACCCGCAAACGCTATATTTTGAATTCGTATGGGGCGAAAGCCTTCCGTCTTCTGCATCGCATCGCCTTTCGTGTTGAGCACGACACCGGGCAATCGGTCGTGGAACGAAGGGTCAATCCTGGCAGACAGGAAATCGGTGGGTTCCTGTACATGACCATCGGCAGAAACCATAAAATACTTGTTATCGTCATCGGGCCGGGCGGTTCTGGGCCAGTTTTGATTTCCGGGGGTTTGGGCCCTCCAGCTATTTGCGTGATCGATGGCATCGCTCATGATAATTTCCTTCGCGGTCAGCGCTCTAACAGTATCGAGCTTTGTTATGATGCGCAACTCACCCTCCGCCTGGGCCTAGTGAACGGATGATATTTATGGTTCAGGAGGTTTGCTTTAAGCCAGTCAGCTTTTGCTGCGCCTAAATGACGGGTCCATCCCAGCGCAATGTCGAACTTTCGGTATGGCTTGATGCAAAGTCAGC
>CAZGCW010000276.1:0-4831 GCA_964524295.1 uncultured Pseudomonadales bacterium
TACCGACACCGAATCCCTGGCCGGGAATAGAGTCGATGGTCACTCGTGCCGTCCCCAGCGGGGTGAGTGATGCCACATTGTGGCTGGAGCAGTCGGTAGATTTGGCAGCGACGATTCGAATCTTTACCCACAATGGTGCCATCGCAAATAAAGTAGGTGATTCCTCTGGTTCTCTTGAGGCGGGTAAAGACGCGGACTTCATCTTGCTGGACAGGAACATTTTTGAAGTCCCCATTACTGATGTCGGTGAAACCAAAATACTATTATCCGTTGTTGGCGGTAAGGAAGTCGTTAACAAGCTCTAGATTGGGGTCGGTTCTGGAACGGCACTCTGATCTGCTCGTGTATTTTCCAGATGACAGGATGCACTGATCCAGACAGGACCCCTCTCTCGCTCGAGTTGCGTGATACCGGATTTTCTTTAACCCGCTATTGTCTCTCTGCGACTCACTTTGTCTGTGTCTGTGTCTGTGTCTGTTTCTGGGCGTCGAGTACAGAGGTGATCGGACCGCAACACCTACAGTAACCCGGATCTGAGACTCAAATAGCAGACCCGCACTGGAGAAGTGCGCTCAGCATCAAACAACCCCCAGAAGCTCATTCCCCACACACCGATCTTCAGAATGCCTGAGGATTCTAAGACCCTGCATCTCTACACTGCATTAACCTAAAGTTTCAACCAGTGGATTTTTTTACCTCAGGTTTTTCGCGATTGGCATCATGAATAGACACTTTCCTGGCCTAGGTAATGAAATGAGCTACTTTTACTTACTGAGCGCTGTCAGTAAGTTGTTTTAATCTTTCCCGCATTAGATACCCATCTCTCACTCGTCAACTCCTCATGGTGCTTTCCTGGCTGCTTTTTTTGCACTGCCGGTCCTGTAGCTAGTCGCAGCAAGGACGAATAGTTTTAGTTAGTCGTAGAATGCTGGGTGAAAGCTGAAGGTTCCTTTCGGTCGAAAATCCGTCAAGAGCTTCACCTGGAAGTACTGAGGCGATTCAGCCTGGGGCGTGTGGCTGGGCGAGAGCACGAAACCGAACCGCTCATAGTACAGCGGGTTTCCCGTAAGAATGCAGCCCAGGGCGCTTCGCTCCTGCAAACACTGCATGCCTTCAGCCATCAGAGCGCTACCCATACCCTTCGATTGATGATCGGGATGAACGGCGATAGGGCCTAGCGCATACCAAGGCCCGCTGCCATCGGATTGGCTGGCAGGTGAAAACGTGGCCTGACCCACCAGGTCATCATCGATAACCGCGACGAGAGACAACGTCAGCGCTCCGGCGGCACGGAGCCGATTGATTACGTCCTGTTCGTCACCGCCTGCATAAGGGCGATCTTGAAAGGCCAGTTGTGTGATTCGATAAATTGCCTGTTGATCGGCAACCTTCTCATTTCTAATGACGAGACTACTCATGATAGATTCAGCTTAGCGTTCGAGTTGGCAAATTCCCAGTTTTATCCTATCGCCAATAACGGCCAGGTAGTTCACCGCAATAAGTGCCCTAGGTCGATTTTCCTACTCGCATTCCTGCTTATCTTTGCGAACCCCAACAGCTTTTTCCAATTGTGTATGCGTTAGAGAAGCCACGATTGAATAAATTGGCAGTGCTGCTAGACTGGCCTGACCGATTCAGCAGGCGAGCACCATTGACCGGTCCATCGCAAGCAATCAAATACATGCATATGCTAACTAAAAACCTAGCCTTACCACTGATGATTGGCCTTGTGTTGTTGTCGGGCCACGCTCTGGCCGAACCAGCACCGAATATCGTGATGATTCTGGCCGACGATATGGGTTTCTCGGATTTGGGTAGCTACGGCGGCGAAATCCACACACCCAATATAGATCAGTTGGCAACGCAAGGCATTCGCTTTACCTCTTTTTACAATACGGCTCGCTGCAGCACCACCCGTGCATCCCTGTTATCCGGGCGTTACCCACACAACGTACAGATGGGGCACCTCGCAGGGAACCGGTTCTCGGATATCGATGGCTACCATGGCCATTTAGATGAATCTATCCCAATATTACCTGAATGGTTAAAGGCCCATCACTATAAAAACTATATGTCAGGAAAATGGCATCTAGCGAATTGGTCACCCAATGAAATCCCAAACGGAAGTATAGAAAACCTCGGCAATACACCGCTCAAGAGAGGTTTTGATCGTTTCTATGGCACCCTCTTAGGAGGCAATAACTACTTCGAACCTAAATATTTCTATCGGGGTAATGAACCCATTCTCAGTCTTGATGCTGACTTCTATTATACGGATGCACTAAGCCTGGAGGCAGTCAAGCATATCAATACGCATCAAGCAATCTATCCTCACCAGCCGTTTTTTCTGTACCTGGCCTATACGGCCCCGCACTGGCCGCTGCAGGCACCGGCCGAGACCATAAAAAAATATCGCCAGGCCTATTCAACTGGTTGGGGTTCGCTTCGAAAAGAACGACTGGCACGGTTGAAAGCAGCGGCGATTGTGCCTGACACCACCATCCTTGCCACAGTCGATGCGGGAACGCCTGTGTGGTCTGAAGTCAACAACAAGGACTGGTTCATTGAAAAAATGGCAGTACATGCCGCCATGGTTGAACATATTGACCACGGCGTAGGCCAGGTTATCAACGCCTTGCGAGCCCATAGTGAATTAGACAATACGCTGATACTCGTTATGTCTGATAACGGCGCCAGCGCTGAAAACCTTTTTGAAATCCCCAATTGGTCAAGCTTCCTCATGTCGCCCAGATTTGATTCCTTTATCGGTAAATATCAGCCATCAGGTGGCCAAGCGTACGACTTGATGTCGGGCAAGGAATTAATGCCAGGACCAAAACACCACTTTCAAATGCTGGGCCCTGAATGGGCACAAGCTTCAAATACGCCCTTCAAAAAATACAAAACCTGGGTGCACGAAGGGGGTATCTCATCACCATTAATCGTGCACTGGCCAAAAGGGCTAAAGGAGCAATCAGGCACATTGATCAACTACCCCGCTCATGTCATCGACATTATGCCAACCATCATCTCCATCGTCGCGGATAAAGCAAACCTTGAGCAAGATGGGGTCAATCTATTACCGGCACTGCAAGGAGGGACGCTACCCAAACGCCAATTGTTTTTCGAGCACGAAGGCTATCGTGCTGTCAGAGGCACCAAGTGGAAGTTAGTCGCAGCACAAGGAGGCCCCTGGGAACTATACGATATTGAAGTTGACCGAACGGAACGGAACGATCTCGCAACCCAGTATCCTGACCGCGTAAGCCGGATAAAGGCAGACTATGCACGTTATGCGCGAGACAATAAGGTAAAGGATTGGTCTGTCATTACCAAACCGCTGTGAGGGCGAACCGTTCATCGCTTCACAAGCCGTGTTCCCTGGTTCACAACACCTCAGCTTTTACGGCGAAATTCGACTTATTCAGCCCAGAAGAACTAGTTTGTTCCTATTTGACATCTCTTCATTCGCAGTATGCCCGCCCATGCCTAAGTTGGCTTCCTGAATGCCCGCACCTGTCGCACTACTGTGAAGACGGCCGGCCTAGTGACCGGTATCTCTTCATGGGTTAATATCAGCAAAAATGCCAAATACTGGAAATTGAGACAAGGAAACACCATGCTAACCAAAGAATTTATCAATCCTCACCCCATGGGCTTTACCAACACCGTTGCTTACACCAGCCAGGGCGTTAAAACTATTGTCGTTTCAGGCCAAGTGGGTTACGCCGATGGACGGTTTGGGGAAACCTTTGAAGAACAAGCAGATATGGCGCATCGTAACCTGGTGAGCGAGCTTGAAGCCGCTGGCGCCAGCGTTGCAGATGTTATTAAACTTAATTCTTATGTGGTGGATTTAGATTCTCAAAGAAGCAAAGCGCTTGCCCAAGCGAAAGCAAAATATTTTACCCAAACCGATCAACCGGCCTCGACCTTGATTGGGGTATCTGCGCTGGTCATGAAACAGCTGCAGGTCGAAATTGAAGCAACTGCCGTCATCGAGGTATAGCTGCCTGATTTCGTTTCAATTAAGTCCCTGTAAAAACAATACTCTAAGATGTTAAAAACGTAGAAGCGGTATTATCACAAAATGTTGGTTGGTGCCCGGGGCCGGAATCGAACCGGCACTCCCTAACGGGAACAAGATTTTAAGTCTTGCGTGTCTACCAATTTCACCACCCGGGCAGAGCGCGTAGTCTATCACGATCTCAAGCGAATCAGACCCTCTTGCATGCAACTTGCGACTAATTTTCCTTCAACAGAAAAAACCGACCCACGCGTATAGCCTCTTGCAGCCGCGGCAGCCGGACTTTCCAGACTATACAAGAGCCAGTCGTTGACATTAACCGGCTCATGAAACCAGATGCTATGGTCCAGGCTGGCTACCTGCATATCACTGCGCTCGAACTGACCTCGGTGAGGCATTCGCGCTGTCCCAAGTAACGCTTCATCCGATTCATAAGCTAACAGAGCAAGGTGAAGCCTTGGCTCAAGAGGGGCAAGCCCATTGGCTTTTATCCAGATCTGCTGCTCTGGTAACTGTGGCACCTCCTCCAGCAATTGCCTGTGGTTTTCTCTGAAACTGAGAAATGGCCGCTGCTTAAGGCCGTTAACCAGCTGGTTTTCATCGGGAGGTGACAATTTCGGCATGGGTATCTGGTGCGCCAAGCCGGGCTCCGATAGGTGGAAAGAGGCATCCATGTTAAAAATGGCAAGGCCATTTTGCACAACAACAACCCGTCGCGTGGTGAAACTCTTGCCATCTCGTATGCGTTCTACTTCAAACAGCGCTGGAACAAATTGGAAATTATGTAAAACAGAGACTTCAAAT
>CAZGCW010000277.1:0-4721 GCA_964524295.1 uncultured Pseudomonadales bacterium
CAGCAATAGTAGAAGCAGATTATGTGATCGGTCAGGCGAGTATTGAGCTTGATGATAATGGGAATATTGTTGATGAATTAGTGGATGTTCGCCACCAGGGTGAATTTACGAAAATGCCTCGTGAGTCAGTGAACTTTATGGACGTTTCACCTCAACAAGTGGTGTCCGTAGCTGCATCTCTTATTCCATTTTTGGAGCATGATGACGCGAACCGTGCGTTGATGGGATCTAATATGCAGCGTCAGGCGGTGCCGACATTACGGTCCGAAAAGCCTCTGGTGGGTACTGGTATGGAACGAACAGTCGCGCGTGATTCTGGGGTTTGCGTAGTAGCTGATCGTGGAGGTGTTGTTGAGACGGTTGATGCTGGTCGTATTGTCATCCGCGTAAACAACGCGGAAACGGAAAGTGGTGAGGCTGGAGTAGATATATACAATTTGACTAAATACACCCGCTCCAATCAGAACACTTGCATTAACCAGAAACCGCTGGTGAAGGAAGGGGATGTTATTGCTCAGCATGATATCCTTGCAGATGGTCCTTCAATCGATATGGGTGAACTAGCGTTAGGCCAGAATATGCGTATCGCCTTTATGACCTGGAATGGTTATAACTTCGAGGATTCTATTCTTATATCTGAGAAAGTAGTCAAGGAAGATCGTTTTACCACGATTCATATTCAGGAACTCACCTGTATTGCGCGCGATACTAAACTCGGCTCTGAGGAGATCACCTGTGATATTCCTAATGTCGGTGAAGGAGCGTTAGGAAAACTGGATGAATCAGGCATTGTCTATATCGGCGCTGAAGTGAACGCCGGTGATATTTTAGTGGGTAAGGTGACCCCTAAAGGTGAAACGCAGCTGACCCCTGAAGAAAAACTATTGAGAGCTATATTTGGTGAAAAGGCATCCGATGTAAAAGATACCAGTTTGAGAGTGCCCAGTAGTTATAACGGTACTGTTATCGATGTCAGGGTATTCACCCGGGATGGTATTGAAAAGGACATGCGTGCCAAAGATATCGAACGGCAGGAAGTCGAGCGTATTCGTAAAAATATTGAAGCAGAATATCGCATTATTGAGACGGCCACCTATGAGCGGCTGGCATCAGCATTAACCGGCAAGGCCGTGATTGCAGGGCCCATGCTCAAAAAAGGCGACAAACTCACAAAAGCCTATCTCGCTGAGCTGGAATCAGATGACTGGTTTAAACTCAGAATGGAAAAAGGAGCCTTAAACGACCAGTTGGTCTCGGCCGACCAGAGGTTGAAGGAACGACGTCTGGAACTCGACGAAAAGTTTGAGGAGAGTAAGGCGAAATTACAAAGTGGTGATGATCTGGCACCGGGTGTTCTGAAGATTGTCAAAGTCTACCTGGCTATAAAGCGACGCATTCAGCCGGGTGATAAAATGGCGGGTCGGCATGGTAACAAGGGTGTCATTTCTGTCATCAAGCCAGTCGAAGATATGCCTTTTGATGCCAATGGTGAACCGATCGATATTGTTCTAAACCCGTTGGGCGTTCCCAAGCGAATGAATGTGGGCCAGATTCTGGAGACTCATCTTGGCTGGGCAGCCGAGGGTCTTGGTTTGAAAATCGGCACCATGCTGGATACGCAAAGAGAAGTCGCCAAGATCAGGGATTTCCTAGAAAAGGTGTATAACCAGAGTGGTCGAATTGAAGATCTGGATTCGCTCACGGATACAGAAATTCTCAGCCTGGCTGAAAATTTACGGGGTGGCGTGCCCATGGCGACGGGTGTCTTCGATGGCGCTGACGAAAGTGAGATCAAGCGAATGCTGGAACTGGCCGACCTTCCAGTGGATGGTCAGACGGTGCTCTTTGATGGGTGCTCTGGTGTTCAGTTTGACCGACCGGTTACGGTAGGGATTATGTATATGTTGAAGCTGAATCACCTGGTAGATGACAAAATGCACGCGCGTTCGACCGGCTCTTACAGCCTGGTAACGCAACAACCACTGGGTGGTAAAGCTCAGTTTGGTGGGCAGAGATTCGGCGAGATGGAAGTCTGGGCGCTGGAGGCTTATGGCGCGGCCTATACTCTTCAGGAAATGCTGACCGTTAAGTCTGATGATGTCCATGGTCGAACAAGAATGTATAAAAATATCGTTGATGGTGAGCATAGAATGGAACCGGGTATGCCCGAGTCGTTCAATGTACTGGTTAAGGAAATCAGGTCGCTTGGCATAGATATAGAACTGGAAAGCGACTGAGTTTTTGAGATAACCGGAATCTTAAAAAAATATAGAACGAGCCTAATAGCTCAAATTGGAGAAATGCATTGAAAGATTTATTGAATATGCTGAAAGCCCAGGGTCAGGCAGAGGAATTTGATTCTTTAAGAATTGGCCTGGCCTCACCTGAGATGATTCGTTCCTGGTCCTTTGGCGAGGTTAAAAAGCCGGAGACCATTAATTATCGTACTTTCAAGCCAGAAAGAGATGGTCTTTTTTGTGCGAAGATCTTTGGGCCTAATAAGGACTATGAATGTCTTTGTGGTAAATATAAGCGTCTCAAGCATCGTGGCGTGATTTGTGAGAAGTGTGGTGTTGAGGTTGCTCTGGCTAAGGTTCGACGTGAACGGATGGGCCATATCGAATTGGCATCGCCTGTTGCACATATCTGGTTCCTGAAATCACTTCCGTCCCGTATCGGGTTGTTGATGGATATGACGCTGCGGGATATTGAGCGAATCCTGTATTTTGAATCTTTTGTGGTGATTGACCCTGGCTTGACGACCTTGGAAAAAGGTCAATTGCTTACGGATGAAGATTATTATGAAAAACTGGAAGAATTCGGTGACGAATTCGAAGCCAAAATGGGAGCAGAAGCTATCCAGAATCTCATGCGGCAGATGGATTTGAAGGATGAGATTGCTACTATTCGCGACGAATTGCCGCAAACTAATTCAGATACGAAAATTAAAAAGCTCACCAAAAGACTGAAATTAATAGAAGCTTTTGTTAATTCCGGCAATGATCCTTCGTGGATGATATTTAATGTGCTACCGGTATTACCGCCGGACTTGAGGCCATTGGTACCGTTGGAGGGAGGACGATTTGCAACCTCAGATCTGAATGATTTGTACCGACGAGTCATTAATCGAAACAACCGCCTCAAGCGTTTACTTGATCTCGCGGCACCCGATATTATTGTTCGAAATGAAAAACGTATGCTTCAGGAAGCAGTTGATGCGCTGCTTGATAACGGTCGGCGGGGCAGGGCGATCACGGGCACAAACAAACGGCCATTAAAATCATTGGCCGATATGATTAAAGGGAAACAGGGTCGATTTAGACAGAATCTGTTGGGTAAACGAGTCGATTATTCTGGACGCTCAGTGATTGTTGTCGGGCCTACATTACGCCTGCATCAGTGCGGCCTTCCGAAGAAGATGGCACTGGAATTGTTTAAACCTTTTATTTTTGGAAAACTGGAGTCGCGCGGGCTAGCCACGACCATTAAAGCAGCCAAGAAAATGGTCGAAAAAGAGACCGCTGAGGTTTGGGATATCCTGGCCGAGGTGATTCGCGAGCATCCAGTGCTGCTTAATAGAGCGCCTACCCTGCATCGTCTCGGAATCCAGGCATTCGAACCCGTTTTGATTGAGGGGAAAGCGATCCAACTGCATCCATTGGTCTGTACAGCATACAATGCAGATTTTGATGGTGACCAAATGGCAGTGCATGTGCCTTTGACCCTAGAGGCACAGCTCGAAGCAAGAGCGTTGATGATGTCTACTAATAACGTATTGCTGCCAGCTGATGGTGAGCCCATTATTGTGCCATCTCAGGACGTCGTATTAGGTGTTTACTGGATGACTCGAGAACGTGTCAATGATCTTGGTGAAGGCATGCTTTTCTCTGATGTTGAAGAAGTTAACCGAGCCTACACCACCTCCAAAGTTGGTTTGCAAGCTAAAATCAAGCTGAGAGTGACTGAGAAAGTCAAGGATAAGGAAGGTGAATGGCAACCAACGTCGAAAATGGTTGAAACAACGGTAGGTCGAGCACTGATTTTTGAAATCGTTCCTGATGGGATTCCTTATTCAGAAATTAATAAAATAATGGTCAATAAAGATATGTCTCGATTGATCAATATTTGCTATCGAACCGTGGGTCTTAAAGAGACCGTCATCTTTGCTGATCAGCTGATGTATATGGGTTATGAGTACTCAACTCGCTCGGGTGCGTCTATTGGGGTCGATGATTTTGTTATCCCCGCTGAAAAGGAAGTCATTATTAATCGATCTGAAGAAGAGATCAGAGAAATTGAAAGCCAGTTTGCATCCGGCCTGGTCACTCAGGGAGAGAAATACAATAAGGTGATTGATATCTGGACCAGCGCCGGAGATCAAGTCAGTAATGCCATGATGGAAACGCTGAGCACTGAAACTGTGGTTAATAGAGAAGGGGAAGAGGAAGTCCAGAACTCATTTAATAGTGTCTGGATGTACGCAGATTCAGGCGCTCGAGGCTCCCCCGCGCAGATTAGGCAGTTGTCCGGAATGCGAGGACTGATGACCAAGCCAGATGGTTCGATTATCGAAACACCGATTACGGCCAATTTCCGTGAAGGCCTGTCAGTCATGCAGTACTTTATATCAACGCACGGTGCTCGTAAGGGCTTGGCAGATACGGCGCTTAAGACGGCTAACTCAGGATATCTGACTCGGCGTCTGGTCGATGTGGCCCAGG
>CAZGCW010000278.1:0-4692 GCA_964524295.1 uncultured Pseudomonadales bacterium
GCAAACCGGTTGCCCGTAGCGCCACTCGCACCTATGAAGACCGGTTTAGCGTCATCCAGTCTCATTCATAGACGTCCGTCAGCGCCTGGTAAAGAGCGACCGACAAATCATCTCTTAAGCGCCAGGGTGATGCGAATAACTGAATCATCGACACGACAATAATGTCTTCCTGGGGATCGAGCCAGAAGATCGTACCCGCCACGCCGCCCCAGTCTAACTCTCCCTTTGAGGAAAGCACACCGCGGCGCACCGGATCAATATAAACCCCGATACCCAGACCATGCCCGCCACCCAGACCCAGACTGCGATCATGGTTTGGCCCTATGTTGGCCTCTGTAATCGAGGTGGGCAGGTGATCCTGCCCCATATATTTGATCAATTTGGGACTCACTATCTGCCCATCACCGTAACGCCCACCATTTCTTAACATGTCCAGGAAACGGTGGTAATCAGGGGCAGTTGAGATCAAACCCGATCCGCCGGAATCAAAACCATTGACTCGATAGGCCTGATCACCGTCATGATGTTCTTCAATCAACCGGATTACCTGGTTAACTTGATCCCATCGATGACTCGACGCCAGTCGATGCAATTTGTGGGGAGGTACGGCAAAGCCCGTATCGACCATTCCAAGCGGCCCAAATAAATTGATCTGAAGAAAGTCGGCCAGTGCCAAACCGGTAATTCTTTCTATAACAACCCCCAGGACATCACTGGAAAAACTATAGTTCCAGGCGTCCCCCGGATGAGAACGCAACGGCAGGCGGGCCAACTTGTCGATGAATTCGGCCGAACTGTCGCTGATTCTGGGATCCGCCCATTCGACTAATTCAGCCACCGGGTGATCACGAGGATAGCCATAGCTTAACCCTGACATATGGGTAAACAACTGGTGCATGGTCATGGCCGTTCTGGCTTTAACGAGGCTTGCCTCTTCAAACACGTTCATTTGTTTCAATTCTGGTATGAACTTTTCAACTGGATCATCCAGGTGAAATTCACCCTGCTCATACAATATCAAGGCGCCTACCGCGGTCATGGCCTTGGTCATCGAGAAAATTCGAAACAGTGTATCAAGCTGCATGGGAGCACGATTATCCAGGCCCATCTGCCCCAGCACTGAAGACTGAACAGGCTGACCTCGGCGCGATATCAGCGTAACGATACCGGTGACCCGATGTTGATTCACATACCGTTGAGCGACCTGGTTCACTCGGGCAAGCCGCTGGCTGGATATACCCAGCTTTTCTGGTTTGACTAATTCCAATGGGCTGGCAAAGGCAACAGGCTGTCCTGCCAACAACCCGGTTACCAACAAATACCAAAATAGGTCCCTTGTCTTATTCAAGATGAACATGCCCCGCCAACCTCCCTGTCTCCATGGTACACTTAACTTCTCAATACCTAGAGCATTTAATTCTTGCATCTCAAGCTCATCGTTTTCCTGTTTATGACCAGTTTTTCGGTCAACCTACTCGCCGGCGGGACTTTTCGTATAGCGCATGCCATGGAATATGGCGGCGCAGAAAACCTCAATCCGTTTGATCCAAATCGCTTTAGCCCGACCATATACTTCCTCTACAGCCGGCTGGTCCGCACCGATGCACAGGACCAACCCGCTCCGGACCTGGCGCTGAACTGGTCCAGTAACCACAGCGCCACCATCTGGAGATTCGAACTACGCAAGGGGGTCACCTTCCATGATGGTTCTACTTTTAATGCCGATGACGTCGCCTATTCCCTCACCTATCTGTTAGATCCCGAGATCGATTCTCCATTGATTTCAACGCTGGGTATCATCAGCCATATCGAAATAATTGACCCCTATACCATCGATATTTATTTGAAATCAGCCCACGCCGACTTTCCCGTGCTGCTAATGGATTATCGAGCGCGTATTATCCCGGAGGGTATCGGTGAGGCCATTCGCCACAAAGGCACGGGTACAGGCCCTTTCATAATATCAAAGTTAGATCCTGAAGGAATCACTGAACTGGTCGCCAACAAAAACTACTTCCTTGGTCCGCCCCAACTGGATGCCATAGAAGTGATCGCAATCATTGATGCCAACGCTCAGATGCAGGCCTTCCTGGCCAACCAAATAGACCTGATTCAACGCGTTAATCCCCGATTGGAACCCTTGTTTCGCAGCAATGATCGCTTTTCAGTTCAAAAATTTGCAACCGGAGACAAAAACCTGATTGCCTTTAGAACCGATCTTGCTCCGTTTGACGACCATCGCGTCAGGAAGGCGATTAGAATAGCCATCGACAGGGAAAAGTTCATCAACACGGCCATCGGTTATGGTGGCGCAGTCGTTGCGTGTGATCACCCGGTCTGGCCGGGAGACCCCTATCTTTGGCCCGGCGAGTGCCAGCAGGACCAGGCTTTGGCCAAGCGCTTATTATCAGAAGCCGGCTATGCGGACGGTCTGGAATTCGACTTGTACACATCCACTTTATTTGCCAATGGGATCAGTATGGCGGAGGTCTATCAGGACCAGTTATCCGAAATAGGCGTGAAGGTAAATATTGTCCTGGCGCCAGCAGATGGCTATTACGGGGATATCTGGCTTAACAAGGCCGCTTGCGTCACCTATTGGGGGCACCGACCCGCCGACCAATATCTCAATGAGCTGTATCGTTCCGGTGGAAGCTGGAACGATACCTACTGGAATGTTCCTGCCTATGACACCCTACTCGACCAAGCCCGATCTGAACTCGTATTCGAAAAACGCCGTGCTATTTATTGGCAAGCTCAGGAAATGCTCTTTGAAAAAGGCGGTAGCTTTATGCCATTTCACTACGTGAATATTCGGGTCATGAACAGCCGTGTCAGCAACCTCGAACCGGTGATGGAGTTTGCTGTGCCCTGGTACAAGGTCACCAAAACACCCTAGAAACCGTTCCGAACGATTATCTCCTGGCTTCAATAACCACTTCGGCACCGCGACCCTCATCTTCGACATCGACTATTTCTTCAGGAAATCCGTCAGCCGTAATGCGCAGGCCAGTGGCTTCCTCGAGCCTGCGAATAATATTGGGCGACCACTCGCGTTCACCAAACCGGGCCTGGCCATCCCGGAAAATTTCCAATAGCAACGGAGATAATTCCAGTTCCACACCGCCACGCTCGGCGATCTGCTGGAATAAACCAACATCTTTCAGGACCAAATCCATAGTGAAGTTAATATTTCGACTGCCATTGAGAATAACCTGACCTTCGGTTTCATGAACAAACGAGTTTCCTGATGAGATTCGTATCCCATGGTAGGCCGTCGCCAGATCAATACCCGCTGCTTTCGACACCGTCAGGGCCTCACAAACCGAAACCAAATTAGCTGTCGCCAGATAATTGGTACACACCTTTAGAGTCGACGCGGAGCCCAGTTCTCCCGTATGCAGAACCTCTCTACCCAGCACCGTCAACAAGGGCAGAATACGTTCAAATGTGGCTCGCTCACAGCCAGCTAAAATAGCAATATTACCGGTCTCAGCCCGATGACAACCTCCTGATACCGGGCAGTCGGCGGCACTTCCGCCGAGTTCAATCACCCTCGCCCCGAGTCTGCGCACCTCTGCCGCATCCGTGGTACTCATTTCCAACCATGTTTTTCCAGCAGAAAAACCATTTAACGCTCCATTTCTGCCATCTTCCATCACTTTGGCACTGATCGCCGGAGACGGCAGGCAGGTTATCACGGTGTCCACTTGGCGCATCAGTTCTACTGGATTATCAGCGCAACCCGCGCCGGCGTCGACAAAGAGGCCGACTTTGTCTCTATCCAGATCGTGAACAACCAGGTCAACTTTGTTTCTTAACAAGGTCGTAGCTAATTTAGCACCGACATTGCCTAATCCTATGAAGCCTACTTTGATGATCCTTCTCCTTAACAGTTAACAACGCCTAGATTAACGCCCTGACTCACGTCATTGCCAGCCTCGCCTGAGTTCGTGCGACAGCACGCCATGGTGTGTCAATCCCCTACAGGGTGTTTATCTTTGTCATTGTGACGTATAGCCTTGATATTCAGTGATGACTGGAATTTAATTCGCTAAGCCAGACAAACTCAGGAGCGCAATAAAGCCTGCTGGAAATAACTCATGAAACCGAGCCAGTCACTAAGGAACAAACCATGAATACCGTTTCTTTCTCAAGTATGTCCGAAGGGTCCAAAGCCGACTATCTGATGTTAGCCGAGTACGAACGAAACCAGATTAATGAATTACCCGATACGATTTTAAACCAACTACGCGCGCTCGAGACGGGTCTACACGGTTATAAGATTCATCGCCTGGAGCATGCTCTGCAGGCAGCCACCCGCGCGGAGCGCGACGGCATGGACAAAGAATGGATAATAGCAGCGCTGGTTCACGACATCGGCGATGCACTGGCGCCGTTGAATCACTCACAACTGGCTGCCGCTGTTATCAGGCCCTACGTTCGTGCCGAGGTCACCTGGGTCGTAGAAATGCATGGCCTGTTCCAGATGATTTACTATGCCGATCACCTTGGTCTGGATCCTAATGGCAGAGATCAATACAAAGACCATCCCTGGTACGATAGTTGTGTGCATTTCTGTGACCGGTTAGATCAATGCTCCTTCGACCCTGATTATCGTAGCGAGTCCCTGGAGCACTTTACTCCCCTGGTACGCGACATCTATTCCAGACGCCCGTTTGCCCCATCGAT
>CAZGCW010000279.1:0-3849 GCA_964524295.1 uncultured Pseudomonadales bacterium
AAGGCACCCTGTACGGCGCCAATGCGCAGGCAGGTAGCATACGATTCATTACCAATAAACCAACACCGGGTGTTTTTTCAGCTGGCTATGACCTGGAGGTGAACTCAGTATCCGAAGGTGATACGGGTAATGTGGTTGAAGGTTTCGTTAATATTCCGCTCGGCGATAGAGCCGCAATTCGGATCGTTGGTTATCGAAAGGATGAGGCGGGTTATATCGATAATGTAGCTGGTACCCACACCTTTGATTTATCAGGTATTCGAAACGGTTGGCAGACAGGGGGTGATCCGGCTCTGGTCGCATTAACCCAAGACCAGACAATTGGTAACGAAGCCTATGTGAAGGAAGATTTCAATACGGCGGAAACGACGGGTGGTCGCGTGGCCTTGCGAGTAGATCTAACTGAAAACTGGACGGTAACCGCAAGCATGATGCGTCAGGAACTTGAAGCCAAGGGCGTTTGGGATCATGATCCTACCGATGTAGGTGATCTGGAAGTGGTTCGCTTCCAGCCTGATACCAATGATGACGAATGGACACAATCTGCCCTGGTCGTTGAAGGTAGAATCGGTGATATGTCGCTGACTTATGCTTATTCCGACCTTGAGCGTGAGTCTTATCAAAATGCTGATTATTCCCTTTATTCTGATCCCAGTAATGGTTCACCCGGTTTTGTGGTTAGTTATTATGCCTGCTATGTCGCCTACTTTGGCGTCTGCGCTGATCCAACGTTGCTGTACACCGGTGATCAGGATTGGGAGCGTGAGAATCATGAGTTACGCCTGGTTTCTTCCCAGGACAAGCGCTTGCGCTGGATACTGGGTGTGTTTTACGAAGATGCGAGCCATGATTTTGATCTTGACTGGCACGTGCTTGGGTTGGCAACCATCACCCCAGAAAGTACCGGCGCGGGAACTCCAGGGTATGTTGAGCCGCCGGATATTTACTGGACGACGAACCAGTTGCGAGGGAATAAGGAGACGGCCTACTTCGGCGAGATAGCTTTTGACCTTACTGACGATTTAACGGTCGCCTATAGTACACGGTATTTTGATTTTGAATCGTCACTGGTCGGTTTCTCTGGCACGATCTGGTGGCCTAGCCGATACGGACCCCGCGGCGATCCGGAGATCAACAATGATCTGCAGATTGATGAGTCAGACAGCGTCAATAAATTTAACCTGTCTTATTCAGTCAATGATGACTTACTGGTTTATGGTACCTACTCGGAAGGATACCGTCCTGGTGGTCTTAACCGATTGAGTGTGACGGCAATCGCCGGAGCCTATCAGGCAGACATACTGACCAGCTATGAGTTTGGTATGAAAGGGACCTTTGTTGATGGTCGTTTACGTCTGAACGCAGCTTACTACACCCAGGAGTGGGATGACTTCCAGTTGTCGAAGATTGATACTTCGGTTTCAGTGCTTACCCTTACGGATAATGTCGGTAATGCTGAAAGTGATGGGCTTGAGATCGAAGGCTCGTTTCTGATAAATGAAAATTGGGATATTAATTTCGGTTTGTCTTCGATCGATTCGGAGTTGACTGAAAGCTACTGGGTGAATCCTGCGGCTGAAGCTGCAGGTCTAGCGGCCAATGCCCCTGCAGGAAACGAGTTACCACGAGTTCCGGACTTGAAATGGAATATCGCTACTCGATATAACTTTGAGCTGATGGGCATGCCGGCGTTTATTCAGGGTTCCTATACTTCGGTAGGCGAGTCGTACAATTTATTGTATGACATTGATCCGGTTACCCGTACCCGTAAAAAGCAGGATGGCTATCAGGTCGGTCATGTTGCCCTGGGTGTAGAACAGGATCGCTGGTCTGCTGAGCTTTTCGTTAAGAATATCTCTGATGAGCGCGGCGAAGTGTTCATCAACGGTGCGACTTACGATCAGCGTATCACCACAGTTCGTCCCAGGACCATTGGTCTAAGGTTCCGACACAAGTTTGACTGATAACCATGGAGGCCTTTTATGGGTCAAGCGGGTTGTCGGGTGGATTGATAACCTAGGATAGGTTCCATTGCTGAGTCTATCGGGAAAAACCGCGTCTGATGGCGCGGTTTTTTTTCGTTCGTTGTTTTTGGAATCCTATTGATTGGGACTGATTCTGTCTGATCATTAAGGTCAGATTGCCTGGTTTTCTCTTTTATGGGCATTAATACACGCTGGCCTAGAGTTCGATTTCGAGTCCTTAGGGTTGATCTAAAGTGTTGATGGGTGATCCTGGTTTGGACTGGTGTTGTTTGATGCAGCGAAAATCAGTTTGTGGCGTCAGGTAGGCGTGTCAGAGATTCCATCTTGGCTGTCGTTGGCAAAGGTCGGTCCGGTGTTCAGGTACTCACTTCTTCTGGGTGTTTCTCGTTGAGCGTTGTACTTCAATCAATATATTGAGGTTGAATGCTTGATATTGATATTATAAGCCACTTAATTTGACATAATGAGCCATATAGTTGATATTATAAGCCAAAATGTTGCGATTAAAGTCGGCTTACCATGGCAAATCAAACTTATAGTCGGTCTGCGTTAGTAAAATGGTGGGTTAATCGCCTTCAGCAGACAACTGAAATCAAACAGGATGAAATTCTGAATGTGTTGGCGATGCAGGCGAGTGATCTGGAAAATGTATTGGATCGTCTGTCTATGCCGAAGTATCTAGCGCTTCTCAATTGGGCGGCACTTCGAACGGGCAGTGCTGACTTCGGATTAAACCTGGCATCGCAGGCCCCCAATGGTTTGCCGGGTTCCGTGGAATGTGTCATGAGTCATACAGCAACATTACGGGAACACTTCCAGTTCCTTCATCGATTTGGTGTGGATTTTCAAGCTGCACTGCGCTTTACCTTTGTCGAGGGGCCCATCAGCAGTCGATTGGAATATAAATTAATGCCTGCCGGTGGCGTCAATAGCCGCCACGACAGTGAATATACTCTGGCTTCGTTGGTGCGTCTGTTTCGGCGTTATGTGGGCAATCATTTTGTTCCAGTTCAGGTGGACTTTACCCATGCTGAGCCGCCCCACGTAGCTGAGCATCTGCGACTATTTGGATCAGGCGTTTCTTTTGAGCAATCCGTTAACGCGATTTACTTTGCGAGTTCTCTGCTGGAGACTGGAATCAGCGATGTGAATCCGACATTACTGGCTTCGTTGCAGACCCAACTGGGAAAAATACTTCAGCAACATAAAAGTCAGGATACTCTTATCAGTCGAGTACGCTTTTTCATAGCGGCAAATTTATGTTCAAGCGCGTGTGTAGTGGAAAATTCGGCTCGGTACTTACTGTTCTCAAAGCGTTCATTGACTCGACGCTTACAAGAGAACGGGACCAGCTTTCGACAGTTAAAACAGGATGTGATGGCGGAATTGGCGAAGCACGCACTGATTGATTCCAATGCCAGTGTGATTGAGATATCAACCCACCTGGGATTCTCTGAAACCAGTGCTTTTGATCGCAGTTTTCGAAAACTGACTGGGTATACACCGCTGCAGTATCGCCATCTAGAAGAGCCCTAGCGGTTGTACCAGTGGGTGCCGTTTTTTTAGGCGTGGTAACGCCGGCTTAACGAGCACTTGGCTAGGCCAGGACAGGAAAGGACAGGACAGGAAAGGACAGGACAGGAAAGGAAAGACATGAGCTGTAAGCGTCGGTTAGGAGGCGGTAAAAAGCAGTTATGGCCGGGGATGCTCGCGTTCAGTATAAAGAGTCTGTTTGCTGACGCCTAAGGCAGTATTCAGGTGAACTTGAAAAAGATCCGTTTTTTTTTCGTACTATCCGAATGCAGGTGGTTGACCCGCACTCGGATACCATTGATAGTTAACCTTCTACGATAACAGGATGAGT
>CAZGCW010000279.1:3921-4679 GCA_964524295.1 uncultured Pseudomonadales bacterium
ACTATTCGCGCTGGCTTTGCTTGGCGCCTGTGCAAGCAAAGTGACTTATCAGGAAGATTTTAATTCCAGTGAGGATTTTAGCGGTTACAAAACCTATAGCTGGCATGCGCCAAATGAGCACAACGCGGCTACCAAAAACTATCTGAATAACGATATTGTGGATCAACGAATTCACGAAGATATTGATGCACAGCTCACCAGCAAGGGCTTCACTGAGGTAGCTGATGATCAAGCCGATTTTTATGTTAACTATACGGTTACAGTTGCCAATGACTTGGAGGTGAAAACCTACAACACGTACGATACCGATTATCAAGCTTGGGGTTACGGGAATTTTTATGGTTATCGAGGCAATTTCGCCTCTCCCTATCGTTATTATGGTGTCAACTACCCCATAGTGAAAACAGGCAGTAAGGAAAAATACGTGTATCACAAAGTGGGTACGCTGGTGATTGATATCGTCAATGCTAAAAGCGGCAAGTTAATCTGGCGCGGTACTGCAGAAGGATCTTTGGACAAGTCAAAAGTGTCTGCTTCAGAGCGAGATGAGAAGCTGGCGATGGTAATCGAGAGGACACTGCATGATTACCCACCACAGACGGCAGATAGTCCTTAAGGGATATACCTGATGACTTATCTGACGCCTGCAATGGATTGCTTTATTGGTTGGAAAGGTAGTGATAGGTTGGCTTCATGGAGACTGGTGCCGCAACCGCGTTCAAAGCGATGTCGACAAGCACATTAGTCCGGCTTACTGC
>CAZGCW010000280.1:0-4671 GCA_964524295.1 uncultured Pseudomonadales bacterium
TATTCAATTTCTTCCTTACCACAGGTAAAGGTTGGGTTGCTGCTACGGATCGGTTTCCTTACCCAAGCCAATAGCGGGTTGCTAACTGGGTCTGTGGGTCAGGGATGAAGACAGGCGACAACCGCGTCATAAAGGTCTGTTTAAATCAGGAAAAGAAACCATTAAATGGCTCAATTCAAGCCGTAATAGACAACAGTCAGGGAATTATTGCTAGACTGTTGTATGAGAAAACGAGATGGGCAGGGCTGGTGGAAAGTTCAGTG
Organism: uncultured Pseudomonadales bacterium; assembly: GCA_964524295.1. Taxonomy (GTDB): domain Bacteria; phylum Pseudomonadota; class Gammaproteobacteria; order Pseudomonadales; family Azotimanducaceae; genus UBA9926. The sequence goes on from CAZGCW010000280.1 coordinate 264, forward strand.
GCCCCGGGTTGTCATTTCCTACAGGGCCTGACAATACTGAGACGCGTGCCCGAACATGAGCATTGGAAATCGAGGGTTTAATGTCAGAGGAATCATCACAACAACCACGGCAGGCAGATATCAGTGTGACCCAAACCGGATCCAGATTCGGTGGCAATTACTCACACTGGGTGCTGTTTGTTCTGGTTCTGGTTTATATCTTCAATTTTATTGATCGAAATATTCTGTCTATCCTGGCTGAAGATATTAAGGCTGATTTAGGTGTCAGCGATGCCGAAATGGGGTTTCTTTATGGGACTGCCTTTGCCGTCTTTTATGCTGTGTTCGGTATTCCCCTGGCGCGCTTTGCAGATGTCTGGGTAAGGCGATCACTCGTCTCCGTTGGATTATTGTTCTGGTCTGCGATGACCGCATTATCCGGGCTGGCGAGATCTTTCCCGGTGTTAGCCATGTTTCGTATTGGCGTTGGTATTGGTGAGGCCAGTGCCTCACCTGCAGCTTATTCGATGTTGTCTGATTATTACGCGCCCAAGCATCGGGCGACAGTCATCGGTATTTATTCATCCGGGGTTTACATTGGCGGTGGAGTCGGTCTGATGCTGGGTGGTTTAATTCTGGATAACTGGGCACAGGCATTTCCACAACCGGGAAGCGCACCATTTGGACTTAAGGGTTGGCACGTCGCTTTTATGGCTGTGGGGTTGCCGGGGATGCTACTTGCTGGCGTGGTGAGATTACTTCGTGAACCGATGCGGGGCGCCAGCGAAGGGTTGATTACACCACCTCATCCTGAACCGTTTAAGGTACTAAGAACGGAGCTTGCAGCCGTTATTCCACCGTTTACGTTGTGGAGTGTATATCAGCATGGCGCTTCTCTTAAGAAAAATCTGCTGGCAGCGGCGATGCTGGCTTTAGCGGCCTGGGGGCTGGCCTATATAACCGGTAATATACTACAGTGGGTCGCACTGTCGATTGCGGTTTACGTGACCATCAGCTGGATGCAGGGACTTTCAAACAGAGATCCCGCTTCTTTCGGCATGTTGTTTCATTCTAAAGCCCTGGTTTTTACTACCCTGGCCTTCCCCACCATGGCATTTGTCGCCTATGGAACGAGTTTCTGGACGGCCCCGTTTTTAATGCGGGTCCATGAAGCCAGTGCAGCCGACATTGGCTGGTACGTTGGAATTGGCAATGCTATGGGCGGATTGATTGGCGTGGTGCTGGGGGGAGTGCTCGGCGACCGTCTGAAAATGAAGCTAGTGAATGGTCGCTTACTGGTCGGGTTTATTACTATCCTGACGACAGCACCGTTGATTTTGTGGATGTTGTATACAGAACATATTGAAACAGCCTACTGGCTCAATTTTGCTTACCATATCCCAGCAGCGATGTGGGTGTCGATTGCGCCGGCCACGGCCAATGATCTAGTCATGCCACGGATGCGAGCGACTGCTGGAGCTTGGTTTCTGCTGATGAATACTATTATTGGCCTGGCCTTGGGGCCCTATCTAATGGGGCGTTTATCAGATTATTTTATTGCTCAGGGTGCTGATTCCGGCAGCGCACTGACCGATGCGATCGCCAGTGCTCAGATGATGTTCCTATTGACGGCTGTGCTACTGATACTCGCTATGCGTTACCTACCTGCAGATGAAGCTTCGAGATTGGATAGAGCAGAAGCGCTCGGCGAAAAAGTCGAGAAAGCGGACGTCGGTTAAGGCGCGGTGAAGGTGTCGCCTAGGGCTCAAGCATTGATTAAAATGATCTGAATCCAACCCTGGATCAGGGAGTGCAGATGCAGGCCACCCCGGTTAGCACTCCTTTCTTGTAGTGTAATCAGGCAATCGCTTGTAACCAGTTTTCCAGTTTGACCTGGTCTGCTACAAAGCTTCGAATTCCTTGCGCCAGTTTTTCGGTTGCCATTGGGTCATCATTTAATTCATATCGAAACTGAGCTTCATCGGCCATAGTGTAGTCGATGGTTGTACCCGTCATGGATGGGTCAAGTTTACGCTGTAGTTTGCCATAATCAGCATCTAGTTCCTGTAACAGAGCCGGGCTGATGGTGAGTCGATCGCAGCCAGCGAGTTCGGCTATTTCGGATGTGTTCCTGAAGCTGGCACCCATGACGACGGTTGGGTAATTATTCTGCTTGTAGTAATTATAAATTCGCCTGACTGATCGCACACCTGGGTCCTCTTCTGGTGCAAAATCCTTTAGACCGTCGGATTGCTTGTACCAATCGAGAATTCGGCCGACAAAGGGTGAAATGAGAAAGGCGCCAGCATCGGCCGCTGCAGCCGCCTGGCTGAAGTTAAACAGTAGCGTCAGATTGCAGTTGATGTGCTGTTTTTCTAGCACTTCAGCGGCGCGGATGCCTTCCCAGGTGGAAGCCATTTTTATGAGAACACGAGATCTAGAAATTCCTGATGCCTCGTATAGATCAATAAGCTGCTGTGCCTTGGCGATAGAAGCCTTGCAATCAAAAGATAACCGGGCATCAACTTCAGTTGATACACGTCCTGGAATGACCTTGAGGATTTCTGTGCCGAAAGCGACCGCGAGGTTATCCATTCCCATGGCAAGTTGTTCTTGGCTACTGCCTTGGCCTACTGTTGACATAACGGTATCCACGATGGATCGATATCCCGGCATTTGTGCTGCTTTAAGAAGCAGCGATGGATTAGTCGTAGCATCCTCTGGTGCATACTGGCTGATGGCTTCAAAGTCGCCAGTATCGGCAACGACAGTGGTCATTTCTTTGAGTTGCGTCAGTTTGCTGTTTCCGTTCGAGCTCATTTCAGTTGGTTTCTTTTCGTATATACAGGAGGAAATGATTGTATCTAAGAAGGCCTGTTATTGTCACTTCTACTCTGCCCATAGCTAGTTCATGAGCGTTTACCCGGCAAGGCAAAATAGATAGTCCCAATGGAACGGGCCGGGCCTGATCCTAGACAAGACAGTCCTTCGTAGCAATGCATTGCACGAATCCACAGTTGCCTTGATATACTGCGGGAACGACCACGACCTTCGGATGAGCATAATGATAAAATTCTCGAGTCATCAGATCGGGACCGGGGTATTGCTGGTCTGCTACCTATTGTCTGGTTCTTGCCAAGCATTAGCGTTGCCGGATAGGAAAGCGCCCACCCGGTCCATCGAGTCCATTGCAGATGAGTATGTTGATGCCATGCTGAAACGCTATCCTGCTATGGCAACGACTTATGATATTGAAGGGAAGCGTCATAATCGATTATTTGATAATTCGTTGGCTTCGCTCGCCGTGTGGCAGAAAAAAGAAGATGTCTGGTTGAGTCAGTTGCGGGCGCTGGGCATGCCTGAAACGGTGGGTAGCCGTGATTGGGTGACCTATGGATTTCTCCATGAGGAGCTCAGTTCCAGCATGGCCACTCGTATCTGCCGTAAGGAGCTTTGGGAAACCAGTACGGCCACCGGTTGGCATACCGAGGTTCCATTTATATTTGACATTCAGCCCCTGGAAACAGAATTAGACAAGGCAGATGCACTGGAGCGACTGGCATCGATGGATCAGTTTATCGACACCGAAATTGATAATTTAAGGCAGGGGCTGGAACTGGGTTACAGTTCTCCCAGACTCACCGTCGAAGCGGTTCCGCAGCAGGTTAGATCGTTGCTTCAAGAGGACAACCCTTTTCTTAATATGGGTCGGCGGGCGAGAGACGAGGTGTTTGCAAAAGCGGTTTTGCAGGTCTATAAAAGTCAAATTGTGCCGGCGTTGAATCGTTTTGCTGAGTTCATAGGCGAGGCGTATTTGCCAGCGGCCAGAGCAGAGATTGCCATTAGCTATAATCCAGATGGGGACCGCTGTTATCCGGCGTTAATTCGCTCATTTGCGACGATTTCAGTTACACCGGCGCAGGTGCATCGTTTAGGCCTCAAGCAGGTTTCTATTCTAAAAAACGAAATGACCGAAATCCTTGAAAAACACTTTGGTGCGGAACCAATAAGCGGGTTTCTTCGACGTATTAATCAGGCGCCTGAATTTACCTTTCGCAGCGAGCAGGATGTGCTGGACTACTCAGTTGCGTCGCTTGATGATGCCAGGAGTAAGATGACTGAGGTGTTTGATCTGCTTCCTAAGGCAGACGTCCTGATTAAGCCTTATCCTGACTTTGCCGCGAGTGGAAGTGGTGAGTACCACTCTTCTTCGGAAGATGGCAAACGGCCAGGGATCTATTATATCGCGGTACGAGAACCTGAACAGCGGACCCAGGCAACGCAGCAGTCGACGCTGTACCACGAAACTTACCCAGGCCATCACCTGCAGGGCGCTATCGCGCTGGAAATAGGCGAAAAGGTCCACGAAATCGCTAGAAATTAGTGGAACTCGGGATATGGTGAACGTTGGGCTCTGAATGCTGAACGT
>CAZGCW010000281.1:0-4645 GCA_964524295.1 uncultured Pseudomonadales bacterium
AGCCGAAAGTCGTCCGTTTGATCTTTTCCTAGTGATGATATTACGATCAGAACTCGTACCCGGGAGCACAGTGTAATGAAATCAGCCGCTCGGCTGCAGGTGAACAGGCTGCAGCCGAACGGCCAGATTTCAATTAGGCTGTTCTGAGATCGGGTAATTGATAGTCCTGCTTTTCCAGATTGGCGCGGATACCCTTTTTATTGATTTTCCCCGTTGAGGTCAGCGGAATTTCATGAACGAAGATGACGTCATCGGGTAACTGCCATTTGGCAAAAATTTCTGAGCAGTGTTCTAAGATGAGATCCTTAGTTACATTGGCCCCTTCAACAAGGATCACCAAGGCGACGGGGCGCTCGTCCCATTTAGGGTGTGGTTGGGCAACGACCGCGGCCTGTTGTACGCCTGTCAGGGAAACGATGTGGTTCTCCAGGTCGACTGACGAAATCCATTCACCGCCAGACTTAATCAGGTCCTTTGATCGATCAGCAATAATCAGATACTCTTCCGGGTCGATCTTTGCCACGTCTCCAGTGATTAACCAGTCATCGTGAAACTTGTCCGGCTGTGGATCATTGTAGTACTCCGAACAGATCCAGGGTCCCCGAATCAGAAGTTCACCAACGGCTTCTCCATCGTGGGGCAGGCAATTCCAGTTCTCATCAAATATCTCAATTTCTAACCCCGGAATGGTCAGTCCTGCTTTAGCAATGTTTTCAAATTGCTGGTCCTCGTTGAGTTTGAGGTGGGAGCGTTTGGCCACTTTACGGGAAAGCGTACCTAGCGGGTTTGTCTCTGTCATTCCCCAACCCTGAATCATTTCGATACCGTGTTTTTCCCAATACCAGCGCATCATCGATACGGGTGGTGCTGATCCTCCGCAAGTTAAACGCGAAAGCTTTTGGGTATCAAATTTCTCTGGATTTTCTTCTAAAACAGCTTTAATGCCTTGCCAGATAGTGGGAACACCGGCAGACAGGGTGACTTCTTCTTCGCACATCAGAGTGAGTAATCGTTCAGCGTCCATAAATTTGTGAGGCATGACTTGCTTGCATCCGAGCATGGAAGCTGTGAAGGGGATCCCCCATCCCATGGCGTGAAACATGGGAACGATGCCGCAAACGGCATCCAGTGCAGACAGGCTCATTGAGTCTGTCATGGCTTGAGCCATCGTATGAAGATAGGTAGAGCGATGAGTATACATGACGCCTTTAGGTTTGCCGGTGGTGCCGCTCGTATAACAAAGGCCCATGGGAGAATGTTCATCCAGGTCGGGCCAAGGATAGGACTCTGCCTGGTTTGCAATGAATTCTTCGTAATCCACAGTATCGGCGAAGGCAGTCTCGCCGCCTTCCCCATGTCGGCAGATGACTAATTTTTTGACCGAGGGTATTTTATCCAACAAGGGATCGAGTAGAGGCAGCAAGTCTTCATCGACAAAAATAACTTTATCTTCAGCATGGTTAATAATGTAATCGAGGTCTGTTGAGCTGAGTCTTATATTTAAGGTGTGTAATACCGCACCCATAGAGGGGATAGCTTGGTACAACTCCAAATGACGATAATTATTCCACATGAAGCTGGCAACTCTATCGCCTGACTTTATGCCAAGATCCGTCAGTGCACCGGCCAGTTGGTTGGCGCGTTGCCAGGTCGCCTTCAAGGTCTGTCTGTGGGACCCATTTGCCATTAGGGTAACGATTTCCTCCTGTGGGTCTGCCTGTGCCCCCCTGCCGATAATACGAGACATGAGTAGTGGCGTTTGTTGCATTGTCATCAATTAAAACTCCTATGTGAAAATCAGGTCTCCGTACACCCATCTGGTAGGAAAACAGAGCAGACAGGATAACGAATTTTAGGCTAGAGTTGAAATGAAAGAATTCTTGCTTGGCTAGGGCTTTCCTGACAAAGTGAAGACTAAGAAATATGTTTTGAGAATTGATTGCACCAGTTTCAGAAAAACAATTCACCGCCTGGAAAACTAGGTTGGGGATTGATCTCCTCCTACGCAACCCCGGCTGTTGGTGTGGGTTACATGTACTTGCTGATTGGCCTGTACATCATGAAATTTTCAACCGATGTATTGTTAATCCCTCCAGCCATTATGGGAACGATTTTTGGTATCTCGAGGGTGTGGGACGCTGTCTCTGATCCCCTGGTGGGTTACTTTAGTGACAAGACCCAACATCGCCTTGGGCGAAGAAGAATCTGGTTGCTCGCAAGTATTTTGCCCATTGGTGGGTCTTTTATCATGGTGTTTTCACCGCCCATGAGTCTAACTGGTGGTGCCCTTGTGTTATGGATGGGGATTGGTGTCATTGGCTTTTATTCGGCAATGACGCTATTCATGGTTCCCCATCTGTCTTTAGGAGCTGAGTTGACAGACGATTATCATGAACGCAGTCGTTTGTATGGTTTGCGTCATGGGGCTTATACCATTGGTTCGATCATTGCCCTGATCAGCATGCAGTTGTTAATTAATGCTGAACAGGAGAGCGAGCAGAGCGTACGTACTGTCGCTTTTCAACTCAGTGGGATAGCGACTTTTCTGACCATGTTGCTGATTGGGTTTGCCGTTTATCGCCTTCGTGAAAGGCCCGAGTATCAAGGTCGTATCGGACAGACCCCCTTTGGTGCTTTCAAAGATGTCTGGAAGAATCCCCATGCAAAGCTAGTTATTGTTGTCACCTTTATCGAAAACATAGGAAGTGCGGTCATTGCTATATTAACGCTTTATGTGGCTCAGTATGTTGTCGGAGCGCCTTCATTGGCACCCTTGATCATCTTGGCCTATATGGTCCCGTCAACTTTTTCTGTGCCTCTATGGATTCCAATTTCAGAGCGAGTTGGGAAAATCCCGCTGTGGATGTTTTCAATGCTGTTAACGGGAATATCGTTTGGTGGAATGTTCCTTTTACCTTTTCTGGCCGATATGGATCATCGAGTGATATTGATTTTTGTGCTGGCCTTTTTCGCCGGATTATCTGCAGGTTGCGGAGGAACTATCGCACCTTCGGTGCAGAGTGACATCATTGATTATGATGAGTACTTAACGGGTGAGCGAAAGGAAGGATCCTATTTTGCTGCATTCAATTTTGTTCAGAAAAGTGCGACGGGCGTGATGATACTTATTACAGGTTATGTGCTTCAGTTTGCCGGCTTTGAACCCAATGTGCAGCAGTCACAGACAGTACAGGTGGTTATGGTGAGTCTGTATGGCTTATCTCCCCTGATTTGTTATGCCATTGGTGCTTTCCTGTTTTCCAGATTCACTCTGGATGCCACTGAACATGAGCGCATTCGGCAATCCATTGATTCGCGAAGAAATCTAGGCTCAGATTAAGGTTAGGGCATTGCCGGGTTATTTAACGCGTTCACAGAATACGAGCGTTAGCTATTAGCGGGTAGCATAACGGCAAGCTGGCGTGATAGGGCCAGTAATTGTCCTGTTGGCGCCCAGATTCGCCCGTTCTCGATTAGATAACCGAGAGCCGCAGTCTGAGTAGAAAACTCAACTAATAAAAAGTCATCTTCCCTGATCGTGTCCAGAGGCAGATCAGCCAGAATGTGCACGGTATGGTCGAGGGTGGGTGCTTGCAGTTTCTCAGAGGTCTGCCTGGCACTCAGGCTCGGGAACCAGGAATCAGAAATGGCTAGAATCGCAAGGTCATCGAAGACGCGAGGTTGTTTAAAACGAGTCCAACCGCCGACCAGGCCGCGACCGTTGTTGTCTGGTGGAATCGCCCCTATTGCATGGCGCTGGTCATAGTGATCTCGAAACGGTACGAAGTGAGGTGATTTTGCATTCATTCGAGAATCCATCGGAATCTGGTCTGGGGAAGATACATCGGGTATCTTAAAATCGCAGAAATCAATGGCCAGGCGTTGATCAGCAAAAGTTGCTGTTGCTGATGCAATGGTTCTTTTCCCTTGGGTTAGCAGGGCGCTGCAGGTTGAAATAGATCTGCCTCGCTTAAGAATTTCGATTTTTAATTGTGCCGGGCCAGGTACGGATGCTGACAGGAAATGCACCGTTATCGAACGAGTCGGTGTGCTCCCCATACTCTTTTTCATGGCGTTTAAGAGGATAGCTGCAATATAACCACCATTGGGGCCAACCACAACATTCCAGTCAGGCGATATGGTGACGTTATAATGGCTGACCTGATCTGAAGGGACTCCATTGGCGGTTAGGATGGGCGTGATAGCGTGGTCAAAGGGATTCATGGGCATTTCGTCTTTTAGGCAGTAGTCTAAGGTTTCATGGGAATGGGTTAACTTCCCGTATTTGAAGGACCCGTTCGTTCAGCCTTAACCAAGGAAGTCAAAGCCCTTGCGGTAGTTAAAAAAAGACTGGTCAGCGTTTCGATTAACCAGATTCCGACCATGAAGGGGATGATGCAGGCTACGTACTTCATGTTCGACCTGGAAAACAGATTGACCCCGCCTCGTGCAAATGTGCTCAAACCGATACTGATTTGCATCTGACTCTTCAGTGATCAGGTTCATTGTTTTCAATTGTGCATGGGGACTGGAAAAATCAGCCAGGTAAATGGCGATGTGGTGGCCGTCGTATGGCATCTGATTACGGCGGGTCTCCTTGAATGTCATAGTTTGTTGGGTACCGATTTGAACGCAACAGGAAGCC
>CAZGCW010000282.1:0-4619 GCA_964524295.1 uncultured Pseudomonadales bacterium
CATCAAAATCCGCCACATCCACTGTGACAGCAAGACAGTCTGAGTGCTCAGCAAGCTCCGGAGCCACAGCCAGATCGCCAATGACGACTTTGCAGCCACTATTCAAAAACCGCCTAACCACTGCCAGGCCAATACCCGATGCGCCCCCGGTGACAACCGCTACCTTGCCCTGCAACGAAAAATAGTCCTGCATAACACCTCCAACATGGGATTAACGGATAACCGTGAGTAACCTGTTTCTGTGCAGCACACCGAATGTAATGATTCGAATGAACCCATTCACCAAGTACCAAACCTGGCCAGCGCAAATAAAAAGTCACCCCGACTTCCGGGCCCAAAGACCTGTTCAAGGTAGCGACCTAACGTGACCCATTGTTAATTTATAAAAATGCGGTAAAAACCGCCATCCCCCCTAGGGGGTAATCTATAAAATCCAGTAAATTCCCTGGTTACCTCTTTCTATAGGTCATCTAAAAATCCTGTATAAACCACGATTACGCGTTTTTAAGGTTAATCTATAACGCCCTGAGCAACTTAAAATTAACCCTCCAGGGTAATACCTTCCTCAATTAAACGAGGGTAAGGTCTGACTATAACTGGCTAGTCGGAAACCAAGGATAAAATTCACCATGAAAAAAGCTATCGACATTAACAGCACTCAAGCGCTAACCGCAGCCTGCGGCAATGGCGTTTCCGGCGTCATGGTTTTTGCGCTGTTACCCATGCTCTTAGGCGTTTCCGCTGATCATTTAGATTTGACGGAACTACAGGCCGGCATGCTGGCATCCGCTTATTTTAGCAGCTACGCCCTGATAACCGCCGTCTCCATCTTCTGGATAAGACGCTATAACTGGCGACTCATGACCTTTGCTGCTATCGCTGTTATGGCGTTGTCACTCGGCACCATTGTCCTGGTCGAGTCCTATCAGACAACCTTAGTTAGCCTGCTTTTCTGTGGTATCGGCGCTGCCGTATTGCATACTCTGGGTTATGCCATCATCTCTGACAGGCGCGACAAAGACAGGGGCTTTGCCATCAAACTCATCCCGGAACAGGTGATTCCCGCTGCCCTGCTGATACTACTCTCCCTTTATTTCCCTGAATTTCTTAACTTCAACACCCTATTCCTATGCCTATTAGCCATTCTCTTCGGTCATCTTTTTCTTGCCCGAGGGGTGCCCTCCGGGATCAGGTCGTTACAACAGCAGGGCAAACCCGTGTTGACCAACGGTATCAGCCTGGGTCTGATCGCCCTGTTTTTTTCTTTTACGGGCTTCGCCGGCCTATGGGCTTTCCTGGAACGCATCGCCCGAAACGGTGGAATGGATATCGCCCTGACCGGCCAGCTAATCAGCATTGGCCTGATCAGTTCTGCTGTCGGACCTGCCCTTGCGGCCTTCATAGCCGATAAATTCGGTCGAAGCATCCCCCTTATCGTTTCAACCCTGCTGGCCATAATACCCCTGCTTTTATTTATCGATGTGACACCCAGCCGCTACGCTGTAGTCATGGCAATACTTCCCACTGCCTGGTTCTTCAGCAATGTTTATTTCTGCAGTGTGATATCAGAAAACGACCTTTCCGGACGCATGATTGGCCTGATTCCATTCTCTCTAGCATGTGGTGCATTGGTTGGCCCTGGGCTGTTTGGATGGGTAATCGACGGCGTTGGTTATGCGGCAAGTTACTGGATCTGCGCTATTTTATTTGCCATCGGCACGGCGCTGATCCTTTTTATCAATCAATCTAAATCGGTGACCGATAATGTCTGAAGAACTCAGAAGTGAAAACGTCTATTTCCTTGAATATGCCATCAAACGGGTCTGGATGGCGGCGGGTGCCAGCGAATTGCACGCCGACTACGTCGCCGAAGCAATTGCATTTGCACACATCCAAGGCAAGCTCAATCAAGGCCTGGGTGTCTATGAGGCAATCCACATCGCGCTGGAAATGGGCCTACTTGATATCCATGCGACCCCTCAAATGGTATCAGAAGGTCCGACCTGGGCAACCGTAGATGGCAATCGCTCCAGCGGTTACTGGACCCTCAATATGATGGCTGACCTGGCCATAGAAAAGGCCAGAAGCCAGGGTATCGCCATTGTATTCGGCGGCAACCACAATGATGCTGGTAGCTTTGCCCGCTATGTTTACAAAGCCTTCGAGCAGGACATGATGGCTTTTAGTTCTAATAACACGGTACCCCTTGCGGCACCGTTCGGTGGTTTACACAACAAACTATCCTGCCCGCCCTTTGATGCCATCTCACCTGCCGGCAATGAAAAGCCCATCTGGACCAGCATCGCCCTGGCGGAATTCTACGATGCGGATATCTCGGAGGCGGCTATTCATCAAAAACGCCTCAAGGGAAAATGGCTGATAGATCCTGTCACCGGTGCCCTGTCCGATGACGTCAGACCCTATGCACAACCCATCGAAGGCATGGGACGGGTATGGGATTGCTCTGCGGCAGGTCAAATTGAAACACCACGGACCTATGCATTAAATATGTGGAACGAAGCCATGTCTGCGATTATTAATCCAATTGGAATTCCGTCCACCAGCCTGCCAAGCATTGAGGACATTGTCTCTAATAGCAATTCTGATCGCCGTGAGGAACTCTGTGCTTCCGTCGGCGGCAGTTATTACCTGTGCATCAATCCCGCCGTGTTCGGATCTATCGAAAAGGTCAAAGCAAAATCGGATGACTATATTTCCGCGATAGAAAACTGCGAACCACGGCCGGGGCACAGTGTTAGGGTTCCAGGCTCAAAAGCTTACCAGTTCATCAATAGTGATGCTCATTGGGTCAACGTTTTCACCCATCACTGGGATCCGTTTTTTGTTCATATTGCTGGCCAATATGACCTGAGTGAACAACAACTCAGAGAAGATTTTTCACGCCTGCAACGCAGCCAACCCTAAATACAGTTTTCTGAACAAGCTAATCTCTTTTCCTGGAATTGCTTCGAGATCTAAACGACCAACTATTGCCGAGGGGTGACTGGCTAACCGCTCAGTTAGTAGCGCGAGCCGGCGTAATCAGCAGGAAAACACCCGTAGTAAGACCTACGGTCAGTGCTGCTGCTAACAATAAGGGGATGTACCCCAGACTGGCAATAATAAACCCTGCCACTCCAGGACCGAGCACAGCGCCCAGAGCCTGGGCTGCGGGAATGAGAACAGCATACCGACCCGCCTGGTCAAGATCTGAAATAATCACCATCTGATAACCTAAAACATAATTCCAGAAGAGCGAAAACAAAAATGTCGCGACAGCGTAAGTCAAAACGCCATGATCGGTCGAATAAGCAAAGAAAACACCCAGGAAAGCGGCCAATGACAGCACCAGCGGCCTACTTCTGCCAAACCGATTGGCTAGTATAGCGACCACCAAACCACCCATTACGCCCCCCATCATAGAGAAGGACAGGCTGATACTGATCCCCTGTGCAGACAAGCCCGAATCAACCCCCATTCGCTCAACGAAGGCCCAGACACCGGCCAGCGCAGCAAAATACACTGTCAGGCCAGTCAGGCCAAACCACAGGCTGCGGCGTTGGCTAAAAGGCGCCGAACCCGGATTGATTGGTGGCAATAAGCGTTTCTGCTCGGTACGGACTTCCTCCAGCCAGACCACGCTCAAAACACCCGGTGCCATCATTATCGCCAGGGCAATCATAAGACCAGCGAAACCCCAATGGGGTACAATAAAACGGGGCAGAACAAACAACAGCGCCATCGCAAGCAACTGCTGGCAGACCAGCAGAACGCCAAAGCCCCGCTCACTGTCAGGTCCTTGCCCGGCTATCAACACAGCCAGTCCAAACAGCAATCCAGCGCCGAACCCGGACACCAGCATGCACAACCCCAGCATAACTAAATCAGACATTAAGCCAGCAGCAAGTAGCCCAGTACACAGAAAAACATAAGCAGCCTTGGCCAGGATCGGGAAACTGAATTGCCTGATTAGAAAAACAGCAGCGATGCAGGAAGCAAAATATCCCGTAAAATAACTACTCGCGAGCATACCGGCCTGCTGTTGCTGCCAACCAAAAGAATCCATGGCAGCACCAATGATAATCGGTAACAGGAGAAATACGGCTGCTCCCGCGGCTGCCATCACCGCAGCCGACCTAATTGCGGGCTTTAGATCAGTCATCAACGGCCTCTAGAGGATACCATCGGAGCACATCACTTCCTGCGGTTAACACACAGCAACCCTGATTACGCGGCTCCATGGCTAGCGCTTATCCTTCTTGTTAAGAACTTCAACCGCCTTCAATAACCACTTGGGTGCCGTATTCCCCGCACCCACGCCGCCATAACTGAGTAATCCTTCTTTAGTCAGTTTACCTTCCAGAATCCCTTCGGTTAATTCCTCCAGGTCCTTAAGGAAACGACTGAGATAGGCATCTTCCATCACATCCAGAGTCAAGTGGATTGCTGGTGGCGAGGTAACACCCAAAAGCCGCCAGCCCCGTTCTTCCATGCCACCCACTAATAGCTGAATATCAAACTGATCCGAGGCGATCATGAGCAAGGGGCCATCTGTAGGCCAGGTATGTAAACCTTTAATAGCCGCACACTGACTGATCAGGGCATTTTTTACGTCCAGA
>CAZGCW010000283.1:0-4613 GCA_964524295.1 uncultured Pseudomonadales bacterium
GAAGGATACCCCGAGGTTGAAGTTATCCCCTTACTGGTGGATGCAGCAGCAACGGCACTTTGCCTGAATCCCGGACAATTTGATGTCATGGTAATGGAGAACATGTTCGGTGATATTCTTTCGGACCAAGCGGGTGGTATTCTGGGTTCTCTCGGACTCATGCCTTCAGCCTGTATTGGCCCGGAAAAAGCTTATTATGAGCCATCACATGGCTCCGCTCCTGATATAGCCGGGAAAAATATAGCCAACCCCTATTCAATGATTGGGTCTGTTGCCATGATGCTGGAAATGAGTTTTGGTTTGGACCAGGAAGCGGCCTATGTGTGGTCTGCTATGCAGGCTGTATTTGAAGCCGGCTATACCACGGCCGATCTCAACTCGGGTAAGGAGGATGCATCCCAGGTATCTACGACGCAGTTTGGTGACCTGGTTATGGAGCATCTTGAAGCGCTGTTAACAGCCGCCTGAGAAAACTGTCGTTGGCTCATTCGCCAACGACGCACCCTGGTTAACCTAACCTGCTGGTTAGGCGCCGATGCTGGACACAGTCTGGTAAATACTGGTTAGCATGACCAGGACCGCCAGCCAGCCCCAGCCGATAAATATCCAGTTCACTGCTGGCTGTTCAAACAAGTCGCCGAGAATATTAACCAGACTATCAACAAAAATAAATTTAAGTACTGCTTTCATAAACCGGGTTCCTTTTATTGTCGCCGGCGATTTTACAGATTATCCAGGGGATTTACACCTCCATGGCCATCTTAATCGCTCAAGGCAACTTTAATCGCCGTTCATAAGCCTTGAAGCCTTCGATAACTTGGGAAAGTTCTTCGTAGAGGTCGGTCATAACAATGTCTTGCTTGAATTGCACGCGTTTCGAGAACAGCGTAACCGGAAACACAAAGTTATCGGTGTCTTCCCATTGCAGCGCTTTATTGGCCCCGTATTCATCCTCATAAGAAATCCACTGCAGCTGATGTTGCTTAACTAAGATATCACCAAAAACCACGCCCAGAGCCTGCCACGAACGCACATCAGCCTGGGCAATCACCTTCTGGTCAATCAGCGACTGCAAAATCTTTAAATCAGACTCGGTTTGGCTCAGCGTCAGAATCCCCAGCCACCGCGCCATAAGGTCCTTCACTAGTCGACGCTGCGAGGATAAAATGTATTCTTGGCCTAAATTTAAAGGCGTCACCATTGCGGGCGCTTCTTTCTCGATTTCAAACTCGTATTCTGCGAGTTCATCTGGAGTCAACGTTAACACTTCAGGATCAGCAGGGGCCGCGATGAGCAAACTAGGTAAGCACAGAACCCAAAAACTGATTATGATACGTCTCATCATGGGTATTAACCTCTTGATTACAGCTATCGATTCAATATAAGGATAAAACCAGTGCACACACCGGATATCCAGGCCATTCACACAGCCGACTTCGCTGGAGTTATTGCCCTGGCGGGCGGCGGCTCACAAGCCCTGGCTGATCTACTCACGCAACCGGGAGCATCATCTACGATCCTTGAGGCCATTGTACCTTACAGTCACCCGGCGATGGTGAGTTTTTTAGGATCCGCGCCGGTACAAGTGTGCAGCACGCTAACGGCCAGGCAAATGGCCATGCAGGCCTGGCAACGTGCCCGCCAGCTAGCCTCTCAGCCATCCGACAACCTGTTTGGACTCGGACTCACAGCGGCCTTAGCCACCCAGCCTCAACGCAAGGGATCTGACCGCTGTTACATCGCCTTACAAACACTGACTGAAACCCTAGAATTAACCATTGACTTCAAATCGCCTGCCGCGCCTCAATCCAGACAGCAGCAAGAACAAATCTGTGGCGAACAGGCGCTTTTATTGTTGAATCGTTTAATCGATCAAAAAGCCCACGACCCACGCCTCGAAGAAACTAGTGATCACTATCAGGTATCGTTTAAGCGCACATCGGGACGACTTGAATGGCAATCAATTTTAACGAACAAGATCCAATGCAGCCCCCAGCTAGAAACGCCCGTCTTAATTTTTCCTGGTGCGTTCAACCCGGTTCACCAAGGCCATCTACAGATGAAGCAACTTGCCGAGACAATGACCGGGTTAAACGCAAGTTTTGAAATCTCCGTTATTAATGTCGACAAACCTCCTCTGGATTACCGTGAGATGGAAAATCGCATGGCGAATCTGGACGAACACGGCAACCTGATTTTTACCTGTGCCGCCACCTTTATTGAGAAAGCCGCTATCTTCCCGGGAGCCACTTTTATCGTCGGTGTGGATACCATCAAACGCATCGCCAGCATTGCCTATTACCAAAATAACCGTCAGAGTCGAGACCATGCTATGCTCGAGATGGCAAAGCTGAACATCCGTTTTATCGTCTTCGGGCGGTCTGAAGATGGGCGTTTCCACGCACTTAACGACGTGGATTTACCAACTGAATTGGCGGAAATTTGCATCCAGGTCCCTGAATCCAGTTTCAGAGAGGATATTAGCTCAACCATGTTGCGGCGAGCTCAGAACACCGCCAACAATCCATGATATCCGCCTATCAGTACCTGATTGGATCAGCGTCCCAATCTGAGTGCCGGGTTTAACCCGGTGGGTGAGGTATTTATCGACCGCTGTTCCTACTTGTGGACCGCATCAAATAGGTGCAAGCCGCACTGACTCATTCATTTTCGAACAGATCTCCGCAACGATCTCAGCAGGCGTTCCACTCACGTCAACAAGCAATGCGCTGCTGGGACCTTCTAGGATTTCATATTGGCTATCGAGCAGATCTAGAGGCATATAATGCTTCTGCCTGGAAGCGAGCCGCTCGGCGATAAGCTTTTTTTCGCCAGTCAAATGAATGTAAACCACCGCCTGCGCCTTTGCCTTTGAAGTCAAACACGCCCGATAGGATTCCTTTAATGCTGAACACGCCAACACTGCGCCTACCGGTTCGACGGCCCACACACTGATTTTGTCGGCCAACCTTTCAAGCCAGGGCCAACGATCCTCGTCAGACAACGCTGAACCGGTTGACATTTTCTGTTTGTTCGTCATCGAGTGGAAATCATCGGCGTCAAAAAAATGCCAACCTAACTCATCGGCTAGGGCTTTGCCGATCGTTGTCTTGCCACTGCCACTCACCCCCATAAGAATAATGACCATGTGTTTTCTCGGTAATACAGTCATGACGAAGATCAGGCCAGATTTCGACTAAAATAAACTGCCTCACTGCCAAATAGGTTACAAAGCGCCAGCCTGCTTAATCCGTCATTTTCTAATACTGTAGTTCGCTCAAGTTTTCATATAACTTCAAGGCCTGTGGATTAGCCAGGGCATCCGTGTTAACGACCGGCTCTCCGTGGACCACTTTACGCACGGCTAGCTCGACAATCTTGCCACTGATAGTCCGAGGGATTTCTGCTACCGCGATGATTTTGGCGGGAACATGACGAGGGCTCGTTTCGCGCCGGATAACACGGCGAATATCTGTTTGCAATTCCTCAGTCAAAGATAAGCCGTCTCGTAATACAATGAACAACACCACACGCACATCATTCTGCCAAACCTGGCCAATACAAATACTGTCAAGAATGGAATCGAACCGTTCCACCTGCCGGTAAATTTCTGCCGTGCCAATGCGCACACCCTGTGGATTAAGTACTGCATCGGAACGACCATGAATAATCATACCTTGATGCTCGGTTACTTCACCATAATCACCATGAGCCCAGATCCCTTCGTAGGTTTCAAAGTAGGCTGAATGGTATTTCTCGCCGGCGGGGTCATTCCAGAAATAAATAGGTGTGCTAGGGAATGGCATCGTACAAACAAGTTCCCCTTTTGTCTGTTCGATGGCATCACCCTTTTCGTCCCAGATTTCTACCGCCATGCCCAGACCTGAGCATTGGATTTCTCCTGGCCACACGGGTAGGCAAGGGTTACCGAGTACAAAACACGAGATGATATCGGTTCCTCCGGAGATAGAGGACAAGCACAGGTCCGTTTTGATATCACGATAAACATAATCGAAACTTTCGTGTGACAGAGGCGAGCCCGTCGACAACAGGGTCCGCAAATTTTCGAGATTGTGAGTCTCTCTTGGCACTATATGAGATTTTTCGAGCGAGGCGATATATTTGGCACTGGTGCCAAAGATGTTGATTCGTTCCTGTTCGGCCATATCCATCAATGATTTAGATTCCGGATAAAAAGGCGAGCCATCGTATAGTAACAAGGTCGCCCCGGATGCCAGTCCAGCTACCAACCAATTCCACATCATCCATCCACAGGTAGTGAAATAAAACAACACGTCACCGGTCCGAACATCAACATGCAACCGCTGCTCCTTGAGGTGTTGCAGTAAAGTTCCACCAGCACCGTGGACAATACACTTAGGGACTCCTGTGGTTCCTGATGAGTACATAATGTACAGAGGATGGTCGAAAGGCAGTTGCTCAAAAATCAGTTCTGGTTGCTCTTGCCCTGCAACCAGTTCGCCAAAAGCAACCGATCCTGGCAAAGCCTGCCTATCCGCCTGGCCAGTCACCTCAACAAGCACGACCCGTTCGATCCCAGATATTCTATCGGTAATCTGCCGAACCGTTGGCAGGCAATCCTGAATCTGCCC
>CAZGCW010000284.1:0-4577 GCA_964524295.1 uncultured Pseudomonadales bacterium
AGTTTGGCGATCTACTCCCTTTCAGGGGTAGTGAGATGGTGGGTCATTGGCCGGTGTTTCATGAGACCGGATAATTTAGTGCCCACGTTTTCAAGTAGGGTCTTGAACAAACAACCGGCCTTGGGTTGCTTTTCTTTAAAATCACCCTGGACGGTTCCTTACCTCAAAACAAGCCAAAGCCTTTTGTTAACTTAAGAAACGATAAAAAGAGTCGTAGTCTGATTGCTAGAAAAACAAAGGGCGCCTGAAGCGCCCTTGTTAATTGCCCTGAAGCCTAGTTAAACAGGGTATAGGTTATATCCAGTCCCCAGTATCTGGGGTAGAGTGTAGACCCGGACTTGCGCCAGTTTGACGACTCGGAGGAGGTGCCGAAGCCGCGCACACTGCTTTCATCCGTCGCATTGTCAACGAATAACCTGACTTTCCAGGTATCGCTGCTATCAGTCCAACTGGCTGCTAAATCGATACGATGACGGTCCGGAAGCAGATCCAATGACCGCTGGATTCCTGAAACATAATATTCACCGGTGTACGAGTAGGTCCCGCGGAAATCGAAGGTACCGCTACTGGTTTCAATTTCATAGATGGCCCAACCCGTTGCTTTGTGCTCTGGAATTCGCTTCAGCGGATTACCATTCATATGGACTACGAACAGGTCAGGCGCTGTGGTCGCATTTCCGAATAGCGAGGCCGGTAGGAATGGGTCATCGGATATAGCAGCTTGGTAGTCGCCACCATATTCAGTTTTAGTGTAGCTATAGTTGCCGCCAATCGTGAGCCTGTCAGTGGGCAGCCACAGAAGCTCGATTTCAAAACCAGAGTTGGTGGCTTCCGGTGCATTGCCAACGGCATCCACAGTTGAATTTCTTATTGGATCGAAAAAATCCAGCTGATCCTGATAGCCTTCATAGTCATATGTATAAATGGATGCGTTGACTTGCAAGGTGCCGTCCAGATGCAAGCCCTTGTAGCCCACTTCCAGGGCTTTGACAGTCTCTTCATCGTAAGTAAGGGGCTCAATACCAGCGCCTGGAATTGGGATGCCTTGATCGTCCCTGGACTGATCGCGAGCATCCGCTACGCCAAGGGAATATCCGCCGGCACGGTAGCCTGTGGTGAGGGACAGGTACATGAGGATATCATCGTTGGGCGTCCAATCCAGATTGATACGATAGTTGGTATCCGACCAGGTATCATCCCCTGACACAGTAGAGGTGTAACTGATGGGCAGCCCTGGACCGAGCATCAGAGGGCTGGCGCACGCCGCATCTGTAATAGCACAGCTAGGCGTTATCGGGTCAGCTGGATTTCCTGAATAGGTGGCCCTGCCCATGGCTATATTGGTCAGCCCTAGCAGTGTTAATCCGGTTGCCGGTCCCACCGTGAGTGCGCCCACAGGCAGGCCGTTGATAATGGCCGAAGTGGCGACATTAGGCCCGTACTGAAGCAGGTCCTGTGAAGTAAACCCGGGTGCAAGAGGGAATACAGGATAACCTATTTCAAAGTAACCTCCGCGGATTTCCAGAGCCGATTTGTCGTCTTCTGCGTAACGAATTCCCAATACCAGGGAGAATTCGTCATTGAGCTTGAAAGTTCCTTGGGTAAAGTAGGCAACCTGCTCATTGCGAACAATATTCTTGTGACGATAGATGTCTTCGCTACCATGCCACCGACCGCTTATACTGGTTCCCATGGCTGCATCGCCAAGACCAACGCCGCCACCGCCAAAACCAATGATCTGCATGTAAGAGGCCCCGCCCAGAATAGCCGATGGGGCATCTAAATCCCCATAAGCAGCCGGTAGGGTATAACGAGGTGTGTTGTTTCTTAAGCTATAATCCTGGTTTCTCTTCTCCGTGAATTGGAAAACACCACTGGTCGCAGTGAAGCGCTCGCCTACCGACCACTGTAACTGCAGTTCGTGCGAATAACTCCACACGTCCTCCAGCACCGTCTGCCGATACTTCGAGAAATCACTGTTATAGCCGTCGGCATCGATGTTGAATGTATATTCAAAATCCTGGTTGCCGTAGATGTAAGTTAAAGTCGTGGTGTCGTTGATTTCCCACTTCATTTCTAGAGAACTAGAGCGATGCCCGAAGTATTCATGCTGGCAATCCTGGTTCGCATAAGGGAAGGCACAGGCATCACTTTCATTATTGACCATGTTAGTGAAGTTACCTTCTCCTCCAGAAAGGGATTTAAGGCCGTCGATATCGGTTCGCCCAAAGCCTGCATTAGGCTGGAACGGATACAGTGTGGGATCCAGACCGGGACGATTGTAGGCACCATATAGGACTTCGCCAGTCAGTGGGTTGGTAAAAGACATTGCACCCGCCGCGCCTTGTTCCACCGCTCGCAAACCAAAAACAGCATAGTCAGCGGAGGATTGACCTCTGACGGGACCGGCACCTTCAGTCATAAACTCAAATGTGGGTAGTAAGCGTTCTGATTCACGATCATTACCGCGGACGAAGACGCTGAAGTTATCGCTGAAATCAAACAGGAAGCTCACAGCCATGTTGTGGTCATTGATGGCGTTGATGTCCGGACTGCCCTGCAAGCCTTCTTGCGAGCCGTCACGCTCTCTATCGACGGCGACAATCCTGGCTGCGACGATATCATCGATGAATGCACCGGACAGCACGCCATAGAGCTCTCGGGTATTAAACTCACCGGTTTGGAGCCTGAGTTCGCCCTCCTTTTCAAATGTTGGTCGTTTGGTTACATAATTGAGTGCGCCACCGATAGAATTACGACCATAAAGTGTGCCTTGTGGTCCCCTTAATACTTCAACCCGGGCGAGATCGTATAGGGCATTCTCAGAGGCGGCAATGCCGAAGTCTGGAGAATAGACACCATTGTAATAAGTCGCTACACCGGGGTCACCCCCCAGGGCCCTGAAGTTCCGTCCGACTCCTCGGATGCGGATGTCGTAGGCATCCCGCGTCGTGGCTGGGATATAGTTTATTAATTCATCTGCGCTCTGCAGCCCAAAGTCCTCTATGGCATCTTCAGAAAAGGCAGTAATGGAAATAGAGGTGTCTGAAACCGTAGATTCGACTCTTTCCGCGGTAACAATGATTTCTTCGATCTGGCGCTTTTTGTCCTCGGCTATAGCGGAATGAAAAAACCCCGTAAAGGCGATTGCGGTCAAAATGAAAGTTACTGATGTGTGTTTTCGGATCAGGTTCATCACTAGCTCCTTTATTATTGATATCTTTATATTTTCTTTTTGGTTCTTTTATTTACCTTGTTTTTATAATACCCGTGCTGCTGAGTTCCTGGCAGGTTCATTGGCCAGGCTTAAACGCCAAGCCTGGCTGAAGGGGATGAGCCTGAAAGCATGATTCTGCCTGGCTTCTGGCGCGAACTGTTGGGGAAACACAGTTGGCCTACGTCGCTAATCCCACTTTTATGCTGGTTCGAGTTAATGTCCCTAAGCCCTTATTAAGTTATTCTCTGATTAGTAATATCATGTTCTACCATGTGATACCAACGCTATTTGAACAGGCATGGATCTGATTTCTTCAAGTACGGGGCAGAGCCTTTGTGTTGGTTTCTAACGGCAAAGCGAGTTAATGCAGCATTCCCCCGGTTTTCAGATAAACGATTTAATGCAGTGCCGGCGTATCGGCTTAAATGGGTTCATGTAACCCGCTTCAGTTTGTTCATAGTCATCTGGTGCTGACCTATGCCCTGCGGCAAGCTTCAGGCGCGCTTAAACAGGTCTGACGGAGCTTGTATAAGGATCTACCCATAGTTCGCTGGCTAGGCTTTAAGGCGGGTTGTTCGCCTGTTTCTACGCCCTGATTTCACTCTAAATACCGTGATCGCAGATGGTCGATAAAATAGTCTGCTCTTAAGGTTTCACCCGTGGCCTGTTGGATTAGGTCATCGGTACTGAGCAGACTGCCTTTCTCCCAGATATTAGTGGACAGCCACTCAAAAATAGGGGTCAGTTCAAGTTGGCTGATATGGTTGGGTGCCTGGGGTATGGCCTGAACCAGCGCATAATGTAATTGGGCTGCATTCATGGCACCCAGCGTATAGGACGGGAAATAGCCGATCGCACCTGAGGGCCAGTGGATGTCCTGCATGGCACCGTCTTGGTAGTTACCTCGAGTATCCAGGTTGAGGTATTTTTTCATGGCTTCATCCCAGTACTCTGGGATATGGGCGACCTTTGCTTTACCCAGGATAATATCGCGCTCTATTTCGTATCTGAGAATGACATGAAGCGGATAGGTTACCTCATCGGCGTTCACGCGGATGAGGTTGGGTTGTACCTGTGTGTAGATTCTGTGTAGATTGGCCGAACTGAAAGCGGGGTCCTCGCCAAGGTGTTTGATTACCAGCGGATTAATGGCCTGGATAAAGGATTTGGAACGAGCCATTTGCATCTCAAAGAATAAACTCTGGCTTTCGTGGATGGACATACCCCTGGCTAGACCGATGGGTTTAAAGCGCCAATCACGGTTCAGACCAGTCTCATAGCGTGAATGGCCTGTTTCGTGAATCGTTGCCATGATGCCTTCGACGACATTGTTTTCGTCAATACGAGAGGTAATTCGGCT
>CAZGCW010000285.1:0-4538 GCA_964524295.1 uncultured Pseudomonadales bacterium
CTGATTAGAGCTCTCACAGCCGTATTTTCAACACCGCCAGCCACGATCTCGAAGGATTGCACCAACGGCACTCCGGCTTTCATCATGGTTGCCAATTGACGCGTGAACAAAGCGATATCGGCAGGTTTGATCGACGAACCAAAGGAGAACGAAAACAGACTCGAAGACTTCTTTTTGATGGATTTGCTGCGAATACCTTTTTTGCGCAGCTCTGCTTTGGCTGAGACGATACTGCTGCTGGAGATTTCGCCTTTTGTTTTTTTACCCTTCTGGTCCGTTCCGGTCCAGACAAAAATTTGCGTTGCGGGCGTTGCCATAGGGTTTCCTTATCAGTGGCCGCTGGTGACTCGATCGACTTCATCCAAACTGGTCAAGCCGGCTTTGACTTTGACCAGGGCGGATTGAAAAATAGTGTTAAAACCCTGTCGCTTGCATTCTTCAGCGATTTCCAGCGAGTTGCCATCTCTCATAACGATGGTCGAAATCTCTGGCGTAATCTTCACCACCTCATAGATGCCCACACGGCCTTTGTAACCTGCTGTGCATTTATCGCAGCCTTTGGGGCCGTAAATCTCCAGGCCCTGGTCTATCTCTTGCTGGGAAAACCCTTTTTCCATCAAGGCAGCGGCCGGAATGTCGAGTTTGACCTTGCAGTTGCAGAGTCGGCGCACCAGCCGTTGCGCGATGATCAGATTAAGTGAGGTAGCCAGGTTAAAGGCCGGTACACCCATGTTCCGCAGTCGGGTAATCGTTTCCGGCGCTGAGTTGGTGTGCAGCGTTGACATTACCATATGCCCGGTCTGGGCTGCCTTTATCGCTATTTCAGCGGTTTCGAGGTCCCTGATTTCACCGACCATGACAATGTCCGGGTCCTGGCGAAGGAACGAGCGTAACGCTTCGGAAAAATCCAGCCCTACTTTTGCGTTGACCGGGCATTGGTTAATGCCGTCAAGATTGATTTCAACTGGATCTTCAGCCGTGGATATATTCAGCTCTGGCGTATTAAGCAATTGGATGCCCGTATACAGTGATACGGTTTTGCCGGAACCGGTGGGGCCTGTGACCAGGAACATGCCCTGGGGCTTCTCGAGTGCTTCCAGGTAAAGTTCTTTCTGGTCTGGCTCATAACCCAGGGCATCGATGCCCATTTTGGCCTGGCTGGGATCGAGGATTCGCAGAACGATTTTCTCTCCAAACAAGACGGGCAACGAATTCACGCGAAAATCAATGGCTTTGGTTTTGGATACTTTGAGTTTGATCCGGCCGTCCTGGGGAATTCGTCGCTCAGAGATATCCATCTGGCTCATGACTTTAATACGGGCAGCAATTCTAGGTGCCAGGTTATTCGGAGGACTGGCCATTTCATGTAATACGCCATCGGTTCTGAACCGGACTCGATAGGATTTTTCGAACGGTTCAAAGTGCAAGTCCGACGAGCCCATACGGATAGCATCTAAAAGCATTTTGTTAATAAACCGCACGACTGGGGTGTCGTCTGCGACAGCGGCTTCTTCTTCTTCTTCGGCGCCCTCAACATTAACGGATTCCAGGTCGAGATCAATGTCCTCGTCACCCAGATCGGTGAAGCTGGTGTCTTCTTCGGATTCCAGAACGCGATTAATGAAGGTATTGAGCTTGTCTTCTTCGACCAACACTTCCTCTGTGGAAATACCGGTCTGGAATTGAATATCAGCCAGTGCCTGGCGATTGGTTGGATCGGATAGGGCAACGAACAGGCGATTACCACGGTGATAAAGCGGAATGGCACGATGGGTACGGATCAGTCGCTCACTGATGATCTGTTTGGGAATCGCCTCTAGATCCACCGCTTCAAGGTCGATTAGGGGGGTGCCGAATTCCTCTGCGGCGGAATTAGCAATGGCCCTGGCTGACACTAGATCATTTTTAACGAGATAGCTGACTAGCGACAGTTTATCATCCGTGGCTTGCTGTGCCGCAGTTTCAGCCTCTTGTTTATCGATCAGGTGGTCGTTGACCAGTTTTTGCGCCAGGCCACTGAGTTGTATTGCGGGTGAGGCCATTTTATTACTTGTGATTAGGGTCGTTAGTAGCGAGTTTAGACCTAAGGGGTGGATAAAGGGAAGGGCCTATTTATGACTCGCAGGTCTGGATGCCGGAACCTGGATTGACTGCGGCTTGGTTTAAATAGATCGATGCTCAGTTGGAAGCTAACCTACCAGCCAGGCAGGTAGCCAGATCCAACTGATTGCATTTGCGGCGTCGATTTTTAGCCAGCGAAGATGGTTGGCAAAACTGGAATTGAATGGCATGATAAGTCATTGAGAGGTTTCGGGTCGCTGATGCGATTGACTACTTATTGATGGAGCAACATTTATGAAGACAATTCAAAAAGGTTTCACACTGATCGAATTGATGATCGTGGTAGCGATTATAGGGATATTAGCGGCCGTGGCATTGCCTGCTTACCAGGATTACATCGCTAATGCGAATGCGGCTAAGGTGAAGTCCTCCTATGATGCCGCGGGTAAAGCAGTACGCGCCCATATGGCTAAACTGAACCAGCAACAGGCGTTAGGGCTCACGCCAGACTGGCCGGATGATTTTGCTGCGGTGGTAGCCCTGGTCAACCCTGAGTCGGCAGCCGCTCCCGGTGGTGGTAATCAGTTCATTGCGACTTGTAGCGCTACGACAGGCGCCATCGGAGTTTCGGTTACAAATGCGGATGCGTCGGATATGACGGTTACGATTGCTTTGTGCGCCTATAACGGGTTAACGGCTGATACGCTTACAGTCGATGCGGCGGCACTATAGCGCTTGTACAAGTGTTTTAGCAGCACTTTTAAGTTAAAGCCTGCTTATAATTGATCGTAAAAGAAAATGGTGAGCCATCTTGAAATAAGTTTATTTCGAGATGGCTCATCCGCTTTTTAGCGATAGCTTCTGTTACTGGTCGGTTTCAAAATGGATGAATTCGACTCTCTCTGGTGACGCTAATCAGTAGTCTCTATTATCCTTCAGGCGATTGAATTGTGAAGACGTTTTTCAGTTCAAAAATGATTGATTCCCGCCTTATTAGGCTCTGTCAGGACGTGGTGGGTCCACCCGTGTATTTGAATTCCGAATTCTTATTAAGTGCAACCCGACCTAGGCCTGCGATAAGCCGGGGTTTTACCCTGATTGAATTGATCATCGTAGTAGCTATCTTGTCGATTATATCTGCTATCGCCATTCCGGCCTATCAAGGCTACATCGCCGAAGCGCGAGCCGGTACCATGTTACAGAGTATTGAGATGATACGGGTATTCCAGGAAGACAGGCGCGTACAACAAGGTGAATATGTGGAAGGCTCCTATGATCCGTTGAACCCTGATGTGCCTGGCGGCTTAAAAGACACAGCGGTTCTGGGCTGGTCCCCCAATGCCAGCAACGATGTCGTTACATTCGTGATTACCTGCCAGACGCCTGCCGTAAGCCCGGAATGTACCCGTTCCAGCGGCTATCAGGTGACCGCCAGCCATAGTGAGGGTGGTAGCGTTTGCAGGATTCATAACCAAACCAGTGTGACCAGTTGTTGACCTGGTATAAGCTGCAATCGTCATAGGTAGAAGTTAGTTAGACGCAGCAGTATGAGTGGAGAAAGCTATGTTCGAGTTTGGAGCGGTTATCGTTATATTCATTGTCATCCTTGTGGCGGTGATATCGACACGACGACAGAAAAGAGCTCAGTATCCAAAGTAGTATCAGTGATTCCTGACGCAACCGAATTGGTAGACAAGATACCGCCTGCCCGGAGCGTAATATCGAAATGCCTATCCCTCTGCCACTTGCTTCTGAGCGAATCAAGCAGTGTCAATAGTACCCAAGGAAATGGGTTTAATCTGTCCGATACCGGTTGCTTCATTGGAACTAGGCTATTTAGGGAACCGTCTGAGGAAATCGTCATAGGAAATCCACCCCGTGCCAGCCCTTCCCTGTGCAACTTCTGGTGAGTCGGCATTCTTCGGTACAAGTCGAAGTGGTTTCAATCGAATGGGTTTGACCGGCAGGGTAGTCGGTGATATTTTTCGATTGAACTCAACGGAGATTTAACTGATGTCGAAAATCAGCACCTATAAGGATGAGGCAGAAGCCTATGCCCAGATTAAAGCGGCGGGTTACCACGCTGTAGAGCTGGACTTTCCTGCTTTGGAAAACGACTTTCATTGGCATGACTTCGAATCCCTTATTTTTATCACCCAGGGTGAGTTGACGTTGATTGAGCAAGATTCTGGGGAAACCACGACCTGTGGTCCGGGTGCTAAGATTATTGGCACGCCGGGACTCGTGCATCGGGAACTCAGCGAAGGCTATAGTGCGATATTAGGCCTGTCTGCTCCGCCGGATGCGCTTAGCCAGCCTATCGAAAAGCCTCTACCCGTCACGCTTTAATCAATTCGGTTCAGCAGCTAAATTGCCCTTTAGTGATAGAATTTAAAACATGCCGGAATAGCTCAGTTGGTAGAGCAGTTGCTTCGTAAGCAATTGGTCGGAGGTTCAAGTCCTCTTTCCGGCACCAT
>CAZGCW010000286.1:0-4534 GCA_964524295.1 uncultured Pseudomonadales bacterium
TGTCACGGCAGCAATCGCTTCAGACCCCAATGAACCGATGATTTTTATGCTGATGATCCCGATAATAGCAAACAGGAGATTACTGACGATAGAAGGCCAGGCTAAGTCCCATATCTTCAAATTAACGGGTTGAGTATTCGTCATCGCCCCGGGGTGATCCGGGTTGTCGACTGTTTGCTGTTTCATATTGGAACTCTACCGATCGCTTTAACAAAGGGTCCAGGAGTACCGCACCAAGTCACCCCTACGGCGCCCCAGTATAGGCAACTTCAGTGAGTACACCAGATTGCGATTACCCACTCTGGTCGCCCCGATGGCTAAAGACTGTGTACCGATGTCCCCGACGCTCCATCCCTGAATTTTCTCGGGTATGTGATATTAATGACGGAGAGAAAACTGAATCAAAAAACCCTGATTGGACGAAAACTTAACCCAAAAATTGCGATTAAGAAAAACAATGGGACTTGAAGATATTGCCCAAGTCAGCGTGGCCGACTACTCGCCAACGAAACGATATCCGATACCCCTGATCGTATGAATCATATCGTCTGCAGGAGCCAACTTCTTACGTAACGCCCTGATATGGACATCAATATTTCTAGTAACCCGGACCACCCCTTCACCCAAAGCTCGGTGTAATAACTGCTCGCGAGAGAAGGCCCTGCCGGGTTGGCTTGCCAATTGGTAGAGAATCTTAAATTCTGTAGCCGTTAGCGGAATTATCTTTCCAGACAGGCTGACTTCATGTTTGACCACATCAATTAACAGGCCTTTAATCTGTACCCGATTCTCCTCTGGTTTGTCTCTGTAGCCCGTTCTACGTAAAACAGTTCTTACTCTGGCCAGCAATTCACGAGGCGAAAACGGCTTTGTTACATAGTCATCTGCACCGAGGCCAAGACCAATGACAACATCAGACTCTTCCTCCTTGGCAGACACCACGATAATAGGAATGGCCTTGGTCATTGAGTCGGTGCGCACTTGCTGGCAGACCGAAAGGCCATCCATGCCAGGCAGCATGATATCAAGAATAATCAAATCGGGAGCACGAGCGCTAATTAATTCTAGGCCTTCTTCTCCTGTCTCTGATGCAAACACGGTGTACCCTTCTCGCTGAAGGTTATAAACAATGACATCTCTGATATCTTTTTCGTCTTCAATAACGACAATTTTAGTTGTATTCATCCTCATCTCATCTGTATGAAACTTTGGAGCTAGTTGGTTGGTCAATTCTTTTGGAAAACCAGTACGGCGTTGGTACCACCAAACCCAAAGCTATTCGACATGACGGTCCTGACTCCGGCTTGGTCAATTCTCGACTGGACGATGGGAGCAGTCTCCATCTCGGCATCAAGAACATCAATGTTAGCCGACGCACAAATAAAATCATGCTCTAGCATTAACAGCGAATAGATGGCCTCGTGCGCACCCGCCGCCCCAAGAGAATGACCACTTAATGATTTAGTTGAACTAATTCTAGGAAAATCCTCCCCAAAAACCCGTCTAACCGCTGCAATTTCCGGCGGATCGCCAGCTGGCGTGCTGGTTCCATGGGCATTAATGTAATCAATCGGTGCACTCAAATCTGCCTTGGCCAAACGCATGGCTCTTTCTCCTCCTTCACCAGACGGAGCAACCATGTCATAGCCGTCGGAAGTGGCCGCGTACCCAACCACCTCCGCGTAGATATGAGCCCCTCTGGAAAGGGCATGCTCCAATTCCTCTATCACGAGAAAGCCTGCTCCACCGGCAATGACGAACCCGTCCCTATCCTCATCATAAGCTCTAGATGCGGCAGCAGGATTATCATTACGCTTGGTAGAGAGAGCGCCCATCGCATCAAAAAGGGAAGTCATCGACCAATGCTCTTCTTCTCCTCCACCCGCAAAGACCACGTTCTGCTTACCCAACTGGATCTGTTCCACGGCATTGCCAATGCAGTGCGCACTGGTCGAACAAGCGGATGTAATCGAATAATTGACACCTTTGATTGAAAATGCGGTTGCCAGGCAGGCCGACACAGTCGAACTCATTGTTCGCGTCACTCTATAGGGCCCGACCCGTCTAAGTCCCTTATTGCGAAGCAGGTCAGCGGCCTCGGTCAAATTAGATGAACTGGCCCCTCCTGATCCCGCAATGACACCGGTTTGTATGTGCGACACCTGATCGGATTCTAACCCAGAATCTGCAATTGCCTCCGCTAAGGCAATGTACGAATAGCAAGCGGCATCACCCATAAAACGCTTGAGTTTTCGATCTATCAATTCATCGGCATTGATATCAATGCTACCGGCGACATGTGAGCGAAGCCCCATTTCAGCATAGGCCTCCTGATACTTAATTCCCGACCTTGTATCACGCAGTGAGCTTAAGGTCTCGGCAATGTTGTTTCCCAAGGGCGACACAATACCCATTCCTGTAACGACTGCTCTTTTCATTAATAACCTCTCTGGTTCTATAGAATAAATGGGGTTTTAAAAGTCGTCCAGCGAAGTAAATAAGCCGCAGGTAACCTTTTCGGCTGTATAAATAACCTTACCGTCGACCAGAACCTTTGAGTCAGCAATTCCCATTACATTTTTCCCTTCCCTGATTCGAATCATATCTATTTCATACTGAACCAGCTTATTCACTGGCAATACCTGGCCTCTGAAGGCAACTTTGCCACAACCGAGTGCTCTTCCCACACCTGGATTGCCTTTCCATGCCAGATAAAACCCCACCAGTTGCCAAAGCGCATCTAAACCCAGACAACCCGGCATGACGGGATCATCTACGAAATGGCACTTAAAAAACCAGAGATCAGGATCAATATCCAGTTCAGCCAGAATCCGACCTTTACCTGACTTGCCTCCTTCAATTTCGATGGAGGTAATACGATCAACCATCAGCATATTACCAATGGGCAAGTGTGCCCCGCCTGGCCCAAACATATTCCCATAGCCACATTCAAGCAGTTCATCACGACTGAAAGACGTTCGTGCCAACATTGGATTCATAGTATCGGTCATAGTTTTTCCCAAGAGCGTATATAGCCAAGAGCCCTCAATTCATTTATCCGAACTCCAAGAACGCGCAGTATAACACTGCGAAACAGGAATTAAACTTTGAGTTTTTCATAATAAACTGGAAACTTAGCGCGGTAGAGTAAAGCAACGCTACCCAGTCAAATTGTTATTTCGGAGAAAAAGATGGTTGTTATCGATAAACTCGCCGTTGTACACAAGAAAGCCCAGCTAGGTACTGACTGCCAAATAGGGCCTTTTTGCACGGTAGGGGCCAATGCCAAGATTGGAGATAATACCAAACTAAAAAGCCATGTCGTTATCGAGGGCCATACCACCATTGGCTCCGATTGCGAAATATTCCCTTTTGTAACCCTGGGTATTCAATCACAAGATCAGAAACACAAAGCAAATACTATCTCCTACGCTAACATCGGCGACCGCAATACCATAAGAGAATTTGTCAGCATCCATAATGGAACTGAAGAAGGCAGCACAACCTCGATAGGAAATGATTGCACCCTGCTCGCTCATGCCCACGTCGGGCATAACTGCGTTGTCGGTAACCATGTTATTTTCAGCCATAATGCCCTGGCTGCAGGCCATGTCATTATCGGTGACCACGCTAACATTGGCGGCCTGGCTGCCATCCATCAATTTTGCCAGATTGGCACTGCAGCCATGGTGGCTGGCATGTCCCGAGTTATCCAGGATGTTTTACCCTTTACCATTGCCGAAGGGTTTCCTGCCCATATGCGGGTTATCAACAAGATAGGAATGGAAAGAGCTGGCTATTCCAGTGAAGAAATCGCCATCGTCCGGAAAACGTTTCGGATGCTGTTCATGCGAGAATTAAGACTCGATGACGCTGCAGCCGAAATTCGCACGCACTTCCCGGACGACAAAAATGTTGCGCTCATGCTCAATGCGGTTGAATCTTCGCAACGAGGCCTGGCGAGACCGGAAACTGCAACCTATGAAATCAATGTCGGTTAACGCCCTTTTCATCACAAGCACAGAAACAACTACCATGAATCATGATATAAAAGCCGTTCTATGGGACTTTGGCGGCGTATTGACTACCAGTCCATTCGAAGCCTTCGCACACTATGAAATGCAGCACAATTTACCCAAGGATTTCATACGCTCCATCAATGCCACTAATCCGGATAGTAATGCCTGGGCTCTGTTTGAAAGCAGCCAGGTGTCTATTGAAGAATTTGACCGGCTGTTCCAAAAAGAGGCGGAAGAGAAGGGATATCCAATCCCCGGTCAAGATGTTCTGGCGTTATTATCAGGCGATATCCGCCCCGCCATGGTACATGCACTACAGGTAATTAAACAACACTATCAGGTGGGTTGCATTACCAACAATGTCCGTAGCGGCCAAGGCCCTGGCATGTCGAAGTCAGAGACCAAAGCCAGGCAGGTCGGCGAAGTGATGTCATTATTTGATATCGTCATCGAATCCAGCCTGCTTGGCATCCGCAAACCCAACCCAAAGATATACCAAATCGCCTGCGAGCAAA
>CAZGCW010000287.1:0-4503 GCA_964524295.1 uncultured Pseudomonadales bacterium
AGTTTAGACAGCCTGCCCAGATTAACCTTTAGGCTGGTCCAGGTATTCACTCAGCCCATAACCGACCCTGCCATCATCAAGCGTATATTCAGTCATACCCTCACCCACGTGGGTGTCCTCTCCACTACGCCTATTACGCAGTGGTATATAGCCCATGACCCGTCCGGTTAACGTTCTCCTGGCACCATCTTGCATCACAATGTCGGCGCTCAGCCGGCTATGATATCGAGTGTCAGCAAGGTATTCAGTGGTCAATACAGCCGATTTCATGCGTAGCAACTCGGAACCCTGCTGGAAAAGACCCCGACCAACACCATCGCCATTGGTCGTAAGGACCATACCTAGATCGTCGCCAAAATTACCCGTAACCCATCGGTATGATGGTGTTGCCTGCCAAAACCTGGGTCCCCAGGAATGATCGCGCAAACCCCAACCACTAAAGCTGATGGGTGCGTCATCGGCAAAGGTCAGGGTGCCAGTGATGCTCATGTGCTGTTCAGTGTGCGAGCGGGCAAACTCATTACCATCCCCTGCTTGGCCAACATGGCCATATAGCGGTCCTACTGCGGTATGCACAAGATCAATTTTAATCGGCCTTCTTGGATTTGACTTAAAGGCTTTACCAGGATCCTTCATTTCCACCGGATCGGACATAAACAGCGGTTCCCCAATGTAGACCGTGCGCACTCGTTCGCCGGGTTCCTGCACATCAATACTCAAGCCGCCAGCATTCCAGCTGTCGTTGTCCGATATATCCGGTTTAGCATAATTAAAATAGGCTGACCCATCGGGATTCCAGACGATGACCGTCACTTCCGCGTAGCCCTCGTTAGCCCGATTACCTATCCTCACAAAGCCGCCCCGGTTTTGCTGACGGTCAAAGAAGTTGAAATAAACAGACTCATTGAAATTCGCTTCGGGACCGAGTTCGTGCGTGTAATCATCCTCTGGACTTATATTTCCAATGATCTTTACCATGTGTCTCCTCTGTCATTCACCTTGTGATTCTTAGACTATCACAACTGATAAAACGAGTTAGCAGCACTTGGATTC
This sequence comes from uncultured Pseudomonadales bacterium, assembly GCA_964524295.1. Lineage (GTDB taxonomy): Bacteria > Pseudomonadota > Gammaproteobacteria > Pseudomonadales > Azotimanducaceae > UBA9926. The sequence goes on from CAZGCW010000287.1 coordinate 1,054, forward strand.
TGATCAAGAATCGGGTAGAACTCTCCTCCTAGGTAGGCATGTAGGCAAAAAAGAGGACGGCGCTATGGCAGCATCAGATCGAAAGGACACACCCGAACAAGCAGAATTTCGGGTCCAATGCCAGAAATGGCTGACAGACAATCACCCCGGAAGACCGCCGATACAACTGCCCCAAGGCGCTTTAGAGCTCAGCGACCCGGCCGCCATGGACTGGCTAAAACAATGGCAAAAATCAGCTTATGATGCTGGCCTGATTGGCTGCGACTACCCAATTGAAGTCGGTGGCGGCGGAAGAGAAAACTGCCAAGGCATCGCCAATCAAGAAATGCAGAAAGCGAAAACACCCTATCTACCCAATATTATTGGTATGGGTATGGCTGCCCCGACCATCTTTTTCCATTGCCAGGATGACGTCAAAGCGGAACTATTACCCAAGTTGCTTTCCGGAGAAGAAATCTGGTGCCAGGGATTCAGTGAGCCAGGTGCAGGTTCTGACCTGGCCAATCAGCAGACTTTTGCCGAAAGAGACGGCGACAACTGGGTCATCAACGGCCATAAAGTATGGACCTCCCTGGCACATTTTGCGGATTGGATGATTCTTCTCTGCCGTACCGATAAATCAGATAAATATAACGGCCTGTCCTATTTTGCAGTCCCGATCAAATCTGCTCTGGGTAAGGGTGTCACTGTTCAACCTTTAATCAAGATGACCGGCCAAACCGGATTCAATGAAGTGCTGTTTGATAACCTGGTCATTCCAGATCGTTATCGCATGGATGATGTGGGCGCCGGCTGGAAGGTTGCCATGACAACTCTGGCCCATGAGCGCGGTGCTGGGCCGCTGGTAACCCCGGCTTCAGGGGGGATGGCCATCGAAGAAGAAAGCGGTGTCTCAGCGGGTAACATCACGTCACTGATTAGTCTGGCTAAGCAGCAGCATCGGGGTTCCGGCAAAGCCGCTGACGATGCCACTCTCCGTGACGACATCATCAAATTGATGATCAGACAAGAGGCGCTGCGTCAAAACAGCCGTCGGGCCGGTGTGCCAGAGTTAACGGATCATCCCATGCGTATCCCGCTACAGGGTAAGTTAGTTGGCACTGAACTCAACCAGGATATTGCTGAAACGGCCTACAGGGTAGAAGGTGCCGCCAGCACCTTATATGTCACTGACCCCAATGCACCGGCGGCGGGCCAATGGCCACTGGCTTATATGAACAGCTTCGGCGTCACCATTGCCGCCGGAGCCAATGAGGTACAAAGAAATATTCTCGGCGAACGCGTACTGGGCCTTCCCAAGTCTAAATAGGAGACAATTATGGCAGTAGAGCCTAAAAATTTTGGCTTTGGCGAAGACGAAACCATGCTTCGTGACTCAGCTCGTAAATTCATGGCTGACCATTGCTCTGCAGACAAGCTGCACAGCCTGGTCGCTTCAGACTACGAGATTGAGCGGGACAATGTGTGTCTATGGGATCAGTCGCTCTGGCAGCAGATTGTAGAACTGGGCTGGCCAGCGGTTTGTGTACCGGAAGCCAATGGCGGAATCGGTATGCCCCTGGTTGCTGCAGTGGCCCTGGCGGAAGAAATCGGCAAAGCTGGGTTTCCCTCTCCCCTACTGAGTGTATTCAATTCAACTTTTATCTTAAATGAATGTAATTCAGCGGCAGCCCAGCAGGCCTTAGCGGGTTTCACGACGGGTAAAACCATGACGCTGGCGATCACGAACCAGGCCGGTTCCTGGCAAAGTGAAGATACCGACGTGACGCTCAATAGCGATGGCACCTTAAGCGGGGGAGCTTATTTTGTACAGGATGCACGAAAGTGCGAGCAATTTCTGGTCAGCGCCCGTAGCGCCGCTGGCGTCGGGCTTTATCTGGTCGAGGCATCAGCTCCGGGTTTAGAAATCATCCCCGACCACATAATCGACTTAACTCGAGATCAGGCTCACCTGCTATTTGACCAGGTCACGACGGTTGAAGTCGCCAGCCCGGGTACCGGCAGCCAAGCCATCGATAAAGCCATGCCCGCCATCCTCTGCATTGTATCAGCGGACATGGTTGGGGCCGGAGAATGGTTACTACAGACGACCGTCGAATATGCCAAAACCCGTATCCAGTTCGACCGCCCACTGGGGTTCTTTCAGGCCGTCAAACATCCGCTGGTCAATGTCATGCTGCAGATCGATAATGCAAAATCCCTGACCTATCAAGCCGCCTGTGCCTTTGATCATGCACCAGAAAGTGCCGAAAACAGCGCTCGAATGGCTAAATCAGAAGCCAGCGATATGGCAATTTTTTCGTCCAGCCGGGCCGTTCAGTTTCACGGCGGTATTGGCTTCACCTGGGAATGTTATGTTCACCTGTTTTTCAAACGGCAAATGCACAACCAGGTCATGTACGGAGATGCCAAATACCAGCGGGCTGAACTTGCCAACAGCATCATTGGCCCAATCAACTAAGCCTGCCCGACCACCTGCTGTGCTGGCCCGACAGGCATTAACTCCCGTAAAGGCTCTCCTCACCGGCCTTTAAAGACAGGCGCCTGCTTATTGACAAAGGCCTGACTGGCAGCCTTGTGATCTTCCGTCATGAAACAACGCATCATATGCATGGCCTCTCGATCAAAAACATCTGCCAGGCTGCCACTTTGAGCCAGATTCAGGTTCTTTTTCATATAACCCAAGGCCACTGTTGGTAAACCCGCTAGATAAGCTGCGTACGCGCTGGTTTCGGCCTCGAAGGTGTCCGCCGGGGCGACTTTATTAACCAAACCCAGGTGGAAGGCTTCTTCACCGGTAATAATATCTGCAGTGAAGTACAGTTCCCGCGCCTTAGCTGCACCCACCAGATAGGGAAGAAAATAGGACCCGCCATAATCACCTGATGCACCAATCTTAGAAAATGCGGTGGTAATTTTTGCCGTATCCAGTGCGAAACGAAGATCACATGCGAGCGCCAGGGACAAGCCGGCCCCCGCCGCAGGTCCGGGGATCACTGCCAGCGTCGGTTTAGGCATTTCGTGCAGCCAACGTGATAACTCCATGCCGCGCCTCAGGTTATGAACGCGTTCCTCCAAGGAGATCGCACCACCCTGGCCTTCACCCCCAGATCCCGAAGCAAAACCCTTCACATCACCGCCGGCACAAAATGCTCCCCCAGCACCGGTCAGTACCACCACTCTGACACTGGAATCGGCGGCCACTCTTGGAATCGCTTCATTGAGCTTCTCCATCATAGACGTACTCATCGCGTTACGCGCTTCGGGTCGATTCATGGTCAATGTGCAGATTCCTGCCTCTTGAGTTTCTATCAGATGGTCTGACATCGTTATATCCTTTTTGCTTGGTTATGACCTACCCCAGAGCATACACTGGTCTAACAAACAATGGGAAACCCAACTGAACCCTGATGCGTTCCACTGACTTTAAAATTGTCTCTGGGCGATTAT
>CAZGCW010000288.1:0-4480 GCA_964524295.1 uncultured Pseudomonadales bacterium
ATTATGACAACCAGACGGAATTTCATTAAGACAACCGCCACACTGGGTCTAATCCCACTAGTACCGATATCCATGTTGTCATCAGGTGCGGAGCAGATCACTGGAGATGATCCAGCGGCCAAAGCACTGAGATATGTTGAAGACGCAACCGCGGCCGTTCGAACTGACAAGATGGGCGTCGCCGCTGCCGATCAACTATGCTCAAATTGTGAGTTTTATAAGGTTTCAGCTAATGACCCCGCATTGGGACCCTGCATGTTATTCCAGAACAAACTGGTCGTCGGAGCTGGTTGGTGTGCTGGCTGGGTACCTCAACGATAATCTGCTTATCCTGAAGGCTCTGCAATTGCTTCCAGCAAAGAGGGCTGATTTGTCAGGCTTTTCATCAGTAGTTTGGTTGTGTTGCCTTAGATTTGGTTTCTTCCCGATATCTCATTCGGGATAAAGGTGAAATGTAGTCATGACCGGGTCTGCCCTGATCCGCTGCCTAGATGGGGTTAGCCAAGGGGGCATACAGTGGCATTTTGTGACCAGGATGATCAACCTCATGAACTTCCTCATGAACTTCCTCATGAACTTCCTCGGGTGCAGACCCGTAGTGGAATCGTGATAGGTGAAAATCACGGCTCTGTTTCTTCATTTAAAGGTATAGCCTACGCGGTAGCGCCCACCGGGGCGTTGCGGTGGCAGCCCCCGCGCGGCCTGCCATCTAAAACTAATCTAGTTGATGCTAGGCGCTTTGGACCTATCTGTCCTCAACCGGTTTCAGAGGAGTATCCTGAGGCCGATATGTCTGAAGACTGCCTCAATCTTAATATTTGGACCTCTGACACTCGGGTAACAAAACCGGTTATGGTCTGGATCCATGGTGGTGGGTTCAGAGGAGGTTCCAATCGAATAAAGGGAGAGGTGCTGGCTGCTGAGGGCGTGGTGATTGTTTCATTAAATTATCGCCTCGGTGTATTGGGTTTTTTCGCTCATCCCTTGATTAAAGGGCCCGATTTTAACTTTGGATTGTTGGACCTCATTGAAGGGCTTAGATGGGTTCAGAATAATATCTCTGCCTTTGGTGGTGATCCAGCTAGCGTGACCGTGTTCGGCATTTCTGCTGGCGCAGCGGCGGTCAATTTGCTGATGGCAGCAGAGCCGGCTAGGGGTTTATTTCACAGAGCCATCGCGCAGAGCGGATACGCGACTTGGCCGTTATTACGCAGTCGACGGGCACCGGTACCGGCACCCGCAAACTTACTGATGAAGCCGGCTGATTCAGCGGAAACTGAGGCAGAAACGTTAGCAGATGCAACCGGGCTGGATTGCTCGGATCTTAAGGCGATGCGCGCGATTGAAGCCATGCATTGGGTCGATGTACAAACTGGCTTTCAATTGCCCATCGTAGATGGTTCTGTTGTGGCTGAGGAGCCTGGTATTTGTTTCCAAGCGGGGAACCAGCATGCTGTTCCTTACCTTTCTGGTGGAAACAGTTATGAAGGTACCATCATGCCGAGTTATCAGATAGATCCGGGTGTCTATGAACAGGCCTGGCGTTGGTTTGATCCGGACTGGACTCGGGCGTACCAAAGGGATGTCCAGAAAAGTCCAAATTTAGCGCGCAAGCGCTTGTTCGGTGATGAGCGATACCTGCTGTCCGCGCTCGTGCTTGCTGACGCTATGAAATTAGTGGGTGTCAGGAGTTGGCTGTATTTTATAGATTTCCTGCCTTCTGCTATGACCGAGCCAACAGCAGGAACACCCCATGGCTTGGATTCCTGGTTACTGTTTTCTGCTGCAGAAGAGGGTGACCAGGAATCGGCTCAATTGTCGCGTAAAATCCGTCATTATTGGCTTAATTTTGCACGCTTTGGAAACCCTGAGGGTGCCGGTGATGGAACCGGTCCAGAGACTGGGCCGGCGTGGGAATCGTACCAGCAGAGTGGTGAATGGAAGCGCTTTGCTAACGGCGACCGGGTCTCGATGGCCGAGTTAAAGCAAAGATTAGCGATGGTGCTGTCGCGATATGAACAGAGAATCAAGAGACTCCCCGCCTAAGGCCTTCTTCAGCGTGGGTAGGCGGTGGGTGGCTCATGCCATTCTACGGTCATTCTCTCACCGTAGCGAGAACAGCCGCTGTAATCAAATATAGCTTGATGTTGAGCGCTGTAGTTATCCCACATGGTAAGGGTACCCGGGGCCCACTTAACCCTGCATTGCAGACGTGGGTTACTGGCTGTATAGGCAAACAAGCCCTCTAGCAACATTTTACTCTCCCACTGGGGGAGGCCCTCAATATGAGTGGTAAAGCCCGGGTTAACGAAAAGCGTGGCTCTGCCTGTGATGGGATGGGTGATGACAACGGGATGGCTATGTGCAGGGTATTCCTGGCCTGGTTCTAATTTAATCCCATAGTGTTTCAAATCATGTTCACCATCATGAAATGCGGTTTTATCCCTGAGTAGTGCTTGCAAGCTGGTAGAGAGACTGTCGTAGGCCGCGTGCATGTTCATGAATTGGGTGTCACCGCCTTTGTTTTCAGGGATTTCAGTGATGTACAGGATGGATGCATAGGGTGGCGTGGAAGCACAGGACACATCGGAATGCCACGGTTCACCATTACTTTGGGTCGCTGAAGGCTTGATATTGATAATGAAGGTCTCGGCATCCTCATGATTGAGTCCATTGAGTTTTGAGGGATGAATATGTAGTCCACCAAATTGACGAGCGAACTGTTTATGCTGGGCACGACTGAGCCTTTGATCACGGAAGACCAGAACATGATGTTGATTCAATGCCGTTTGAACTTCAGCTAATGTTTCAGTAGAAAACGATTCAGCGAGATCGAGATCAAGAATTTCTGCGCCAATCGTGGGTGTTATGGGACTAATTTTCAGGCTCATAGATGAGGGTCTCTTTGATTCTTATATAGGGTCATGTTGTACTTTATCGACTCTTGTCAAGACATCCTGGTTTGGTGTAATAGGAGATCTTACCATCGTCTAAAAGTACTTAAAATAACGTTGATAGTTTGTTTGAATTGACTTGCTCGGCCAGTCGACACACTATTTTCCTGGCGGTTGGCTTGTTATTACCGTGTACGTTCAATTGACCTCAGCTAACGTTTCTATCTGCCATTAATGCCAGTATTTCCAACCGGGATGGGCCAGGCACGATGCGGCTGGCGGCATTTTTGTTTCTGCCCATGAGCATATAACGCAAAATGGTGAGGCGTATGCGCCAGTCTTTGAGAAATTCCCCAGGTTTTTCCATGAGGTTAAACGTCTTCAGAGCACCTCTGAGAACATGTATCTGCTCTTGCGACGCTTTCGCCAAGGCATCACCAAAAGTCAGGCCGAGTCGGTTCTTAAGCCCCCTGGCGCGGTTTAACGGTCTTCCCGCAAGAACCGCTTTGGCACGCTTAATGCCGTTTCTGTCTTCGTTCAGGCTGGCCTTGAATATAGGTCGAAGTTCCTGTTCGGTCCACTGGTCAAAAACAAGTGCCCTTTCAACTGGGTCATGATGGTCTCTTAAGAGCGTGTTGAGGAGATGGCTATGGATGATGCCCGTGCTGCAACCCCTGCCATAGAGTGGATTGGTATAAAGTGCTGCGTCTCCAATCGCGAAATAGTTTAAAGCAAGCGGTGTGTTCTCGTGGACAAAGTGGTTCCAGACAGTTTTGATATTACCCATTCCAAATGAGGCTGTGGTCGCCCTTGAAAGGGCAGGATCTACCCAAGGTTTTAATCCTGGAATGTGATGACAGATACGATCAAAATCCTTGCTATCTTTGACATATCGATGCAGGTCTTTTTCATGCAAGGGTACGCATATGATGACTGCAAAATGACCGCCATCCCCTGGGAAAACGCCATATTTAAGATATCCGAGGTCACCGGCAGACCGAGTTTTGTTTGAACGGGGTGGTTCTTCATTGCCAGGTAAGAATTGATAGTGCCGAGTGTAATAGACAATTTCTGCACTGTTTTGTTCTGATAAAACTGGGGCTCCAGCGAGCCTAAACCATTGCTTGAATTTGCTGTTGCGGCCACCGGCATCGATGATGATGTCAGCATGAACCTGTTCCTCTTGAGCACCCTCTTCCCGTTTTTGAACCTTTAGACCCGTCACTTTAATGCCGCCGGGACGGGGCTCGGAAATCATTGCGTTGACACGGGTAGATGATTGAATGTTCAGGTTTGCTTGTTTATCGGCGTAACGGCGCAGCACCATTTCCATGGTCGCCCTTCTACACATCATCAGCCACAGGTTTTCATCACCCTGCAGTGGTGTGTATTTCTCTTTTAAGTGGTCAGTCAGCATATCCTTGAAGGCTATTTTACGAGCCCCTGCCTTGAAAAATTCCGGCATCAGATCAGGGAACTGTTCTTCAAGCAGGTTGCTCATAATCGCCAGAAAGGCATGAGGATGACGGAACTGCGAAGCACCTCGGCGTGGCCAGGTGAAAATTATGTGGTGTGGGGAGGCTGGC
>CAZGCW010000289.1:0-4446 GCA_964524295.1 uncultured Pseudomonadales bacterium
CTAAACGTTGGAGCAAGATGATAAGTCGCAAGGCAACGTTAGAAGACCGATAGCAATCTGTAATTGCTACAGGGTGAATCATAAGTGTAGACTGGTTGTTAACATTTGACCTTAATTATTGACGGGAAGGCGATATGAAAACGTTCTTATTAGTCCTATTAGTGAGTGCTTCAAACCTACTGTTCGCTGCTGACCTTAGGGATGTGGGTTCTCTGAGTTTTGAAAACTCGGGCGCGGAAGCCGCTCAGCCTCATTTTTTACGTGGGGTTGGATTCCTTCATAGTTTTGGGTGGAAACAAGCCATTGGAGAATTTCAGAAGGCGCAACAGGCTGACCCTGATTTCGCCTTGGCCTATTGGGGAGAATCCCTGTGCTATAACCATCCGCTGATTAGTGAATGGAACCGGCAGACGCCAATAGATATCCTGCAACGGTTAGGGGCGACGCCTGAAGTGCGTCTGGCTAAAGCCAAAACAGAGCGGGAGAAAGGCTTCATTACAGCCGTTGAAGCGCTGTTTAATGGGCCGGGTGATATTTCCCAACGGAGAATTGCCTATAAAGATGCGATGCAGCAGCATTATGCTCAGTTCCCAGATGATGATGAGGTGGCCGCCTTTTACGCTTTGTCTCTACTTAGTGCTGCCCGAGCCAGTGGTGATGATCTCATGAGAATGAATATTTTTGCTGGCTCTATCGCGTCCCGGTTGTATCGGAAAAACAGTAACCATCCCGGCGCAGCACATTATGTTATTCATTCGTTCGATGACCCACTGCATGCCCCATTGGCTTTGGATGCAGCGCAGAAGTTTGCCCGGATTGCCCCAGCGGTATCCCATGCCAGGCATATGCCAACGCACATATTTATCCAGCATGGGATGTGGCAGGATGTGTCGACCTCTAATCAGTCTGCTTATGATGCAGCCAAGGATTTGTGGGAACCGGGTGATGCGGTTGGGGATATGGTGCACGCGCTGGATTGGGGTCAGTACGGTGATTTGCAACTCGGTAATAATGAAAAAGCCAAGTTATGGATTACGCGGCTGGAGAGCATAGCGGAGCAAAATAGTGGCCAAGCAGGAAGCCTGGCCCGGGTTAGGTCACGCTATATCATTGAAACAGAGCAATGGCAGGCCCTGGAGGTATCAGAAGAATCTGCTACAACCAGCTTGCTGGCTGCTGGATTGAGTGCTATTCACCTGGGAGACTTGAAGACAGCGGAGCAAGTTCAAGCACTGTTGGCTGCCAAGGTCGAGGCTGCAGAGAAAAGAGGCAAGGGTGCCTATAGAGAGGGGCCAATACCGACGAAAGTCATGTATCGCGAAATCGCTGCGTTGGTCAGCCTGGCTAAAGGGAATGAAGAACAGGCTTTGGCGTTCTTAGAAGAAGGCCTTGAGCTTACCGGCCAGCTGCCTCCTCCCAATGGGACTGCTAACCCGCTTAAACCGGTTCATGAGTTGTATGCGGAAGTATTGTCTCAGTTAGGCCGGTTTGAAGAGGCTATCGGGTTGTATGAAAGCGCTTTGGCGCGGATGCCTAATCGATCCAGATCGTTGCTGGGACTGGCGCGTACCTACGCAAAACTGGGTGATGAAGACGCCGCGGCCAAGTTGTATCGGAAGTTGGCTGAAATAAGGAAGGATGCCCAGACAGAAGACCTGGCAGAGGCAGAGCAATACCTTTCCATGATGACACACTGAGCAGGTTATAGTATTGGCAGGTTGGCTCGTGATGGTAATACACATGAGTGAGTCGGCTTAAGCTAGGTCTGCGGCCGGTATGGAGGCTAGCGAATCAAGTCTTGACTAACAGCGCTGCTTAGTCAGTGAACGCGCCTGCTGTTATTTAAAGCGGCAATTTAATAGTAAGGCAGCTTATGCAAACGCAGCTGCACTGCAGCGCACATTTGCCCACACGTCACTGAAGAGGCCGGTCGCCTGGCGTGTTTTTAATTTAGCCGGGCCAGATTTAGCCTGGCTCAATTCAGCTCAGCTCGATTTAGCTCAAGAGGCTAAAATTCTATTCAGGATCTCCTTGAAATTGGTGGCTGAGGGCAAGCAGCCATAGCTCATTGATTGATTCTTCGCAAATCGAGCCGAGCAGAAAGCATCAGAAACCGCATTTGGAGCATACCGAATCAGTAGCGCAGCCTGAAGGCTGATGGCTAGCAGTTCAGTCATCGCCCGGGCGTTGAGTTCTTCAGGTGGTCCAGATTTGAGGTATTGCCTTAGCTCTGTAACAGCGCTATCAAGCTGGCGGTGTCCTCCTTTGGCTGCGTCTAGTTCGGCCAGGATGGCGGGTAGCGTCGCTGGCTCCTTTTCAATGGCCCGAAGTACATCCAGGCACATCACATTACCAGAGCCTTCCCATATGTTGTTCAGTGGTGCCTCTCGGTACAGTCTTGGCATCATGGAATCTTCAATATAACCCGGTCCACCCAGGCACTCCAGTGCCTCAACTACATGCCCCGGAGTGCGCTTACAAATCCAGTATTTACTGACGGCGGTGCCAATCCTCGCCAGGGCGGCTGAGGCGTCGCTGGTATCGGCTCCATCAATGGCCCTTCCGAGCCTTAGCGTTAACATCAGAGAAGCTTCGACCTCGAGTTGGAGATCACAAAGTACATTTTGCATGAGCGGTTGGTCTACCAGGCGTTTTTGGAATGCCTGCCTATGACGGGTGTGGTGGTATGCCTGCACCAGTCCCTGCCTCATCAGTGCGGTTGAACTGGAACAGCACCAGAATCGGTTAGCTTGTACCATCTCGATGATGGTTTTAATTCCCTGACCTGGCTGACCGAGCATGACCGCCCAACAACGATCGAGCTCAATTTCACAGGAAGCATTGCCGCGATTACCCAGTTTGTCTTTCAGACGCTGGATCATCAAGGTGTTGCGTTCTCCATCCGGCTTCCACCGAGGCATGAGGAAACATGACAAGCCCTGTGATGTATAGGCCAGGGTCAGGAATGCATCTGACATGGGCGCAGAACAGAAAAACTTGTGTCCGGTCAGTTCGTATTCAGCACCTTCACCGGATGATGCACCGATTGCTTTTGCTCTGGTGCTGTTGCTGCGAATATCCGATCCACCTTGTTTTTCTGTCATGAACATACCCAGGGTGGCCGCTTTTTTTTCCGTTATCGGTCTATCTCGCGGATCATATTCAGTTGTCAGGAGTCTGGGTATCCATTCGCTGGCAATTTGCTCGCTCATTTTCAGAGAGGGAACGGCAGCGTACGCCATCGCCATAGGGCAGGTTACGCCACCTTCAGGTTGGCCCATCATGTAATTGAGCGCCGCATGGACTACATGAGCGCCGGAACTGCTACCGGATTGTTGACGATGTCGCCATGCGAAATTTGAAACCTGATTTTCGATCGCCATTTTCATGAGGTCGTGGTAGGCCGGGTGATATTCCACTTGATTGATACGCATACCATGGCGATCAAAGGCGTTTAGTTCTGGGCTAAATCGATTGGCTACAGCCGCTTTGTAAAAGGTATCCTCTTTACCGGCTAATTGCCCCAGGTTCATAAGTTGTTCTGTTGCTATCCCTGGCGCTTCTCTGGAAATGCCTTCTTGGAGCGCAATATCGTTTCGCCAAAGATCCTGGTCACCCAGGTAAGGGGGCACATTGGTGACTTCATGTGTCGATAGAATCGAGTTGGGTCGGTATGTTTGCATTGTACTAAATGTACTCATTGTACTAAATGTACTCATTGTACTATGAGTGTATTGGATGAGTGATTACCATAACAAATAAATCAATCCTATATTTCTTGATGTTGAGTTGGGCCTGGCAGGCTGTGACCATCGGGACGGCGGTGATGGAAACTATCCTGGCAGGGTCTCCGTTGAATGCACTGCTTCACTTGTGGCACTAATGCGTGTCTAATCAAAGGAAAGCGAAAGTGTAAAAAGTGTAAAAGGAGGCGGATATGCACGTTGGTTTTGCACCCGTATTTCAGAATCTAGGCAAGCGTCGGCCTGATCTGGAAGTGTATCAAGAGGAGCTTGGCATGGCCCGAAGGGCCGAACCCATGGGATTCGACTCAGTCTGGTCGGTTGAACACCATTTCACTGATTACACCATGGTGCCCGATGTGACGCAGTTCCTGAGTTATATGGCTGCCTGTACCGAGCGAGTCCAGTTGGGGTCTATGGTGATCGTCCTACCCTGGCACGACCCGGTTAGGGTTGCCGAGGAAATCGCCATGCTCGATAACCTGTCCAATGGTCGTATGATCTTGGGCATTGGCCGTGGTCTAGGCAGGGTTGAGTTCGACGGGTTCCGAGTGCCCATGGGTGAATCTAGAGAGCGATTTATCGAATCGGCGGAAATGATTATAGAGGGTCTTGAGCGGGGTTTTGTTGAATATGAAGGAAACATTGTTCATCAGCCAAAGCGTCACATCCGGCCTGCACCGTTTCAGAGTTTCCGAGGACG
>CAZGCW010000290.1:0-4377 GCA_964524295.1 uncultured Pseudomonadales bacterium
GTGACGATAATGCGGCCGTGGTCGTTGATAACGCTGAGTGGACAAATGGTCTCAATGTAATCGAATACCTCAGGGATGTAGGCAAGCATTTCAGTGTCAATGCGATGGTCCAAAAGGAGACGGTTAGACGCCGACTGCTAGATGAGAAGATGGGCATCAGTTACACAGAATTCAGTTATATGATTCTGCAGTCTTTTGATTTTGTCGTTTTGTACCGGAAGTATAATTGCACTATCCAGGTTGGAGGCAGTGATCAATGGGGCAATATTACCAGTGGTATTGACCTGATCAGGCGAATGGAATCAGGGCAGGCCCATGCTCTGACGTACCCCTTGATCACTAAAGCGGATGGCTCTAAGTTTGGCAAGAGCGCAGATGGTGCCGTCTGGCTGGATCCGGATAAAACGTCACCTTACAAATTTTTTCAGTTCTGGGTTAATAGTGCAGATGCAGATGTTCTGCAGTTCCTGCGAACGTTTACTTTCCTGAGCCAGGAAGCCCTGACCGATATCGATCAAGCGCATCTTGATCATCCGGAAAAAAGAGTTGCTCAAAATACACTGGCAGATGAAGTGACCCGGCTGGTTCACGGAGAGGCGGGACTAGAGGGTGCTCGCAGGATTACCAAGGCCATTTTTTCGAATGACCTGGGCGGCTTGTCTGAAAGTGATTTCGAGCAACTAGCCCAGGATGGATTACCCTGTACTAACTTAAGCCAGGAAGCAGTTTCCTTATCAGATTGCCTGATAGATTCTGGATTGGCAATAACACCCAAGGGCGAGGTGACACGAGGCCAGGCCAGGAAACTCATTCAGTCCAATGCAGTTTCCGTTAATGGGGTTCGACAAGCGGATGAGGGTCGTCTGTTGACTCGATCCGATGCCTTGTTTTCTCGCTACCTTTTGATTCAAAAAGGCAAGAAGAATCATCACCTGATTACATTGAACGCCTAAATTTCCGAGGCAATGACGGGTCGTAATTAGGTTCGACAGGGATGGGTTAGCAAAACAGCGCGGTCAGAATCCCCTTTTTTGTTATAGTTCAGAGCATGGATCAAGAGCCGGCCAAGAATATGTCAAGTGATCGGGTTGAGGGATTATTGTGTTTGGATCAGCTGGTTGAGCGGTCATTGCAGTTTCACGCTGAGCTGGCGTGGCCAGGTCAGAACACTTATCTGATTATTGATTTAAATTCCGATTGTTCACAACCCGACTATGATATCAGGAAGCTGGGAGCTTGGTTGCAACATCAGGCTGTACCGGTGATTGGCTATTTGAGTGATGAAGAAAATCCAAATGCAATGATTGCTATTGTTGATCTGGTGGTGAATCGCGCGATTGATCTCAACCGTATAACGGCCAATATTGCAGCGAATCCAGTCAGTTCGTTGGTGCTAGTACAGGTTTTGCGGAGTACAGAAAACCTGGCTGTTCAACACGCACTGACGGTCGAGTCACTGGCTTATTCAACATTGCAAGGAGGGTCTGAATTCCAGGCCTGGCTAGCAGAGTTTCAGAAATCGCAGTTACTGACTATGGAGTCAGCGCCCTCGTCTCATGCTTCGCCAGCCGTATTGTTATCGCGCGAACAGGACCGGTTGGAAATGCGACTTAATCGGCCCGAAAGTCATAATGCTTTTTCAGTCGAGATGCGAGATGGGCTGTTTGAGGCGTTTCAATTGCTAGCCATGGATAAGAGCATTAAGCGGGCCACCATATCCGGGCTGGGTGCCTGCTTCTCTACTGGGGGTGATCTCCGAGAATTTGGTCAGTTTATTGATTCAGCGGATGCCCATCGAGTAAGAACTTTGAGTTTGGCAAGTCGGATACTGACCGAGCACGCCAGCCGTGTCGAATTTCAGCTGCACGGAGCCTGCATCGGTTCAGGGATAGAAATTCCAGCATTTGCAGGTCGTGTTATGGCCCGGCGCAAGACTTTTTTTCAGTTGCCGGAAATATCAATGGGACTGATCCCGGGTGCAGGAGGGTGCGTTAGCATCCCAAGGCGAATTGGCAGGCAGCGTACGGCCTACTTGGCGCTGAGTGGCAAACGCATCAATGCCGCAACGGCATTGGATTGGGGTTTAATTGATGGCATCGTGGATTAATACCCCAGCACGCCAGGTTGCCATCACTTCAACCCTGTCTAGGGATTGCCTTGCCTGGTTCCAGTTGCGGTCGAGTAAGCACATATGAGCTTGTGCCCCGGCATCGAGTTGCCTTAGTTTTGCAGGATTCTCCAGTTCTCCCAGGAATAGTGAGACAGCTTGCTCGGGCGTCAATGCCTCAGCAGCATTGACGATCTGTCCCTCTAGACTACAGCGAGAGACGGCTGCCTGCATGGCCAACCAGGGATTAGCCGTGCCAAAGGGTGCATCAGTTCCACCGGCTAATGGTATCTCCTGGTCGATGAAGCCCTTGCATCGGTAAAGCGTCGGGATATCCCCATCGCTGATATCTCTAAGGTATTGGTCTCCTCGTTCCAGGATGAAGTTAGGTTGAGTTACCACAATGAGGTCAAGTTCGGCGATGGATTGCAGCAGATGGGGTGGCGCAATGGATGCGTGTTCGATTCGGTCACCCTTGAGCGATCCAGCTTTTGAGAGGATAGCCAGCGCAAATACCAATTCTATTTCGGTGACGCAATGAAAAGCGACTGGCCTGCCTGCAAGGTGGCCTTCAGCGATCAGTTCACAGGTAGCATCGAAATCAGGCAGGCTGGCTTCTTGCAGATGTATTTTGACTGGGCCTATTTTTAGCCTGTCGCTGTGAACTCGTCTGCCAGGCCTGGATAAATCTGGTTTACCGGCAATCAATATATCCTGAAGCAGGTTATTTTGTTGTTGTTGCGAGTTCAGGTAATCAACAATGAGTGCATCATTCTGGGGCGTCATATCCGTGATCAGACCAACACCCAGGGAAGCGAGTTCGACGCTTGCCCTGGTAAGGTCAGGTAGCTTGCTAGCTAGCTGTTGGCGTAACCAAGCGTCCATGTCATAAAGATGTCCCGAGTCCTGAGACAGCCCCGGGGGTAATTTCTGTTTTGAAGTCGCATTAAGAATGGCGAGGCCTTTTGAGTTGATAACCCAAAGTCTGCCTCCTCGATGCTGAATTCTGGCAGGCCGCTCAGACAGGTGCATATCTAACCAGTGACGATCGATAATTCCTGCCACTGATTCGTGATAAGCCACTCCCCTGAACCAGTCACTACCTTGGTTGTGTTGTTTGAGTCGCTGGGCTAGTGCAGCCTCGCTGTTGATTTCGGGAGGACCACAAATGATCGATTCTGACCTGGCAGCTAATGCTAGGAGATGAATGTGGTGATCTGCCAGGCTGGGTAATAATGTGCATCCACGGGCATCGAAGACGTTCTCTCGAGGAAGCTGGGTAAGTGCACCCATTGCCGATATTTTAGATCCGGTGATGCGGACATCGAGAATCGGTAGAGCGTTTTCAGTGTAATTGAATATTTCAGCGTTTGTTATGAGAATAGCGTCACCTGTTTAATCGATTCTGATTGACCATTGCCTTGATAGGATCTGTCTTCTATTTCGATCATGAGACGAATTCGGTAATTCTGTTTTGTCTCGGTTCAGTTTTCAATCTTCGATTGGGTTTTAGATGGAATTGTATGATTGGGTTGAGGTCAGAATTTTCCTTTTTCGGTTGGGTTGGATTGAGTTTTAGCAAATAGGATGAGCAGGCTGAGCGCGCAGATTCCAAGACCAAGAAATTCTCTGGACGCTTCGATATAAGGTTTTCCAGGAGACATTTCAGCGAAAAGGTCTTTGGCCGTACCGAGGTTGAATAGATCGATGGGCGCCTGCGCTAGTAGGCCCATCCAGAAAGTAAGTCCTAGTGAACTCAGATAGAGGATCCAGATATTTCGGCGATCAAAGAGTTCAGCAAGCCAGAGTAGCCCACACAGAAAATAGACTAGTGACCAGGGCAAAGGGTCAGGGTCATTGAATTGGAGAAAGCTGAATGAGCCTAAAACTAGTATCCATATCACGCAATGTAACTTTGCGGTTGCTTTCATGGTGTTTCCAGTTATTTTGGGGCGTGGTATTCCAAGTGTAATCAGCTTACCAAGCCGGGATTTCAGCTTCAATTGCGATTCCTACTTTTGCTGCCAGGTCGCTGACGGTCCTGATACTGCGATGCAGGATGTTTCAAGCCAATGGGAAGTGACTGGCTAATCGAAGATATTGGGGTTCCAACTGACAGCACGGGTTGATGTTAACAGAGAGAGTTACCGATTGGACATGATTGTTGCTATGAGCCGCGGGTGTGAGGGTAGTTACCGGTAACGTATCGTGAGTGTGGTGGAGCCAGGCGGGATCGAACCGCCGACCTCCTGCGTGCAAGGCAGGCGCTC
>CAZGCW010000291.1:0-4294 GCA_964524295.1 uncultured Pseudomonadales bacterium
TTCCTTAGGCTCGAAAACCCGGTTTCCTCAGGCTCGAAAACCCGTTTTCCTTAGGCTCGAAAACCCGTTTTCCTTAAGCTTGAAAACCCGGTTTCCTTAGGCTCGAAAACAAATTTCCCCTGCTCTGTCTTTCCCAGTTCTCCCATTCACCTTTCCAGCACCATTATTTGAACCCTTTAAAAAACCCAATAAGCTGCCAATACAGCAAGAACACCTGTTACTATAAAGACACTCTTTACCGCAAACGTTGCAGCTTCCAGGGTATGGGTATCGCTACCATCGACAATCAAGTGTTTAATACCGGCTGCAAAATGATACGCCAAGGCAGTCAGAATAAGCCAACAAATCACCTGACCGGAAAACGATTCCAGGGCATTTTTTATTTCCGCGAACCCTTCTCTTGATTCCAACGAGACTTGCAGCGCATAGAGCATCAAACCTGTCGCCAGGAAGAGTACAACTCCAGCGATACGATGACTAATCGAGGCCAGCGCAGTGATTGGCCAACTGAACTGAAGTAAATCTACCAGTCCCACATTGGTTGGGCGGGATTTTTGTTTCACCGAATTTCTCTCCAGTCATATTTTAGGTTGCACATATCAAAGGACCGCCTTGGTAAAAATTGCTGCCCTTTGATCTGTATCCACAGGCCCTGCGGGCATCACGCATCTTGGCACTTACCCGGATTCAGTATTTCAGTGGCGCAAACCGCAACTGATTTGCAGAAGTAGCGCTTGGCTTGGAGCTGCGCCTGGCTTAAGGTATCAGATGCCCATTCAGGCGCGAGCCATGATAAAATTTTCGCCATGAAATTACAATTGGCAGGGTTAAAGAAACCAATCTGTTAGGCTGTACAAACCTTGCAAGTTTTGCTTTGATATCAAATGCTGTTGCTGGGTCAGCCAATGTGCGGGCAAACTGGCTCAACGCCGTGCAGGTTTAGAGGTTAAATCAGTATTTTATTATCGCCAGGTTAAAAAACGACTGAACAATTGGTTTATAGACTATTTTTATGCGGTAATTATTTAATACTTATTTGAAACATTGATAATTTAGAATTGATCATCAACAGTTTGTGATCAAACACAAACTCACCAAAAAAAACATTGAAAACTGTTTAGGTAATGGAAAGAGATATGAAACAGACAGTCACGCTAAATATTGATGGCAAGCTGTTAGAATTGCCAGTCCTTGAAGCCGTAGCCGGTGCCAGTGTCATTGATGTACGTAGCCTCAGTAGCGCTGGCGTATTCACCTATGACCCCGGCTTTTTGTCCACCGCCAGCTGCGACTCTAAAATCACCTACATCGATGGTGATGCTGGAATCCTGATGCATCGAGGCTATCCAATAGAACAACTCGCCGACCAGTCAGAGCACCTAGAAGTGTGTTACCTGTTACTGCATGGCGAATTGCCCCGGGAAGATCAACTAGCGACTTTTAAAAATGACATCAATGAACGCATGCCGATTGATAGCCAGTTCGCCAAGATCTTTGATGGATTCACCCGCTCTGCCCATCCCATGTCAATGCTGTGTGCGGCAGTCGCCGGTCTCGCAGCTCAATTCCATGAGGGTCTGGACATCTATAATGAGGCACACAGAAAAGAAGCTGCCTTGCAACTGATTGCGAAAATGCCAACCCTGGCAGCAATGACCTACAGAAAAATCACCGATCAGCCATTTGTCGATCCGAATCCAGAACTCAGTTACGCTGAGAATTTTTTGAACATGTGTTTTGGTAATCCAGGCAGCCCATCCCAGATCAGCGATACCATGGCGGGTGCATTAGATAAAATATTCATTCTTCACGCCGACCACGAACAAAATGCATCTACCTCCACCGTTCGCATGTCAGGATCCACAGAAGCTAATCCTTATGCCGCGATAGCCGCAGGTATTGCCGCCTTATGGGGGCCTTCTCATGGTGGGGCAAATGAAGCAGTGCTTACTATGCTGGAAGAAATTGGTGATATCGACAAGGTCCCCCATTATGTAGATAAAGCTAAGGACAAAGATGATCCCTTCAAACTGATGGGTTTTGGTCACAGGGTCTACAAAAATTTCGATCCCAGGGCTCTGGTAATGCAGGACAGTTGTCATGCAGTCCTTGCTGAAAAAAATGCTCAAGACGAGCCTTTGCTTGAAATAGCCACTCGCCTGGAAAAAATAGCCAGAGAAGAACCCTATTTCATCGAACGAAAGCTTTACCCAAACATTGATTTCTATTCTGGCATCACACTTAAAGCCATGGGTATTCCCACTAGTATGTATACCGTTCTGTTCGCCTTGGGCCGAACGCCAGGATGGATCAGCCACTGGTGTGAGATGCTTTCTGAACCCTTTAAAATAGGTCGTCCACGCCAGTTATATCTCGGCGCAACGCAACGCAACTATACCGATATCAGTTCTCGCTGAAGCTTCGACACAGTTAACCAGGCAATCTCTACAATCCACTCTACACTACAAGGAAGTTCCATTGACCATCAGCGCGATTTTAACCACCAACAAAGGCACCATTAACCTCGACCTGTATCCTGACCAGACACCACTGACCGTGGCAAATTTTATCAACCTGGGAATCAAGGGCTATTATGACAGCCTTACCTTCCATCGTGTCATAGGCGATTTTATGATTCAGGGTGGCTGCCCTCTTGGTACCGGCACAGGCGGACCCGGGTATCGTTTTGAAGATGAATTTAATAATGAACTCAGGCACGACAGACCCGGCATCCTGTCGATGGCTAATGCAGGACCTGCCACTAACGGCAGTCAATTCTTTATTACTCACGTTCCCACCCCTCACCTGGATGGAAATCACACTGTCTTTGGCGCCATTGCGGGAAACGAAGACCAAGATGTCGTTAATTCAATCAGTCAGGGAGACCAGATTATCAGTCTGACGTTCACGGGAGAAGTTGAAGCTTTTCTGGAATCACAAGGTGCTCAGGTGGCCGAATGGAACGAAGCGCTGTCCACCGCCTTTCCCGATCTGTAAAACACGGGTTAATACCCAGGAAACAAAAGACCAACCACTTAAACCCGAGAACCTATTTGATATGAAAGGCGTCATTCTCGATAGTAATAGCCTGGGTGATCAGGTTGATCTTGACCCCATCACCTCCACCTTAACCCAATGGCAGGTCTACCCAACGACAACAGCTGAGGACATCCTCCCTCGGATTAGCGATGCACACGTTGTATTAACCAATAAAATAATACTTGATCACACCGCATTTGAGCGCAATCCTCAACTGCAACTCGTCAGTATTATGGCCACTGGAAGTAACAATATTGACCTACAAGCCGCCCAAACCAGCGGGGTCACGGTCTGTAATGCGATTGCTTACGCCACGCCTTCGGTTGTTCAGCATACATTAACGCTGATATTGAACCTCTTTACCAACATGCCAAGGTATTTAGCCGATACTCGAGACGGTCGCTGGCAGCAATCCGATGTGTTCTGCCGGTTGGACCACCCGATTACTGAAATCAAAAACAAAACATTGGGCATCATCGGCCTAGGTGAATTGGGTCGAGCCGTTGCGACTGCAGCACAGGCGCTCGGCATGGAGGTGATCGCCGCATCCAGCAACAAAGGATCCAGCAGCGTCCATGAATCTGATGAAGTGTCCCGAGTGGAACTCAATGAATTGCTCAGTAGAGCAGATGTCGTTTCCCTGCACTGTCCGCTTACGGCCGATAACCAGCATCTGATCGACGCCGAGAAACTGGCCTTAATGAAACCAACGGCATTCCTAATTAATACCGCTCGTGGCGGTTTGATCGACAGCCAGGCTCTGATTAATGCGCTCAAACAGAATCAGGTAGCCGGTGCTGCTGTGGATGTTCTGGATCGAGAACCGGCTATCGATGAAGAGATTTTACTCCAGCATCCCGATTTGAATTTACTGGTGACGCCTCATAATGCCTGGGGTGCACTTGAAGCCAGGCAAAGACTGATCATTCAGATGCAGGAAAATATTAATGGCTACCTAAATAAGAACCCGCTTAGAGTCCTGACCGGACCCGCAATAAGCTAGCACATTCCCTACCAAACAAAATCGACCTAAAACGCCCCTCGATATCACATTACTGCTGAGCCGACGTTAGAGCCATCACCTTACCAACCCATGCAAACGCGCAAAAGCGACCTCAAATTAATCATAGATCCAGCGAATCCAGTAGAAGTACCGTCCATTAAGACCTCATGCCCCAAAACAGGCATCAAATGCCTACCAAGTTGATGCGCCAAAACTGGCTCACCGGTATTGATCACGACAACGGCCCCTGGC
>CAZGCW010000292.1:0-4227 GCA_964524295.1 uncultured Pseudomonadales bacterium
CGCTGTGCTCTGTACGATGGCTGGCGTTAGCTGAGACTGATCCGTCGATTGAGCGTTTGGTTGAGTGTTTGGTTGAGCGTTTGATTGATGGCGCTGTTCGACTGATTGGGTTTCGGATAGCGGCTGCTTAAGTTTGTAACTTTGCTGTTCGCTACCCGATCCCTGTTGTTGATGTTGGGCGACATAGTCGGCCTGGTCTGGTGGTTGCTCGCTTTTACTTCGAACCAGGGTAATATCCAGGGTGTGTTGCTGGGGTGATGGTTTCAGGCTGGAAAAGGTAATTCCAACAATAATGACTGCGTGCATTGTAAATGCAAGAAATAGTGTAAAACTCAGGCGATCTGTCGTCGTTACCGTTGAGTCGATTGAGGTCAATGCTTGATTCCTAAATGTGCTTCAATGAAGTTCAGATAGTCACCCGCGATATCCAGATCAAATGCCTTATCCAGTTCGCGAATGCAGGTAGGGCAAGTCACATTGATTTCAGTCAGATAATCACCGATGACATCGATACCAACAAAATAGAGGCCTTTTTCAACCAATGCGGGGCCTACCTGGTCACATATCCACCGATCACGTTCGGACAGGGGTCTGCCGATTCCAGAGCCACCGGCCGTCAGATTCCCCCGGGTTTCACCGGCGGCTGGAATACGGGCCAGTCCATACGGTACCGGTACGCCATTGATAAGCAGGATTCGAGTGTCGCCCTGGGTGATTTCAGGGATGAATTTCTGTGCCATGATCTGGATCTGTCCCAGATCGGTCAAAGTTTCCAAGATGACATTACGATTGCTGTCATTTTCTTTGACCCGGAAAATAGAGCTGCCACCCATGCCATCGAGTGGTTTAAATATGACGTCCTGATGTTCATCATGAAATTGCTTCAGTACCTTGGGATCTGCGCTGACCACATGGTTGGGTGTACACTGCGGAAATTGCAGCGCAAATAGTTTTTCGTTGCAATCACGAATACTGGCGGGATTATTCAATACCGGGATACCGGCTCGAACTGCAAATTCGAGTAGGTAAGTCGCATAAACGAAATCCATGTCAAATGGCGGTTCCTTGCGCATCAGGATAACATCAAATTGGTCTGCTTTCTGATCTTGTGTTGAAATAATGTCATACCATTTTTCTGCATCTTTCGTGAAATGGACGCGATGATTGTGGAACCAGAGTTCATTCTCCTGTAGGTAAAGACCGCTTAATTCGATTACTGATACTTCATAGTCACGAGCCTGGGCTGCTTGCATCATGGCCAGAGTGCTATCTTTTATTGGGTTAATGGATTCAATCTGATCCATGACTACCGCCATTTTGATGCTCAACGTCCAGCGCTCCTGAGTGGTTCGATCAAGTACTATTGTAAACCAGTTTGCACTTTTAGGGTTGAGCAGGCTTGAAGATCTTTGTTAATCCAGAGGTAGATTTTTCTTTTTGCGTTAGCAGAGGCCTGGGTGAGGGTTGTTTGTGCCGGCATGGATCAATGACTGGCTTTTTAGATGAGGGTTATGACTAACCCAGCGAGCAGTGATGAGAGATCGGTTGCACTGAAGGCCACGGCGATTGAACTATGGCGACTGAAACAAAGCGCGTCAGCAGGTTAATCATTTGATAGCCCGAGGCTGATTTCACTTAATCCCGATACTTTGTTTTTCTCTATAATTTTCCCGGAAAAGGTTTCTATCTCAAACTGATTGCTGTTGACTAAATCATCGGGCGTATGAGTCAGTAATACGCTGCGCATTCGTTCAGCTTCTTCAACGGGTACATAGCGGTTAGTAACGTGTGTAAAGCCATTTTCCTTGTCATAGATGGAAACCACAATTCTACTTACATCCTGGATTTCGCCACTGCGACTATACAGGCTTTCTTTCTCTTGAAATTGCGCTTCGTTTAACCAAAGACACAGCGTCATATCGGAAATCTGAAAACCGTGCTTGGTTGTCATCATGTACTGCCATAGTTTGAACAGTTCAAATTCAACAAAGCGGACGGTCTCTGAACCGCCTGGACTGGAAAGAAAGCAGCGGATTAATTTCTGGGAAGCAGTATCTGCCATAAGTGTTTCTCTCCAGAACAATGAATAAATTCTACAACGACTGGGTTGAGTATAACTGACTAATCAGGTTTTGTGGATTCTAGTCCAGTCACCTCGATTCCAGCTTGAGGAGACGGTCATAATCTTGATGATTTGTGGCAGTTGATGACGGCCTGGCAGTTTTTTGGATGAGGTTAAGTTGCCTGGTTTGGCGAGATCGTCAGTGATTTGCCCATCGTTGCTGAATGAGGGCCAGGAGTGCAGCAGGTGCTGTCTCAGCCCTTAGAGTTCTAGCGCCAAATCCGAACGGTTGAAAATCCCGCTCCATCAGGAAGGTGAGTTCCTGTTGACTTAAACCGCCTTCAGGCCCGATTAAGAGCGTCACGGATGCTGGTTTGGTTTGGCCATAGGCTGACAATTTGGGTTGACCCACTTCAGCAACCAGTTTGAGCCCGGGTAGAAGATCAGAGACGGCCTCTGGCAGCGAACAGCCAGTTTGAAGGATGGGTAGTTGCGTGCGGCCACATTGTTCAACTGCGGACTGAACTGCCTGTTGCAGGCTCGCATAACTGTTTTTTTCCTGTTTGATACTGATACTGGCGTTATCGGTTCTGACCGGGGTGATTTCGCTGACACCGAGTTCCACCGCTCTTGTGATGGCCTGATTCATTTTGTCGCGTTTTAATAGGCTCATTAGAAGGTGGACCCTGAGACTGGACTCCCGGTTAACCGGATTAAACTCAGTTATTTCTGCTTGCAGGTGTCGTTTGGATCGTTCCACGACTTTTGCTTGATATTCTCCCCCGGTACCATTGAACACAATAAGCGGGTCTGATGGTTTGACTCGCAAAACATGGAGAAGATGATGCGCCTGAGCATCACTGATTTTGATCATCGTGGCGCAGTTTAGATCCTGATCGAGATAAATCCTCGGAACATGCATAACATGGCCTCAGGTCAGAGTCCCAGATTTCGGCAGATGCGAGTACTGGCTTTGGCGTGGTTTAGGGTATAAAAGTGCAACCCGGGTGCTCCACCAGCGAGCAGTTTTTCGCAAAGAGAAGTAACCATTTCTTCGCCGAAATCCCGGAGTGCCTGAATATCATTCGAGTACTGTTCCAGGTGCTTTACCAGCCATCTAGGTATTTCGGCTCCACAGTTATTGGAGAATCGAATTAAACCGGTCAGATTAGTGATCGGCATAATACCGGGAACTACAGAAGTCGATATTCCTAATGCTGAACAATTGTCAAGAAAACGAAAGTAAGCGTCGGCGTTGTAGAAATACTGAGTAATAGCACTGTCCGCACCTGCGTCGATTTTTAGCTTGAAGTGATCAAGGTCAGTCTTGACACTCGCTGATTCAGGGTGGACTTCAGGATAAGCAGCAACTTCAATATGAAAATGTTGTTGGGTTTCCCGCCGGATGAAGGCGACTAGGTCGGAGGCATGCACTAAGTAGGTATTACCGGCAATACCGGATGGCACATCGCCGCGAAGCGCGACCAGGCGACGAATACCGGCATTTTTATATTCATGCAGCAGCGTTGCTATGGTGTCTTCCGAGTCCCGGCCAAATGAAAGATGCGGTGCGACTTCGGCACCCTGCTCTGCCAGTGCCATGACCGCCTCCTCGGTACCATCCTTGGTTGAACCGCCAGCACCATAAGTAACAGAAACATAATCGGGTTTTAGTTTAGCCAGTTTTTGATAAGTGCTGATAAGGCCTTCTTTAGACTGCTCACTTCTTGGTGCAGAAAATTCGAAACTGAGCTGGAGGGTATCTGCCGAGCGAGTGACCATCGTTAAAGTGCATCGGCTAGTGCTTTGGCTTTGTCGGTACGTTCCCAGGTAAAGTTTTCGTCATCACGCCCGAAGTGACCGTAACTCGCGGTAGGAAGATAGATTGCGCGTTTTAGGTCCAGCATATCGATTAGGCCTTTGGGCCTGAGGTCAAAGTGCTTTCTTACCAGAGCCTCGATGGCATCTTCAGGTAACCGTCCCGTGCCAAAGGTATTGATACTGATGGAGGTAGGCTCGGCAACGCCGATGGCATAGGAGATCTGAATCTCACAACGATCGGCCAGCCCGGCGGCAACGATGTTTTTTGCCACGTATCGGCCCGCGTAGGCAGCACTTCGGTCGACTTTTGAAGGGTCTTTTCCCGAGAAGGCGCCGCCACCATG
>CAZGCW010000293.1:0-4222 GCA_964524295.1 uncultured Pseudomonadales bacterium
GGCCCCTAATCAAAGAGCGTGTCATTATGAAACCAGGTGAATACTTTATTGACGCTGGGGAGATTTCCCTTAATGAGGGCAAGTCGACCTTGATTATCAGTGTGGCGAACAAAGGGGACCGACCAGTCCAGGTTGGTTCTCATTATCATTTTTATGAAACTAATAGCGCACTTGAGTTTGAGCGTGAAGCGACTCGAGGTTTTCGTCCGAATATTCCAGCAGGAACGGCTATTCGATTCGAACCCGGGCAGGAGCGAGAGCTGGAGCTTGTTGAATACGGGGGTAACCGACAGGTATTCGGTTTTAATGGAAAAGTGATGGGTAAGCTTTAGAAACGTAAACCATAGAGATTTATAGGAAGTTCATTACCATCGTTAATCTATCAGGGAGAGCACAACCATGGCGAAGATGACGCGACAGGCCTACGCCGAAATGTATGGTCCTACCCTAGGCGATAGAGTTCGCTTGGGCGACACCGAGCTTATCATCGAGGTTGAGGAAGACCGTACCAGCTATGGTGATGAAGTGAAATTCGGTGGTGGCAAGGTTATCCGCGATGGCATGGGACAGAGCCAGGCTGTTACTGAGGAAGTCGCTGATGTGGTCATTACCAATGCGCTGATATTGGATCACTGGGGTATTATCAAAGCTGATATTGGTATTAAGAATGGCCGCATTAGCGGTATTGGCAAAGCTGGGAACCCGGATATCCAGTCGGGCGTCGATATCATTATTGGCCCGGGCACGGAAGCCATTGCGGGTGAAGGTATGATCACGACCCCAGGTGGTATTGATGCACACATTCACTTCATCTGCCCTCAGCAAGTAGATGATGCACTGATGTCCGGGGTAACAACCATGTTAGGTGGCGGCACGGGTCCGGCTACCGGTACCAATGCGACGACCTGTACGCCCGGTCCCTGGAATATTCACCAGATGCTTATGGCCGCGGATGAATTACCCATGAATCTGGGCTTTATGGGTAAGGGCAACGCCAGTTTGCCAGATCCACTGCTGGAACAAGTTGCTGCTGGTGCTATGGGACTCAAACTGCACGAGGATTGGGGTACGACACCCGCAGCGATCGATAATTGCCTCGCGGTTGCTGAGCAAACAGATGTACAGGTTGCCATTCATACCGATACTTTGAATGAATCGGGATTTGTTGAGGATACTATCGCTGCCTTTAAGGATCGAACCATTCATACCTTTCATACGGAAGGTGCCGGGGGCGGTCATGCCCCGGACATTATCAAGGCCTGTGGTCAGGCCAATGTGCTGCCTTCCAGTACGAACCCAACTCGACCCTATACGGTGAACACCGTAGACGAGCACCTGGATATGCTAATGGTCTGTCACCACCTGGACTCGAGTATCGCGGAAGATGTTGCCTTTGCTGAGTCTCGGATACGCCGGGAAACCATTGCAGCAGAGGATATTCTCCATGATCTTGGGGCTTTCAGCATGATTGCCTCAGATTCACAGGCCATGGGACGAGTCGGAGAGGTAATTACCAGAACCTGGCAGACTGCTCATAAAATGAAGGTCCAACGAGGTGCGTTGAGTCAGGATTCGCAACGCAATGATAATTTCAGGGCGAAAAGATATATTGCTAAATATACGATCAATCCTGCGATTTCACACGGTATCTGTCATGAAGTCGGCTCGCTCGAAGTAGGTAAACTAGCCGATATTGTGTTGTGGAAACCCGCTTTTTTCGGCGCAAAACCGGCACTTATTGTTAAAGGTGGGATGATCTCTGCTGCTGCAATGGGAGATCCGAATGCGTCAATACCAACTCCCCAACCGGTTCATTACCGACCTATGTTTGGTGCACTGGGTGGGGCCAGGAATGCCACCAGTGTGACCTTTATGTCACAATTAGGGCTCGAGAATGAAATTGCCCAACAACTGGGTCTAAGAAACCAGGTTAGTGCCGTGAGAAATACGCGTAATATTGGTAAGAAGGATCTAATCCACAATGGTTATCAACCCGATATTGAAGTCGATTCACAGACTTACCAGGTGAAAGCCGATGGAGAACTGCTGACCTGTGAGCCTGCTGAGATACTGCCGCTGGCACAGCGATATTTTCTTTTTTGAAATAGGATGCGGCTTGGTTATCATCGCACCCAATTGCACTTTTAATCAGGTCGAGATGGTCTAGTTCTATGGCACATTTAACGATATCTAAGTTGGCAGAGGCGGGTTCCACGCATCAGGCAACACTCACATTACCTTTTGAGTTACGCCAGAAAACCCGATTCAAGTCTAAACTCGATGACGGTAGGGAAGTGGGTTTGTTACTGCAGCGAGGAAGAACCTTGCAGTCGGGCGACCTACTTAAGGCTGAAGATGAGACCGTGGTCCAGGTGAGAGCGGCCGATGAAACGGTCACCCAGGTTCAGGCGGATACTTCCTTGCTTATAGCCAGGCTTTGTTTTCATCTGGGCAATCGACATGTTCCATTACAGATTAGTGAAACCTGGCTGCGTTACCAGCGCGATCATGTGCTGGATCAATTGGTCGAAAGCCTGGGGGGACGGATAAGCCATATCTCTGCACCATTTGAGCCTGAGACAGGCGCTTATCAACCAGTATCACATCAACACCGCCATCCTCATGGCCATAGCCATGCAGTCGAAAATGGTTGAGCCGACCCTGAGCCAGTTTGACTCCTCTGATTTCAGGTTATGGCAGCTTATTTCACCTACCTTGCCCATCGGGGCCTATGCCTATTCTCAGGCCCTGGAATATGCGGTTGAAACCGGCTGGGTAAGTGACTACAGCAGCGCCTATGAATGGATGGCCGGACAACTCAAGGCTACGCTCGGACGACTTGAACTGCCGGTGTGCATAAGATTGTTCACAGCCTTTTCTGAATCTGACCCGGTGGTTGCAGCTCACTGGAATCACTTCTTGCTCAGCTCTCGGGAAACTAAAGAACTGCTGCTGGAGGATCACCAGCTAGGTCAGGCTTTGGCACGATTGCTCAAAGATCTGGAGCTTGAGCTGCCGAGTGCTTTTCGTGGTGAGCCGATAGCGTATTTAACTGCGTTTACATTTGCTGCTCACAGCTGGTCAATTCCGTTACATCGGGCATTGCCAGGGTTTTTATGGGGTTGGTGTGATAATCAGGTCAGTGCTTTGATAAAATTGATGCCGTTCGGGCAGACAGATGGGCAGCGTTTGTTGGCCAGCCTGGTTGAAAGTATACCCGATATTATTGAGGAAGCCGGATTGCTCAGTGATGATGAGATCGGTAATACGGCTTATGGAGTGGCAATGGCCAGTAGCATGCATGAAATACAGTATTCGCGCTTGTTTCGGTCTTAACAGTTAACGGGAACGAGGATGGGTAAAATGACGATGGGTAACGCGTTGAGAGTAGGCGTTGGTGGGCCGGTGGGCTCAGGTAAAACAGCACTGGTTGAGGCACTTTGTAAGAAAATGCGCAGTCAGTACGAAATAGCAGTGGTAACCAATGATATCTATACGCAGGAAGACGCCGAGTTCCTGATACGCAGCCAGGCGTTGCAGGATGACCGTATTGTGGGAGTGGAAACAGGGGGATGTCCGCATACAGCGATTCGTGAAGATGCGTCCATGAATCTGAATGCGGTAGCTGAGCTCAATGATAAATTTCCCCAACTCGATATCATATTTATCGAAAGTGGCGGAGATAATCTGAGCGCGACTTTCAGCCCCGAATTGTCTGATCTCACTATTTATGTCATTGATGTGTCTGCGGGTGACAAAATTCCCAGGAAAGGGGGCCCAGGTATTACCAAGTCCGACCTTTTAGTGATTAACAAAACAGACCTCGCTCCCTACGTGGGCGCGTCTCTTGAGGTCATGGAGACGGATTCACAACGCATGCGGGGTGATCGGAAATTTGCCTTCACTAATCTTAAACAGAATGATGGTGTTGAACTGGTTTCTGAATTCATTATCGAGCAGGGTATGGTTTAAGGGGATATTGGTGATCTTGCGTTGCCTTTCCATCGCCGGCTGTAGGATAGCAAATGAAATGGTTGCGGGAGTGACGAGATGAAAAGAGTTCAGCTAGGTGAGTTAGTGGTGAGTGCTGTTGGCCTGGGCTGCATGGGGATGTCGCAGGCTTACGGGGAAGCTGATGCAGGCGAGTCGGAAAGAACCTTGCATCGGGCCCTTGATATCGGCGTTAGTTTTCTTGATACCGCCAATGCTTATGGTATGGGTC
>CAZGCW010000294.1:0-4210 GCA_964524295.1 uncultured Pseudomonadales bacterium
CATGCAAGGCATGGGCATAGCCATGATTGACCATCTCATGATGCAGCACGATCAAATCAATATGATTGCGGAACCCACTATCGAGCAGGATAAACACAATTACCTGGTCATCAATGGTAATCGAGGTCTAGGCCAGTACATCATGACCGATGCCATGCAACGCGTCATTGAGAAAGCCAAGCAACACACTTTTGGCATTGCCCTGGTACACAACTGGCACGACATTGGCTGTGCCAGTGCTTATACCAAATTGGCCCTGGAACACGACTGTATCGGTATTCTGACCGTTAATTCAGTGACCCAGAACGCGCCCTGGGGTGGCCGGGAACTGAGAATGTCTGCTGCACCCTTTTCTTATGCCTGCCCAACCGGCGACATGGCGGCCATTATCGGCGATACATCTGTGTCGGGTGTCTATGAGACCTACCTCTCACAAGCGGTTCTGGCAGGCAAAAAAATGGACAGTAAGTGCCTCGTGGACCCGGAGACTGGAGAGCTCACCGACGATCCTGTACCTTATATCGAACACCCGGAACATCGAGCCGCGCCACTGCTGGCAGCACCGGCATTTCCCAATGTGAAGCTTTACGTCATGAATGTATTTCTGGAGATCATGACCGGTCTATTAACACCGGGCGGGGTTACCTCACCACAAATGGAATACCCCAGCATGCACGCATTGGCTGCCGACTCAAACCGAAAACTCAAGCGTGGCGGTGGCGCATTTCTAATGGTTGTTAATATCGCTGACTTGATGCCAATTGACTTATTCAAGAGTCAGGTTGATCAATGGATACAAACGCTTAAATCGACCCCTCTGCAGAAGGGCTTCGACGAAATCACCTTACCCGGCGAGAATGCCCTGAGAACTGAGGCGGACCGACGCAAACATGGCATCCCGGTGCAACCTCAGTACTGGGCAGGCATCCAAGCAATGGCCAGTGAAGTCGGTATTGACCTGGATGCACTCCGGGACTGAGCCTGGACAGAAGGCTAGTCTTCCTCGGGCTCCCAACCCTCAAAAGCTTCCAGCATCGGTTGCATGTCCTGGTATTCCTTCACCTCGATCAGTTTGCCATCCGGACCATGGCGGAAAACAAACACATACTCATTTTCGTACACGGTGCCAATCATCGTCTGCGCGCGAATCTGCTGTTCCAGAAAAGTCATTCCCGGAGCATGGGATACCCGGGACCATAACCGTTCCACGCCATGGGGAAGAAAATAATTAGCAAGTTCTGAAAACTTTCTAAAACCTGCCTTCCCCTCATGAACCGCGCCACCATACTTGGGATCACCGGGAATTCGCCAACTGGCATTATCATCAACCCACTCAAGTGCTATTTCGATATCGCCTTCCTTGAGCTCATCCATAAAATCCCTGGGATCAAATTGCGTCCATCTTTGCTGCGTTTCAACCATTGCCCTACCCCCAACTACAACCTCAGTTCCAATTAATCATGCCGCTACCAGCGGGTTTGATGGGTCACACCACTACGAGTCTGACGCGCCTCTGACAACAGGCAGAGTATCTCAAAGCCGAGTGCGGCCATCAGACTGGCTGAAGTCCCGCGAACATCAACCAGTGGACACAGCTCAACGATATCTGCCCCAATCAAATCAAGGCCACGTAATCCCCGGATCAGGTTTCTAACCTCTCTGGACGTAAAACCGAATGGCTCCGGCAGCTGTGTCCCCGGCAAATAGGCGGCATCAATACCATCGCAATCCAGAGTGA
Source organism: uncultured Pseudomonadales bacterium (assembly GCA_964524295.1). Lineage (GTDB taxonomy): Bacteria > Pseudomonadota > Gammaproteobacteria > Pseudomonadales > Azotimanducaceae > UBA9926. Next base: position 1,739 of record CAZGCW010000294.1, read on the forward strand.
GGTAACAGGGTCCATCACCAATAATGCTATGGACCTCAGAGAGCACGCCCTTCAGGCCAATCTCATCGAAATCGTCCATGGTAATCACCCGCATACCACTATCGTGGGAAAAATCCCAGTAATGGGTCGCAAACCCTCGGATACCAATCTGCACCGTGCGGGCGGGATCGATCCCCTGATCAAGAACTGCATGACGAAATACAGCACCGTCACTGAGCTCCTCCCCCTGCATTTCTCCTGTCATGGTATCGGCATGAGCGTCAATATGGATGAGCCCCAGCGACCTGTTCCGCCCCAAAGCCTTCAGTATCGGGTGGGAAACAGTATGAACACCACCCACACAAAAAGGGACCGTATCCGCATCATCGAGCGCGCATACCGATTGATAAATGTCTTCCACAGTCTGAGCTGTATCATGGGGTCGGTTAAATACCACATTCCCCAGGTCCGCTATTCGACACATGTCAAAAGGGATCAGCTTCCATCGATCATGGATCGGGCCGTGCGTGTACGACGCTTCACGCAATGCATTGGGAGCAAACTTCTGCCCCCCATGGTAAGGCGCACTCACATCCATAGGCAATCCCATGCAGGCGATATCAACGTCTTCGGGACTCTGTTTACGAGGTGCCCGGTAAAAAGTCCGCTCGGTCAATTCATGTGCTGGGCTGAATACGGGCGACTGTTCTTCGATGCAGCGTTTGTAGAATGCACCGATATGAGGGTCTCGGTGATTTTCAAGGCTACGCTGTGCGTGCCGACGCATTATTTCCAATTTCTGCTCTGTCATATCACTCATAAACGCGCGCTCTCTAAAGAATCCATATGCAGGCCATTAGCTTCTATCCGCACGGATAGCCAATGGCAAAAACAAAACCAGGCTAATCAGGACAAAAATACCCCCCATCCAGGACACCATAGCAAAATCCTGCACGACTAGCCCGGAAGTTGCTGATTGGGTCATACCATCATTGACCAGTAAGGTTGCGATAATGGCCGGACCCAGTGCGAACCCGCCCATTTTAGTCGCCGTGATTAACACGTAATAGCGCCCTGACTTATCAAGTTCAACACACATCAACATCAGATAGGGTAATACAAATATCCAGGCAAACTGGGACAGGCAGGCACCAATAAGGTAACTGGTTGAGTCGGGAATCTGCAGCAGATAGAACGACAGTATGAATGCCAGCATACCTGCCAGGATAGGTAGGCTACGCCCCCAACGGATACTCAACCAGGAAGCCAGCAAAGCCGCTAAAAAACTGGCAACCTGAGTCCCCGCGAGCACCTCACCGACATACTCTGCAGAGTGCCCCGCGGCGGCGCCAATTCGTTCAACATAGGACCAAACGCCGCCCTCAGCCACGGTGAAACAGGCAAAAGCAACGAAACAAATCAACAACGGTTTTAGGTTAGCTGCGGTCGTATCATCCGATTCAAATTCCCGGGCCGTCGAGCTTTTGGGAAGCCAAAACAATACCGGCAAAATGGCTAACGCCACCGCTCCATGGAACACAAACAGCAAGTCAATGCCATAAGTCCCGACCAGCACCGGAAACCAGAGAAAAACACCAACAGACAAGGCAATCGTTAAACCGATACCTAATGAGAAAAACCGGTCAGGGGTTCGAGTCTCACCCAGGCTGACTAGCGCCAGAGCATATAAGCCGCCACTGCCGACTTCGGTAATAAAGCGAGCCACACACATTGCAGCAAAACCCTCTGCCATCACTGAAAAAAGATTACCCAGGACAATCAAGCTGATACTGATCAACGCAATCAAATGCCAGGTCAACCTACGAATCCAGACTGCAGCTGTCACCGATATGCAAGCAAGGCCAATCAGGTCAGCCGAGGCGAGATAACCCACCTGACTGCTCGAAAACCCCAAGTCAGCGGCAGCAGCCCCTACGATGAGCGGAATCAGCGTCATACCCAGGGGTGCGACCATATAAATCAACACACCTGCCATAACAGGACGGAAATCTGTTTGCTCAGCCCGATTCAAATTATGCTTCCTCACTCATGGTTTTCCCTGCAACTTACTCTGAGCCTATTTATATCGAGTATCCATCACCCTTTGTAGGTATCGACCTTAGTCTGCGCTGAGTCAATTGAATTTCAGCAATCAATTCCAGCACCTGTCAAATATTCCCGCAGTGGTTGCATTTGAGATTGGTATTGAAGCCATTTATCAATCGAAGAATCATAGACCGGGTGACGTATCTGAGAGGCACTTGCCGTGGTCGCCGCGGCCGGGTTCTTATTAAAAGACAAACAGGCCTTATCCCAGGGAAGATCACAATCGGCAATAAGGCGCCGCGAAGCCGACGCTTGATTGAGCACCAGATCTTCATAGGATACTGGGCGGATAACACCCGGCATTAATTTATGCCAGTGGGCCATGAGCTTCTCATAAGCAATAAAGTATCGGCCCAGGTCAAGCAGGTGATAAGACATGGGGTAGGC
>CAZGCW010000295.1:0-4205 GCA_964524295.1 uncultured Pseudomonadales bacterium
CCCGACATCCTGCTCCCAAAGCAGGCGCGCTACCAGACTGCGCTATACCCCGAACTAGACTACCTGTCCTCCGCCACTCAGGGTATTCTACTTCACCCTGATACTGGCAATCTTGCCGTGACTAACTGACGACGCGCTGATTCTACTTAAAGCAGTGGTACTCAGTCAACGAAAGAAAACCCTGGAATGGTACACTTTGCATAACTTTGATCTGTTTAAGACTTAAAATATGACTGGCACGCGCTATTTATTCATCTCTGACCTCCATCTGGACCCGGCTCGAATCGATGTCAGCCAGGCCTTTATTGATTATTTGAAAACGCTGACCCAACAGGATGTGCTCTATATTTTAGGCGACCTGTTTGAAGTCTGGCTGGGTGATGATGATGACAATGAATTCAATGTGTCTATGATCGAGGCACTCAGCCTATGTCAAGGTGAGGTCTACCTTATGCATGGCAACCGTGACTTTTTAATCGGTTCAAAGTTTGCTGCCCAAGCCAATCTAACCCTGTTGCCAGACCCCTTCATTGTGAATCTATTAGGTGAACCTGTTCTACTCCTGCATGGCGATAGCCTCTGCACCCTGGACACCCAGTATATGGCCGTACGCAAGATGCTGCGAAGTGAGTCCTTTCAAGCAGAGCTGCTGAGTAAAACACTCCAAGAACGAGCAGAAATTGCCCAACACGCCAGAAACGAAAGCCAGTTACACACCGGTCAAACAGAAATGCAAATAATGGATGTAACACCCGAAGAGGTCCAACGGATGTTCGCTGAATACCATGTTACCACCATGATACACGGTCATACACACAGGCCTTTTGATCATTTTGGCGAGGGTGATAGCCCCTCATTTCGTCGCCTGGTGCTGGGCGACTGGGATCAATATGGCTGGCAGATTATAGCCGCTGACGGCACTTTAGAGTTGAGCCGGTTCCCGATCGGCTGAATCACTATCTGAAGAGATTGGCAAACCGCTATGGAACCTGAATTCAGGGTCCTTGGAGACAATCAACGCAGCTTCGACTTCAAGTAAGCGTCCGAGCCTTTCGTTAATGGGCGTTTCCGATAGCCTTTTTGCGAAGCCCAAGTAACATTCAAAATGTCTCTGCTCGGATTTAAGCAGGGAAGCGTAGAACTCAGCCAAATCAGCATCAAGTACCGTGACCAATTTCCCGAATCGTTCACAACTGCGTGCTTCCACTATGGCGCTGACCAACATCAAATCGATTAACCGGGCAGGTTCATGTGTCCGCACCTCTTTGCGCAGGCCGCCCGCATAACGAGAAGAACTAAGCTGCCGATAGTGGACTTTTCTCGATTTCATATAACCGAGCACCTGCTCAAAATGCCGCAATTCTTCCCGGGCAAGTTTAGAAAGCTGTGTTAGCAGTTCAGGGTATTCCACATAACGATACATCAAATTGAGTGCGGTGGAAGCGGCTTTTTTTTCGCAATTTGCGTGATCCATCAATAAAATATCAATATTACCCAGCGCTTCTTTAAGCCACAAATCAGGTGTCTGCACCAATAAGAAATTATTAACTTTCATGACCACTCCATTCATCATGGCTTAACTTTGCTTGCTCCATACAGTATTATCTGCTTCCAAACTGAACACCTCTCAACGACTCAAAAGAGCCAAATAAGGATTCTCCAGTGCTTGAAGCTTATCGACAACATATTGCGGAAAGAGCAGCAGAAGGGATTATACCCAAGCCGCTTTCTGCCCAACAGGTTAACGAGTTAACCGATCTTTTAAAAGCTCCTCCTGCTGGCGAAGCAGATTTCTTGCTGGATCTGTTATCAAACCGAGTCCCGGCCGGCGTCGATGATGCGGCCTATGTTAAAGCGGGCTTCCTTGCGGACGTGGCGAAAGGTAAAGCCGAGTCACCTATAATCGATCGCCTGCTGGCCACTCAATTATTAGGAACTATGTTAGGTGGCTACAACATCCAACCTCTGATTGATCTCCTGGACGATAGTGAAACCGGTGAGACTGCGGCGAATGCACTCAGTAGCACCTTATTGATGTTTGATGCCTTTCACGATGTCGTCGAAAAGACAAAAACTGACAATGCTAATGCCATTAAGGTAATGAATGCATGGGCAAACGCTGAATGGTTCACGCAACGCGAAAAACCGCCAGCTGAGATTACATTAACCGTATTCAGAGTTGCTGGTGAAACCAATACAGATGACTTGTCACCTGCCGGTGACGCCTGGAGTCGGCCCGATATTCCGCTTCATGCGCAATCAATGCTGGTAAAGAAAATGGCGGATCCCCTTGCCACTATTGAGAAACTGAAAGACCAGGGCCACCCCCTTGCTTATGTTGGTGATGTCGTTGGAACAGGCTCATCAAGGAAATCTGCAACCAATTCGGTTTTATGGCATATGGGCGAAGATATTCCCTTCATACCCAACAAAAGAGATGGAGGCTTTATCCTGGGCGGTAAAATTGCACCCATATTTTTCAATACGATGGAAGATGCGGGAGCACTGCCAATAGAATGTGATGTCAGCCAAATGCAGATGGGCGACGTCATTACCATTCATCCCTATAAAGGGGAGATTACCAATGACCATAATGAAGTTATCAGCAAATTCAAATTAGCCAGCGACGTTCTGCTGGATGAAGTTCAAGCCGGTGGTCGAATCCCGCTGATTATCGGTCGAGGTTTGACCGATCGCGCTCGCGAGGCGCTTGATCTGGGTAGCAGTGATATTTTCAGGAAAGCGATACCAGCAGAAGCATCGACCCGAGGCTATACACTGGCCCAGAAAATGGTCGGCAAGGCCTGCAGTACAGAAGGCATACGCCCAGGAAGCTATTGTGAACCCAAGATGACCACAGTGGGATCACAGGATACCACTGGTCCCATGACCCGTGACGAGCTTAAAGAGCTGGCCTGCCTGGGGTTTTCAGCTGATCTGGTGATGCAATCCTTCTGCCATACTGCAGCCTATCCAAAACCGGTTGATATAGAAACACAGCATCAGCTTCCCGACTTCATCCAGACTCGAGGTGGTGTCGCACTGCGGCCGGGGGATGGCATTATTCATTCCTGGTTGAACAGAATGCTACTGCCCGATACGGTGGGTACCGGGGGCGATTCACATACCCGGTTTCCCATTGGCATCAGTTTCCCTGCCGGATCGGGCCTGGTGGCATTCGCTTCCGCTCTCGGCGTCATGCCATTGGATATGCCCGAATCAGTACTAGTCCGATTCAGCGGCGAGATTCAACCTGGAATTACGCTACGCGACCTGGTTAATGCCATTCCTTATGCAGCGATTCAAAAAGGCCTTCTCACCGTCGACAAGGCCGGCAAGAAAAATGTGTTTAGTGGTCGAATCCTGGAGATCGAAGGATTGCCTGATCTCAAGGTGGAGCAGGCATTTGAGATTAGCGATGCCTCGGCTGAAAGATCAGCCGGAGGATGCACAATCCGTCTGGGTATTGACCCCGTAAAGGAGTATTTAAATTCAAATGTCACTTTACTGAAGTGGATGGTCAGCGAGGGCTATGGTGACAGCCGAACCATTGCCCGACGAATCGAAGCCATGCAAGCCTGGCTGGATGAACCCAAGCTAATGGAACCTGACCCTGACGCCGAATATTTTGAAATCATAGAAATAGACTTAAATGAAATAACCGAACCACTTCTAGCTTGTCCCAACGACCCTGATGATATCAAACCACTCTCGGAAGTCGCTGGAACAAAAATTGATGAGGTTTTCATCGGCTCATGTATGACCAATATTGGTCATTTCAGGGCCGCGGCTAATATGTTGAGTGACGCGACCTCTATTCCCACCCGGCTCTGGATTTCACCGCCCACCAAAATGGACGAACACCAACTCATGCAGGAAGGTGTTTACAATATTTTTGCGCAGGTAGGTGCGAGAACAGAGATGCCTGGATGCTCCCTATGTATGGGGAATCAAGCAAGAATTGCCGCCAATTCTACCGCTGTTTCAACGTCAACCAGGAACTTCCCCAACCGCCTGGGCGACGGAGCAGACGTATTCCTCGCTTCAGCGGAACTTTCAGCAGTAGCCAGTATATTGGGGCGACTGCCAACGCCTGCAGAATATTTATCCTATGCTGCTGATCTGGATACCCAGAGCGATGAGATCTATCGTTACCTGAATTTCAATCAAATTCGCTCATAAAATTTTCTTACTAAAAAAGTTTG
>CAZGCW010000296.1:0-2757 GCA_964524295.1 uncultured Pseudomonadales bacterium
CCCGCTAAAATTGCGTCTGCGAATGCCTGTGCCTGGTGGTCAGGGCTGCCCCATCCCTTGATGACTGTTTTGTATACCTTGTGGAGATATTCCGCTGATTCAAGTTTCATTTTGCAGAGCTCCTGAGACTGATCTAGTTGCTGTTTAACCTAACCATATTCTGTTAACTGGCATCGGTTTTCAATACTACGAAAGTGGTACTCATCTAGGCTGTCATCGGTCTGAAAATACAGATAATCTGGGTTGGTAACTTAATGTGCGATTAAAGGAGGATCTAGCATGTCGGAAAATGCAAGTAGCCGAGACTTAATGCAATTGCCAGGCACAGGTCTGAGTCGAACGGAACTGGATAGTCGATTGGATGGATTGCAGGCACAGATGACCTCAGAGAGGGCGGGTAAGCTCAGTGTTAACTCTCTGAAAGGACGTGCTGATATACAGCGGGTCGTTGAAAGCGCTTATCTTAAATTTTTCCCTTATAACGCACTGTTTACTCGTCAGGAAAAAGCAGCGGCACAGATGGAAAACCAGGTGCTGGAAATGTGTCTGGGGCTTTTTAATGGAGGTGGTGAGGGTTGCGCTAATCTGACATCGGGGGGCACTGAAAGTATTTTCTGTGCGCTTCATGCTATGCGGCAATGGGCCCAGGCGACAAGAGCGGATATCACTGAGCCGGAGATCATAGCGCCCTTTTCGTTGCACGCGACCTTTAATAAAGCGGCCCACTTTCTCGGGATTAAAGTGGTTCGTATTCCAGTGGGAACGGATCTGCTGGCTGATGTAGATGCGATGCAGGCCGCGATTACCGAAAATACCGTTGGATTAGCGGCATCGGCGCCCAGCTGGCCTTACGGCCGGGTTGATCCTATTGCATCTCTAGGACATCTGGCCCAGCGTCATGATCTCTGGTTCCATGTTGATGCTTGCGTTGGCGGGTATATTCTGCCATTCATGCGGAAACTCGACCCAACCATTCCCGCCTATGATTTTTCAATCACCGGCGTTTCATCGATCTCAGCCGATTTGCACAAGTATGGCTATGCGCCGAAGCCCTGTTCAACTGTTTTGTATCGGTCCAGAGAGGAGCAGCAGTACCATTACGTTCCGGTTACGGAATGGCCCTGTGGACTCTATCTTTCCCAGGCATTTATGGGGAGCCGACCACTGGCATCGACGGCGGCCGCATGGGCGGTGATGAATTATCTGGGCGAAGAAGGTTATGTCGAAAATGCCCGGCAGATCCTGTCGGTCAAGGATAGGATCCAACGTGCGGTGGGTGAGATAAATGGATTAGCTACCTGGCAGACGGATGGGCCATTGATCATGATTACCTCTGAACCGTGCGCAGATGGCGCTAAGGTGGATATTGAAAGTGTCACAGGCGCTATGCGCGCTCGCGGTTGGGTTTTATTGGGTGTCATGGAACCGCCTGCGCTGCATTTAACTGTTGACCCTATGGAAGAAGAAGCTCTGCAGCAATTCATAGACGATTTAATGGATGTGACTGCTAAAGTGCGAGCGGGTGATACCAGCTTGCAGGGTTCACTGAATTATGGCGGTGCCGGCGGCAGTCAATCACCCACTTGGTTGCTTAATGCGCTGGCGTATATGGAAGAAGCCCAAGTAAAAACGAAATAATTGAGGAAGAGCAGCATGCTGAAAGATAAAGTAGCCATTGTCACGGGCGCTGGCCACCCCAAGGGAATTGGTCGAGCGATTGCAGCAAAATTGGCAGGCGAGGGAGCGACCGTCGTGTTGACCGATATCGAAGCGGCTCGGGACGGATTGCAAGCCGGTTGTGACGCACTTCGAGCTGATGGCGTCCGTGCACTCAATTTTGTCATGGATGTGACTGATTCCGATCAAGTTGAGCTTGTATTGGATACAGTCGCGGAGCAATTGGGGCGGATCGATATTCTGGTCAATAATGCGGGTATAGGGGGGGGTAGTAGTGAACTGCTGGAAACCCAAAAGCAGGATTTTCAACGGGCCCTGGATGTTAACCTGATAGGAACCTTTAACTGTTGCCAGGCAGTGGTCCCCTATCTGCTGCGTAATGCGGTTGACAATCTTCAGCGAGGGGCTGTTGTTAATATTGCCTCGCTTTGCGGGCTGGGTGCTATTGCCGATATACCCATCGCCTATACCGCATCTAAATTTGCAGTCGTGGGCTTGACCAAGGCGATGGCGCTTGAGTATGCAGACAAAGGCATTCGGTTTAATGCGGTGTGTCCTGGTGCTGTCAATACTGCGATGCGCGAACAGTTGTTTGCCCGCCTAGCCCAGGAGCAGGGTATTTCACCGCAACAGGCACAGGATAGGGAGGATGCGACGATTGCACAGGGTCGTGGCGCCGAGCCCAGCGAAATTGCTGCTAGCGTCGCTTACCTGGCGGGCCCTTCTGCCAGTTATGTGACCGGGCTGGCCATGCCGGTCGCCGGTGGCATGGCGGCAGGCCTTTAACGCATCGGTCACGATTTTGTCGCTATGGACTAACCTGTGTGGCAGGGAGTCATGGCTGAATTCATTTTGTCCTAACTAAAGGAGTCAGGCATGTTTTTTTCACTCGAGAATCAAGTGGCTATTGTTACCGGGGGTGGTTCAGGTATTGGCCTGTCGGTGGTCAAGCGGTTTCTTCAGGCGGAGGCTGAGGTGGTCATTGCCGATAGGGATGACTACTCAGAACTGGCAGAACAATTGCACTGTCATTTCTTCCAGGCAGATGTGTCAGATCTGGGCCAGATGCAGGAATTGATG
>CAZGCW010000296.1:2767-4191 GCA_964524295.1 uncultured Pseudomonadales bacterium
CACCATGGATACGTGCGGTAAAATCGATATCCTGGTTAATAATGCGGGCGTATTTTCGGGTTACAAGACCCTTCTGGAATCTGATCAAACAGATTTTCATGCCTGTTATGACGTCAATGTCCTGGGAATTTTCAATGGCATTAAAACGGCTGTGCCACTTATGGCGGCCGGTTCGAAAATAGTCAACACCTCATCGATGGCTGGCCAGCATGGTACGGCTAATCTAGGTTCATACGTCGCCTCAAAGCATGCTGCGATTGGCATTACCCGAACTGCTGCACTTGAATTGGGTGATCAAAACATTAGAGTTAATTGTGTCTGCCCATCCTCAGTGAATACGCCTATGGCACACGAGGAGGGCGGAGAGAGCCTGCTGAATTCTGAAAAGCTCACAGTACCCTTGGCGCGGATCTGTGAACCTGAAGAAGTCGCGGCCGCCATTCATTTCCTAGCCACGGATGATTGTAGCTTTGTTAATGGTCAGGCCATTAATCTGTGTGGTGGTTCTTCCGTTGGCCTGACCGACCGGGCAAGAGCGAAACTGGCGGGTTGAGTTATCAGGTTGGCTTTTCCTGGTTTACGGTACCCTCGCCAGCGGTAATCAATAGCATTGATGTCGGCTGCGTAGTTCTGGCGGTATGCCAGGTGCCTTTTCTAATGAGGACCTATTCCCCCTGCGTAGACAGGTGCTGCGTAGTTTCCTCTCCTGCATGCAAGGTAACCAGGTCAGCTTCTCCACTCAGCAGGAGTACGATTTCATCACCGAGGGGATGTTTTTCCCGCACTCCCCAGTCCTCATTGAAGGCGTGTTGTGAGACGAGAATATGGTTGGTAAAGCCATCGAATTCCTGATCGAGCTCATTGTAAAAATCTGCTGACAATGGTTTGGTCGTAAATGCCATGCTAGGGCTCAGTATGGCCCTGATTTTGTTTATCTGCATCGATATAGCCCCTGGTTTATCAAAGGTGGTAAGTTAAGTCTAACAACAATAGCGAGTTAGCAAAGCGATGACAGAAAAACGCCGCTCAACCAACCGATATCGGGCTTCTTCCGGTCGTTATTTTGAAGAATTCTCGGTAGGTGATATATACGAACATCGACCCGGCAGGACCATTACGGAAGCCGACAATACCTGGTTTACGTTGTTAACCATGAACCAGCACCCAATTCATTTTGATGCAGAATACGCAAAATATTCAGAATTTGGTAAACCCATAGTCAATAGCGCCCTCACCCTGGCGATCGTGGCCGGCATGAGTGTGGCCGACGTGAGTCAGAAGGCCATAGCGAACCTGGGATGGACTGATATCACCTTGCCGGCACCGGTTTTCAATGGCGATACCTTGTATGCAGAGTCTGAGGTGCTGGAGAAGCGGGCGTCTCGGTCTAGACCCAACCAGGGTATTGTTTCCGTGACAACCCG
>CAZGCW010000297.1:0-4157 GCA_964524295.1 uncultured Pseudomonadales bacterium
ACATCTCGATCCATCCAATAGGCCATAAAGTGACAACCAACACCGCCATTGGCTCGGCTGCCTTCAGGAACTCGCGTAGAGGTGTTGTGAGGGCATCCTGAGCAAAAGTAAGGCATGCGATTTAAGGTCGCAGCCGGCCTCTCTTCTGCACTTTTAACCTGCTGATCGAGAAACTGTATTCGGCTATCAATCTGTTCTGAAGAGTGGAAATATGCGATCCGTGACGCGATGACGCGGGCAATTTTATCGGCGTTTAAATCCCCTACATCATCGACTAGCAGCCTGCCACTTTCATCATGTCGCCCAACCAGTCGAGGGCGTTGATCCGCAGGCAGATCATAACAGACACGGCGAATGGCATTTTCAATCTGCTCCCGCTTATCTTCAATAACCAATATTTCTTCCAGGCCAGCTGAAAATTCCCGGTAGGTCTCAACATCAACAGGAAACGGCATCGCCACTTTCAAGATCCTGATACCAAGACGCTTGAGCATAGAGTCATCTATACCTAACTCAGCCAAGGCCTGTAAAGTATCCCGCCAGGTCTTGCCCATCGCGGCTATGCCAAATCGAGAATTGGGCGTGTCGTGACTGATACGGTTTAATTTGTTTGCACGCGCAAATGCGACCGCGGCTGGAAGTTTGTAGCGGCGAAGACGCAATTCCTGATTGAACCACATGTCACCAGAACGCGAATTGACGCCATCCTCGGGAAACTCAAATTCCGGATAGGCAATCTTAATGTGGTTATAGTCTGCTCGAATCGAAGCCGCCGTCTCGATCGTTTCAGGTAGCAATTTGTATCCTACCCAAGCGCCGGAAAAACGTGACATGGCAATACCATAAAGCCCTAGATCAAAGACTTCCTGGATATCCGCCGGATACAAAACCGGCATTAATAGATCTTCAAAGAGCAGTTCGGAGTGATACGCATCCACCGTCGACCGCATTGACGGATCATCCCCAGCCAGTACCAGGACACCCCCGTTTTTCGATGTGCCATGATAATTTGCCTGGCGCACCGCATCTAGACTCTGATCAAGGCCGGGACCCTTGCCGTACCAAAAACCATAGACCCCGTCATAATTGGCATCGTTGTTGTAATGCACCTGCTGTGTACCCCACAGCGCAGTTGCCGCCATGTGTTCGTTCACCGCGGGCCAGAAGTGGACGTGATGGGATTTCAGATGATCTTTCGCACGCCACAGCTCTTGATCCATCACCGTCATCGGAGAGCCCCGATAACCTGAAACAAAACCAGCCGTATTCAAGCCAGCCTGTTGATCTCGCCGGCGTTGAATTAACAATAGGCGAACAAGCGCCTGGGTCCCGGTTAAATATACGCGGCCATCATCGAAGATGTACCGATCGTCCAACGTCACTGCCAAATTGGCCATTGCATTCACCCAAGCCTATTGCCTCAACAGATGATAACTGGTGTAGCGGATATTCGTCTTGTCACTGGACCGATCACTTGGATAAGAACCAGCAGCCGCCTTAGCCTCCTGCTTCTTTTCCGATGCATCATCATTGACTCACCGGCAGCCCGAAACATTCGCGACAGTCAACAAAGACCCTCTGGATCAGCCCTAACCATTGGTCATAGCCCAATGGCTATGACCAATACTACCCTAACTAGATCACGACCAAGCGCTCTTTACCGTTAGAATCGAACCGTTGCTTGAACTGTATAAGTTCGAGGCATCGTCGGATACACCATGTCATATCCGAAAAGAGGTTGTGCTCCAAGCCACATTTTTTCTTCCGTCAGGTTCTGACCAATCACTGTGATACTCCAGCGATCATCGACCGAAGCAATCCCTATTCTCCCGGACAATTTGGTCCATCCGTCTTGTTGCAGAGTCGGTTCATTACGTCCTTCAACGAAATAATCATCGCTGAATGAAACCGTCAGATTAGCCAGCAATCGAATTCGATCAGTGAGCGGCTTATCGATATCAATAAAAACACTTCCACTTGAATCGGCTGCAAATGGCAATGCTTGGCCTTTGAAATCGCAGGTACCCGCTACCGTGCCCGCGGGCGTGCTGCCAGAGCGATTACACGGACCATTAGGGTAACTATTGTACTCGGCATTCAACCAGGCCATATTGCCCCCCAGGGTCAAGAAATCAGTAACCGCAATTCGACCATCAATTTCTACACCTTCGCTGGTGGCTGAACCGGCATTATCAATGATGGTAATAACTCCACCCGCTGAAACCTCACTGCTCTTCACCTGTAGATCACTATAGTCCGTACTAAATAGCGTGATATTAAGCTCTGCTCTGCCATCCAAAAAGCGGCCTTTAAGGCCAGCTTCAATGGACTCCGCCTGTTCATCGTCATATATCAATCCTTCTATGGCTATAGATCCCGAAGTACCGATGCCGCCTGCTTTGACACTCTCCGCATAGCGCCCAAATAACATCACATTATCATTAATGTCCCATTCAGCCATGAATTCTGGAACTGTGCTGGACGAATCGATATCCCCTGAAGTCTGACCTACGCCTGCCCCGGTTGCATTTAAGATTGCGCCGCCGAGAAACGGTCCAAGACTACCATCAGCATTGGTGAGGTAAAGACCCGACCCCGGGGTCTGCGCATTACGATCGTAACTCTTATCCTGGTTCGTATATCGAAGCCCCGCTGTGACTCGAAAAGTTTCTGTCACATTCCAGGTAGCTGAAACGAAAGGAGACATCACTTGCGTATCTTGGGATAGTATTGCGCCGGCCAGTTCAGTTAAAGGGGCACCGGTAATGGCTGCCTGAACAATCGCCGGTGGATAGCCAATGTAGATACCATAGAACTTATTGACGTCCATTGTATTGGGTTGATCAGTAAAAAGTTCACCGTCGTGATAGTAGACCCCTGCAATCCACTCAAGAGTCTGTCCCAATGGCGAAGCTAACCGTATTTCTACGCTGGTCTGGTCATACTCCTCGTAATTAGTGCCATAGTAGAAAGTCTCCGCTGTTCCGGAAATATTCACTGCAGAATCGTAGCTATACTCCGACCAACCAATAGTACCGGACAGAGTATAGTCTCCCAGTGCAGATTCGAAATTCAGGCTGATGTTATCCATCTCTTGGTCTGCGCCGAGCGCATCACGATAATTTTTGCTATCGATGCCGTCATGTAGCGCTTGAAATGCTGCATCAGCACTATGGAATGCAACGTAGTCGAAATTCGAATCTTCGCCTCCCAGGTTCCAGGACCCAGGAATGGTTGCATTGATGATACCCGCCCGCATCAAATACCCACCAATAGCGCCATCGCTCGCCAGATTCAAGTCTCCGTTGGCTATTTCTGTTATCTGGCCATGAATTTCAGACTCATTGTGTTCAAAACGGGCCGTTAATTTAAATGTATCTGATGGCGCCCAAACCAAAGACAACCGAGCGATATCGTGTTCCGAATTACCGGAGTCGCCGCTAAAACTATTTTCGAGCCAGCCATCACCGCTATCAAACTGCTCAATTGCAACCCTTGCACCGAGGGTTTCCCCCAGTGACCCACCGATAACAGCCCGTACTCGTGAACCACTGTACTCAGCTTCGTACTCTGCCGTCAGCATGGCCTCAAACTCATCTCCAGGGTTGTTGACCGCGCCGTGTATCGCTATTGCCCCTGCACTGGAATTGAGTCCAAACAAGACCGCTTGCGGACCTCTTACAATCTCGACCCTTTCAGCATCAAAAAATGGTGACCTCGATTGACGATTTCTTGGCATATAGATGCCATCCTTAAACGTCGAAACGGGCGTTTCAAAACCCCGGTCTTCTCCGGAACCTATTCCCCTCATGGTAATATTATTGACGATTAAGGAATCACCAACGAAGAAGTTAGGCACGTTAGCAGCCAGGTCCTGGAGATCATCAATGGCCATTGCTTCAAGCGCTTCACCGGTCAGCGCCTGAATTGACATAGCAACATCTTGCGTACTTTCCGAACGTTTGGTCGCAGTGACAACAACCTCCTCTAGTTCCGCATAACTCAGGTTGGAAAATGCAACCAACACCAAAACAACCCATTTCGAGATATAGTTACTTCTCATGATCTGCTCCCTTTAAAGTAGTAGCAATATCATCCTCTGAAGGAGGAAAAAAGCCTTATCAAATTCAGCACAATGGTGGTCTTGAAAGGACAAT
>CAZGCW010000298.1:0-4147 GCA_964524295.1 uncultured Pseudomonadales bacterium
AAGTAAGGTAGTGGGCCATTAAAACCTCATAGTGGTCGATAAAATCAATACGATGTCACAAGTGTAAATTCTTGTCACTTGAATATTGACCCTCAGGCAGTTTAATCTTGACGCTTCGTAATCAGAAGTTATAGAGAGAGTGACTATGTCGGAGCAAGCGGTCAGTAACGGTCCATTGCCAGTCGTTCCCTACCTGAAGGGTGCGGGAACTGATGATCCTTATCTGGAGGGGTTAAAATGTTCAGCCTGTAATGCGATTTTTCTGGGTGCCCGGTCTACCTGTTCGAAGTGTGGTGCTCGAGATCAGCTAAAGGAAACCCGGCTAGAGAATAAGGGAAAGTTGTATTCCTATAGTATCGTCTACCGCAGTTTCCCGGGAATTGATGTGCCTTATATCTCTGCAATAGTCGACTTGGATGGGGGCGGGACGATCAAAGGTAATTTGATCGGTGTGGAAGCTGATCCGGCCAATTTATCATTTGATATGGAACTCGATGTGGTCTATGGGGATGCATTGGGTCGCAAAGATAAGGACGGCAACAGCTATATCAGTTATTTTTTTAAACCAGCGGTTTAGTAAGGGAGATTATTATGAGTGACGTTTATGTAGTCGGTGTAGATATGATCAAGTTTGGCCGCTTTCCGGAAAAAACCGTGCCGCAAATTGGATCGCAGGCAGCACTGATGGCCTTAGATGATGCTGGTTTAACGATACAGGATATGCAGGCTCTTTATTGCGGTAATCTTGGCCAGGCCAATGCCATGGTAGGGCAACGCATACTTCAGGAAATCGGCCAGACGGGTGTCGCAGTGGTTAACTGTGCTAATGCGTGTGCCACCGGAGCAACCGCATTCAGGGAGGCCTGGATGTCGATTAAAGCAGGGGTGTTTGATTGGCGTTGAACAGATGGGCCGAGGATTGATGGGTGGTGGTGGCGGTGGTGAAGGTATACCCAAAGAAGGATTGCTGGGGTCTGGCACCATGCCTGCCGTTTTTGCTGAGGCAGGAATGGAGCATGCGCGTAAGTACGGTACCACCTTTGAACAGTTTGCTAAGGTTTCAGTCAAGAATCATCATCATTCGACTTTAAATCCAAAGGCGATGTATCAGATTGAGACGCCGCTGGATACGGTCATGAATGCAGAAATGATTTCCTATCCGAACACAAAGTTAATGTGTTCTGTGAATGTAGATGGGTCAGCTGCCGCGGTTCTTGTTTCGGAAAAGAAAGCCAAAGAGTTAGGTTTGAGTCGGGCGGTGAAGGTAAAGGCATCGGTACTGGCCAGTGACCCCTACTCAGATCGGGACCTGGTTATGCCTGATGTCAATGCGGTCACAAGAATTGCGGTTAAACAAGCCTATGAAATGGCGGGTATCGGACCTGAAGATGTTGATTTGGTCGAATTGCATGACTGTTTTGCTACCGCTGAAATATTGCATTATGAAAACCTTGGGCTGTGTGCCGACGGTGAAGCAGGGCGTATGATTGACGAGGGTGAGGTGGCCCTGGGTGGTCGGGTGCCTGTCAATGTATCAGGAGGATTGCTATCGAAAGGACATCCGCTGGGCGCAACCGGTATTGCTAACATTTATGAGGTATGTACGCATTTGCGCGGTGAGGCTGGAGACCGTCAGGTTGACGGGGCCAGGCTGGGGATGACTCATGTGATTGGCTTGGGATCAGCCTGTGGTATCCATGTCCTAGAAAAAGTAGCCTGATAACCGTTGTAGTCCAGGAAGCACTATTACAGTAGCTTTAAAGCAGGATTAACAAAGCCGGGTTTTCCCGGCTTTGTTTTATGGGGATTTATATGCGTATAGGGGTTGTCAGCGACACGCACAACAATTTGAAAAATTGTGCAGAAATTGTCAATTTGTTTAATGCCGCTGAGGTTGAACGGGTTGTTCATACTGGTGATATCACTCAAGCTAAAACGATTGAAGTCCTTGCTGGTTTGAAGGCCCCTTTGTTTGGGGTGTTTGGCAATAACGACCAAGAGCGCCGATCACTCACTCAGGTGATTGATAAGTACGGCTTTAGTTTTGTTGATCCGCCTTATTGTCTGAACTGGGCCGAGAGACGAATTTGCGTTGTCCATGATCCTCTTGAATTTACCCTTGTGGATGAGTCCACTTTTGATTTGTTACTGCATGGTCACACCCATCGATATACCCATGAATTCAATGATAACCAGCTCTTGTTCAACCCGGGCGAATGTGCCGGATTAATGCCGGGCTTGAATGCGGTCGGTCTGGTGGACTTAGTGACGCTTGAGGCTGAGGTGCTTAAATTTTGAATGCTGCAGATACCTTTTCCTATTCGCTGCTATCGCAACTTGAGCATGTCAAAGATAACCCCTTGCCGCCGGTTCATTTATGGCATCCGGAGAACAGTCGCGATATCGATATGCTCATCAAGGAAGATGGCAGTTGGCACTATATGAATAGTCCCATCGTTCGACCCAGCATGGTTCGCTTGTTTGCGGGGATTCTAAGGCGAGAGGAAGATGACTATTTCCTGGTGACACCGGCTGAAAAGTGCCGAATCGGGGTAGAGGATGTCCCCTTTCAGGGTGTTCTATTGGAAAATACCGCGTCAGGTAAGAAGCAGGTGCTGACGATTGTCACCAATGTAGGTGATCGAGTGAGGGTTAACGAATCCAATCCTGTGGAATTGAGTTCATCGCGCCGTTCTGACAAGCTGAGTTTGCCTTATGTGACGGTAAGACACGGGCTCAAGGCCCGCTTGAATAGAAATGTTTATTATCAACTGATGGATCTGGTGGTAGAGGAAACCTACGATGGGTCGGTTTGGTATGGCGTTTGGAGTGAAAACTATTTTTCTCGGCTGCTGAGAAATTAGTTGTGATTGGTTAGAACGCCAGATACGGCTGAGCTTACGGAAATCATTGCGGCCTTATTGTCAGGTCATCTAAGCCGTCTGGAAGTCAGTATCGGGCAGGCCGCTGTTCTAGTGGAAACGGGCGGCGGTCCCTGTTTCTGTGCGACAGGGTTATTGGTATTTCTGCTCGCTCGGTCATTTGCTGGCGGTAGACAATCAAGGCAGGTATTTGCTAAGCGAACAGGATTTCGAGGAAACGCTCGCTCCTCTTGAAGGTATTCCCGGTACATTAGTAAAAAACGGTCTCTCCCAACTGAGAAGTCATCAGCAGCAATTGGGGCGATTGCGATGGCCATTGACGAGCTGGATGATTGACACTATGAATATTGAATTGGTGGCTGGATTTCGGCCGTTAGAGGCGTGTTTGAAAACAACGCTGAGGTAGTGCAGCATGGTCACATCAGATTCGAAAACGATGATTATCTGATGGTTAAGCACCGGGTAGCAGACGACCCTGAGGTGTTTGTGTTGGGTCGTCAGCGGGATTCGTGGCAGTTAGACCGATTTATCAAGCCCATGGACCGCTGACAGAGTGCAGCTGCGTTTACATATTGCCGTAATTAGGTCCACCCGTGCCCTCAGGTACCACCCAGGTAATATTCTGGGCAGGATCTTTAATATCACAGGTTTTGCAGTGGATGCAGTTTTGTGCATTGATTTGAAAGCGCGGCTCAGAATCTGCTTCAGTAATAATCTCGTAGACACCGGCAGGGCAATATCGTTGCGCAGGTTCATCATACAACGGTAGATTAGAATTAATCGGGATGTCTGGGTCTGTAAGTTGTAGGTGACACGGCTGATCTTCTTCATGGGCAGTATTGGTCAGGAAAACCGAGCTTAATTTATCAAAACTGATCGATCCATCTGGTTTTGGATAGGACGGTTTCTTACATTTATCCTGAGGCTTAAGCTTGGCGTAATCCGGGGTTGGATCCTTCCAGGTAAAGGGTAAACGACCCCGGAACAGATATTGATCAATCCATGCAAACATAGCGCCCATGAACATTCCAAATCGATGCTGGGCAGGCATGGTGTTGCGGGCTCGATAGAGCTCATCATAAAGCCAGGATTGTTTGTATAATTCGGGATAGGCGGTTAGTTCCTGTCCGCCTTCGGAGCCGCTGGCGATGGCTTGGTAAATTGCCTCTGCAGCCAGCATCCCTGACTTCATCGCGGTATGGGTCCCTTTTTGTTTTAAATTGTTTAGAAACCCAGCATCATCCCCGACCAATAGCGCGCCCGGA
>CAZGCW010000299.1:0-4100 GCA_964524295.1 uncultured Pseudomonadales bacterium
AGAAGATGTATACTGCGTGAGGGCAGAAGTATGAGTGAAGCAAGAGAGCAGAAGCCACGTAAGCTTCCCTATGTAGCGGCTATCACGGAAGGGGTCAGGCAAGTCTTGCTGGAGCAGGAAAACGCTTTTGTCGCTGGCGAAGACGTGGGTCAAGCGGGTAGTGTATTTGGCTATTATCAGGGTTTGTTTGATGAATTTGGGAAGGATCGAATTATAGATACCCCGATTAGTGAGAAGGGCATTATAGGGCTCGGAGTCGGTGCCTCAGCAACGGGTTGTAGACCGATTCTTGACCTCATGTTTATGGATTTTATTGGTGAGTGCATGGATGAGATTGCCAACCAGATGGCAAAGATGCGATTCATGTTTGGTGGGGCTGCCACGCTACCTGTGACGGTGCTGACCATGGCTGGTGCTGGAGTCAACCTGGCAGCGCAGCACTCACAGAGTCTGGAAGCCTGGCTGGCGCATCTCCCTGGAGTTAAAGTGGTGATGCCATCAAATGCTTACGATGCCAAGGGCCTTATTATTGCAGCCACCCGGGATGATAATCCGGTGTTTGTGGTGCTCAATAAAATGAGTCTTGCGCTCCAGGCAGAAGTACCGGAAGAAATGTACGAAGTGCCGATTGGTAAAGCCGAGGTTGTGCGCGAAGGTAAAGACCTGACCATTCTCGCCATTGGTCGCATGGTGCATGAAGCGCTGGCTGCCGTTGAACCGTTAAAGGAACTGGGCGTTGATGCCGAAGTGATCGATGTGCGAAGCATTCAACCTTTTGATACTGAAACTGCGATTGAATCTCTGCGTAAGACGCATAGGGGCTTAGTAGTCCATGAGGCTGTTCGATTCGGTGGTTTTGGTGGGGAAATCGTAGCTCAGTTACAGGAACTGGCGTTTGATTATCTAGATGCGCCGCTGGCGAGGATCGGGGCACCTTTCTCTCCGGTCCCTTTTAGTCCTGCGCTTGAGAAAGTCTATATCCCGAATGCAGAGGCCATTGTTTCGGAAGTTCGAAAAACACTTGGGGTTTAGCCGGTGCAGACTATTGGCGTTGTTGCCAATCCATCATCCGGAAAGGATATACGTCGATTAGCTGGGAAGGCATCGGTATTTGATAATCGAGAGAAGCAGGCAATAGTTCGGCGAGCCGTGACCGGGGCCATTAACGCCGGAGCACGAAGTATTGCTTTTATGGATGACTCTCACTCGATTGCCAGTTGCGCGTTAGCTGAGCTGGGTTTGAAAGCAGGCACCCGGCTGCATGCTATAGCGTGTCCTAGATCAGCGACAGCGCTTGATACCATCGCCGCTGCTCAGCAGATGAAAGCGTTTCCCTGCAGCACCATTCTAATTCTCGGTGGGGACGGTACGAATCGGGCTTTTGTAAAGGGCTGGCGGGACTCAACGTTGCTGTCACTTTCCACAGGGACTAATAATGTCTTCCCCGTGATCTGCGAAGCCACTGTCGCTGGCACTGTTCTGGGCCTACTGGCGAGAGGAGCTGTGTTGACTGAAGAAGTCACCTGGCAGACAAAGATAATTGATGTTCGAATCGAAAATGAAAAAGATGACCTTGCCCTTATTGATGCTGTCTTTACTTCAGATTCTTTTATCGGTTCAAGGGCATTGCTGGATTCGGATGTGCTGATTCAGGCCGTATTAAGCAGGGCGGATCCAGTGGCAGTCGGTATGACCAGTCTGGGTGGGCTTATCGAACCCGTAAGCGAGGCAGATGATGCGGGTTTGAATTTGGTATTTGGTCCGGGAGGCAAGAAAATTAGCGCACCGATAGCACCCGGGTTGTTTACTAATGTAGAGGTTAAGTCGATCCAGAAAATGGGTTATTCCAGTGTGATTGAATTTACAGGACCGGCAATACTGGCGTTGGATGGTGAACGCGAAAGAGTGATTGAAGCTGGGCAGAAGGTGGAACTTGCGTTGAGCCGGACTGGACCGAAAGTCGTAGATATTAACAAGGCCATGCATTTGGCAGCCGAACGCGGTTTGTTTATTCAATAAAGGGGGATTCAATTGCCTAAGGAAATTTATCTCGTAAAAGTAGGCATGACCATGACCGAGGGGATGGTATCGGAGTGGTTTATTGCAGATGGTGATGAAGTAAAACAAGGGGAACTTCTCTACGCCCTTGAGACTGAAAAGATAAACCTGGATGTGGATGCCGATGCTTCCGGGGTTGTTCGCCATTCAGTAGAAACGGGTGTGAACCTGGCGCCGGGTGATGTGGTCGGTTACATCTATGAACCCGGAGAGGTTATTCCGGACACTGTGCAGGCGATCCCGGCCCGTGCCGGGGAAGCAGAAGTTGAATTAACCGAAGCGGTTGCGGCTTCATCAGACAAGGCAGTAGCGGTGGCCACCGCACCAACAGGCCGGTTGAAGTCATCGCCAGCCGCTCGCCGTCTTGCTGGTGAGCTTGGTGTTGATTTTACAGTATTGGCTGGAACCGGACCTGGAGGCAGAATCGTTGAAGCCGACGTTCTTCTTGCATCGACGCGTACTGAATCGGTCAAAGCCTCACCGTTAGCACGCAGACTAGCTGAGCAGAGAGGAATTGACCTGAGTACTGTTATCGGATCAGGACCCGGTGGGCGTATTGTTCAGGCTGACCTTGATGGCGTTAAGCAGCAATCGGTGACTCAGGTTGCTGCGGTTCAGGCGACAGCCGGAGAGGTGATCCCTTTGAAAGGCATGCGTAAAACCATAGCCCAGCGTATGCACCAGAGTCTGCAGGAGAGTGCCCAGCTTTCGATGGATATGCTGGCTTCGATGGAAGAGGCCGTGAGTATGCGAAATCAGTTACTAAAAGAGTGGGAAGGCGAGGCCAGACCCACTTTTACAGATTTTGTTGTTAAAGCCGCTGCCAAGGCTTTACTCGTGCATCCGCAAATGAATAGTGTATTTTCTCCCGCCGGAATCACATTAGTTGAATCAATCAATATAGGAATTGCCGTTGCCGTTGAAGAAGGTTTAATGGTTCCTGTGGTTCGCGATGCAGACAAGTTAACGTTAAAGGACATATCGATAGAAACGGCTCGGTTGGCAAGTGCTGCGCGGGAAGGCAGCTTAAACTTGGATGATTACGCCGGTGGAACCTTTACCCTGTCCGCGTTGGGCATGTTTGGCGTGGATTCTTTTACGCCGATCATCAACCAGCCCCAGTCTGGTATTTTGGGAATCAATCGAATATTTGATGGTCTGACCTGGGACCAGGATAAACCAGTGAAAACCAAGCAAATGAATTTATCGCTGACCTGGGACCACCGCGTAATTGATGGTGCGCCTGCTGCAGAGTTTTTGGCAACGGTAGTCGAGCTACTCTCTGAACCCTACAGGCTATTGGTATGAATGAATTTGACCTTATGGTAATTGGCGGTGGGCCTGGTGGCTATGCCGCGGCTATCCGTGCCTCACAGCTTGGCTTGACTGTGGCCCTGGCAGAAAGAGAAGCCCTGGGAGGAACCTGTCTTAATTGGGGGTGTATCCCCACTAAGTCTTTGCTCCATTCTGCTGAATTACTAAGGAATATCAGCCATGCAGATCAGCTTGGCATCCGCGTGGGTGAGGTTCAATTTGATCTTGCTGCCATGGTCAGTGAATCCCGCAGCGCGGCAAATCAGCTGAGCCAGGGTGTTCAGCATTTAATGAAAAAAAATAAGGTAACCGTATTCAAGAGTGATGCGGTGATTGAGTCCCCTGGACTGGTCCGGGTAGGTGAGCAGGAAATACTGGCAGATAATATCATCGTTGCCACCGGAGCCAGTCCGCGTTCGCTTGGCAACATTCAGCCTGATGGTCACCGAATCTGGGGAGCAAAGGAGGCAATGACGCCGGATTTTCTACCGGAAAAATTACTGATTGTGGGTGCAGGTGCCATCGGGGTTGAATTTGCCAGTTTTTATAGGACGCTGGGCACAGAGGTAACCCTGTTGGAAGTAGCCAGTCAGATTCTGCCAGTCGAAGATGCAGAAATAGCTGAGTTAGCCATGGCCGCTTTCAAGCAGCAGGGGATTGAAATCCTGACCCGTTGTTCGCTGGACAACCTCGAGGCCGATGATCAGGTGGTAAGGGCCTCTATAGAA
>CAZGCW010000300.1:0-4027 GCA_964524295.1 uncultured Pseudomonadales bacterium
CAAGAATCAGGGTGATATACTTTGAAATACTAAAGTCCTCGCAGTCTCCTTTGAGCTTGGCCATGGTTTCCAGGGGCGTGGCCCAATAGTCTTCCTGGCCCCAGGCTTCCTGGTCTGCAACCCAGCGAATTCTTTGATTAAAGAAGTTATTCACATAGACCAATTTATCCCGGTCCGGGAGTGGACTGATTTCCTCAATTAATTTAATCCATTGATTGACTATGTTAAGGGTATTCTGTCCATATAGGTTCCGCGCAGAGGAACGCAAAACGTCGAAGTTGTTGTTGTTTAGGGCAAGCCCCGCCATGACCATGAGGGCCGTAAAAAAGAAAATAAGCAGGAGTTTTAAAGCCTTCATGCCGGATATATTAGCCTGTTAGGGGCGCAAACGATCATTTTATCGGCTTAGGCTTCCTTACTGTTAGCTAGTTTTAGCAAGTAACTAAATGAATTTATTCATATTTTGTCATAAAATATTGAATAAATAGTTGCTGAATTCATGTATCCTACGACAGTATTTTACAAGAAAGTGCCCGCTATTGCGAAATGCCATCGCGGTTATTCCCGTACGTAATAGGGATAGAGTTCTTATCCCTATCAATGGATAACGGAATTTGGATGAGTTAGACAGATGAAGCAGAATTTGATGAAGATCAGATTTTTAAGACCAGTAAAATTATGGCAGCGAGTTTTGTTTGTGCCGTTATTGCTGTGTGTTAATGCCTGCCTGTCGTTTGCCAGCGCTGAAAATGCAGATTTGAATTTTTATGACGCCATTCGTATGGCGGTTCGTGAAAATCCAGAAGTCAACCGAGAATGGTATCGGTTCGAAGCTGCCAGGGCTGCGGAACGGGCTGCCAAGGGACTATTGCTTCCTGATGTCAACCTGGTGGCTGAGAAGGGTGACCAGGAGCGCACTACACCGCAAACCGTGTTCGGAAAATACGAAACCCAGTCGAACTTATTGAGTATCAATCAGCTTTTGTTTGATGGCTTTCGCACGCAACGATTAGCCAAGGAAAAAGAGTACGAGTATTATTCCCAGTACTATCAGTTGAGGGTGACCTCTGAAGAAGTTGGCCTCGAGGCTGCTCAGGCGTACTTTGATACCTACCGGCACCAGCAGTTCGTGACTTATGCGATTGAAAACCTGCTTGAGCACCGCGAGGTATTCCTGCGTATTCAGGCCCGCGGCCAAGGGGTGCTCGATCCAGGCGTAGATATTGAACAGGCATCGGCGAGACTTTCCCTGGCTGAATCGAATTTGCTTGTTGAGGTGAATAACCTTAATGATCTTAAGACTCGGTACCAAAGGACCATCGGCGTCGCGCCGGCGGATGATTTGGTTTTCCCTGAGACGAAACTAAAATTACCTGTCGATAGAGATATTGCGCTGGATATGGCCTTTCAGCATAGTCCCCTGATTAGCCTAACCGCCGAAACGAGTCGGGCTCGTCAGCAGGGAATGAAAGCCAATATGGGCAATTTTATGCCCACATTTGAGTTGCGCTACAGAAAGCAACAGGACGACAACCGGGAAGGTGTGATCGGTCGTTTTGAAGAAGAAGCACTTGAGGTGGCTATGAGAATGAACCTCTACCGGGGAGGCCAAGATAAGGCCCGCTCTCGGGAAGCCCATAATCTTTACTATACAGCGGTTGAAATACAAAAAAATGCCTGCCGCATCGTGCGTCGTGATTTGCTGGAGGCCTATAATGAGGTGACGATACTGACACAGCGCCTCGCTATTCTAAAACGCAATAAAGCATCGCAGGAGCGTTCCAAAGAAGCCTATAAAGCTCAGTTTTTGCGCGGGGATCTGGAGCTATTGAATCTCCTGGACAGCCAGAATGAGTATTTTGAAACCCAAAGAGCTTATATGGGTGTCCAGGTTGACCTTGCTATAGCAGAGATGAAGACACTGACTGCCATTGGCTTATTTTTAGATGCGGTTGGTGTTGCGGATGCGCATCAAGAAGAGATTGATGCCTTGAACCTGGAAATTATTGCCAATAGTCAGCGCACGGATAACTGGGATTGTCCGACGGATATCCCTGAAGTCGCCGTTATCGATATTGCCGCGCTGTATGCGAAAGTAGACCGAGAGTTTAAGGTCGATGCGGATTTAGAATTTGAAGGAGACGGTGGCTTCGGTGGTGATGGTCGTTATATTGATACAATTGAAGCCGATCCATTTGAGGTCGTTCTTGAGCCGGCCATAGAAGGCATTGAAATACTGGTTTACTATGAGACGGATTCGAAGGAAATACCCATCGAGTTTGATCCGCAGATCCAGGCTGTTGCTAGAAAGTTATTTGAACACCCCAATGCGAAAGCGCTGATAGAGGGATACGCCGATGAGGCAGGGCAACGCACTTACAATAGGGAATTATCGGTCGCCAGAGCGACGGGGATTAAAAAACGCCTGGAGCAGCATTTCGCCATTGATCCCGAGCGGATCGAGGTGATTGGCTTTGGTGAAGACAGACCGGCTTCAGTAAAACCGGACGAGCGGGGCAATAATAGAAGAGCCGTTATTATAGTAGAATGAGGCAGTGATAACGCGGTCTAGTGAAGGTTCAGAAAGGATTGGAGCAAGGATTTATATGAGCAAGACACTGTTCATTAAGGGTTTGTTACTGATACCGGGAATAATCCTGCTGCTGAGCGCGTTCAACTTTCTAGTTCAGCCCCAGCAGGCCATCGAGTCACTGGGGATGGCGCTTCTCGATGGGGTCGGTCGCAGTACCCAAATTGGTGACCTGGGCGCTTTTTTTGTTTGTTCTGCCGGGTTTATTTTTTATGGTGTAGTTAAATCTGTACCTGGGCCGATTTATGCCAGTGCCGCCTTGCTCATCACCGCGGCCCTATACCGGACAGTTGCCTGGCTCTACCATGGTGCAGATTTCGCAACCAGCTTTATCGTCTTTGAAGTCGTACTATTCATCTGGCTGGTCGTGCTGGCGAGGTTAATGGCGGCACCGGATGAGGCATCTGTCGAATAAAAATGTAGAAATTCTTTGAATTCGATCGTGATAGGGAGACAGTGTGAAAATCATTAAAATTGCGCTTGGGATTATGCTTGCCTATGTGGCAATTGTAGTCGTATTTGAGTCACTTCTTGGGCACTATCAGCCGGAGAGCGAGGATACTTTGGTACTGACCACCACGGATACGCAAGGAGCGAGCAAAGACCGCGTCCTATCCAAGATAGAACATAATGATCAGCTTTACGTCGCAGCTAATCACTGGCCAAGGGCCTGGTACCGTCAGGTTCTGCGTTCACCTGAAGTCGAGGTAACGCTCGATGGCAAGCAAATAGCCTATCGAGCCGTTTCAGTGACGGGAGCTGAGCATGTGGCGGTCAACAACACCAAGCCGCTGGGGTTATCCATCAGGTTCCTGACCGGATTCCCACCCCGATATTTTGTGAGGTTGGACCCGCTTTAAAGGGATGCCTTAGTTTTTCTTTTCCTTAGATAGGTTACTGCGTTAGCTAGCCTCAGATTCAACCACCGTTCTGAGCGATAAAAAGACATTTGGTAAAAAGGCATTTGGTTTAAAGCGTTGGGAATAGAACCGCTTGGGTTTTCACTTAGATAGAGTATAGTAAACGCGATTTTTGAATTATAGGTGTTTTGTGTCCGATATTCCGTTAGTAGACGCCGTTATGAAGCGGCGTTCTGTCCGAGGGTTTCTTCCGAAGTCCGTACCACAGACTGTGATGAATGAAGTGTTTGAGTTAGCTCGTTGGGCCCCATCGGGAACCAATGTACAGCCCTGGCAGGTTTATGTGGCGTCGGGTGCTGTTCGAGATCATCTGCAGCAGGAGTTTGTCCGCCTGGTTCGCTCTGGTGCCGCTGAAAACCCAGATCATAGGAGTGATGGTCGTCTTGGGGAGCCATGGCGTACTCGACGCAGAGACTGTGCCAAGGTGCTTTATCATGCCATGGACATTGCCTGGGAGGATAAAGCTGCGAGAAGTTCGGCAGGATTCAGGAATTTTGAGCTATTTGATGCACCTCAT
>CAZGCW010000301.1:0-4014 GCA_964524295.1 uncultured Pseudomonadales bacterium
GTATCGATCAGATAGTGCATTAGTACCCGGCTTGGCTTCTCTGTACACTAAGATGTCCTCAGTGACAAAGCGAGTCTTATCCAGTGTAATTGATCCCTGTTGCTGCAGATCGACTATGGCGTCGCTGTCCAATTGATCAATGAGGGCTTTAAAGTGCTTAAAGTCCTTACCCAGTCGCTTTCCGAGTACAGGTGAATTGGGTCTAGCAAACAGCGTTATGTAATCTTCCTCAGCGTCATGATAGCCAATTTCTTTGACATTTAATTCGCCCAGTAGGTAGGACTCCAATCGTGAAATCTCGTCTAATAGTGCCCGTTCCTTGTGGACGACGGTTAGTTTTCTTAGAGGGTATTTGGTTTTGACTTTCTCCTGATTTCGCTTTTGTCTGCCAAGCAGGATGATGTGCTGCATTCTTTCCACCGCCTGTTCTAGCAGGGGTTCTATTAAAGTCGGGTCTGCTTTTGGATAGGGACATAAGTGAACGGATGCTGGGGAATCAGGTTGTTTAGGTAAACCAGCAAAAATAGTTTCTGCCAGAAAAGGCGCGAACGGGGCCATACACACACTGAATTCATAGAGGGTCGTATGTAATGTCTGGAAAGCACTCTGTTTGTCTTCGCTTAAACCGGTATCCCAGAAACGACTTCTATTCAGTCTGATATACCAATTGGTCAGATCTTCTATAAAATCGAACAGCGCCGGCACAACATCATAAAGATGATATTGATCCATTTCTTCAGATATCCGGGCTTTGAGACTTTGTAGCCTTGATAGTATCCATTGGTCCATGATGTTCAGACTTTGCTTCGTCTCTGATGATGGCGTCCAGCCATCTATACTTGCATAGGTTTTTAAGAATCGGTATGCATTGAGCCAGGGAAGCAGGGCTCTTCTGGTCATGTCTTTGACGCCAGCATCAGAAAATCGCTGTTCTTCGGCTTTGACCAGACCTGAATTAATTAGATATAAACGTAATGCATCGGCTCCGTATCGCTCCATGAGGTCGTCTGGCGGAGTATAGTTCCTCAAACGCTTGGACATTTTTTTGCCATCTTCCGCCTCAACGATTCCGTTAACGATGACATTATTGAAGGCATTCGTGCCAAATAGCGCGTTACCCAGAACAATCAGGGTATAAAACCAACCTCGGGTTTGGTCCAGTCCCTCGGCAATAAACTCGGCTGGAAAGCCTTTATCAAATAGCGCCTGGTTCTCAAAGGGATAATGTAGGTGCGCGTACGGCATGGAGCCGGATTCAAACCAGCAATCCAGAACCTCTTCGATGCGACGGTAAGTGCCTGGCTCACCCTCAATGGTAAAGCTCAGGTGGTCGATATTTTCTCGATGCAGGTCAACTACCTTTGTGTCCGTGAGCTGCTCCAGTTCCGCAATTGAGCCAATACATTTGTATTGGTTAGTTTCATCATTTGCCCAAATAGGCAAAGGCGTGCCCCAGTACCGATTTCGGGATACAGCCCAGTCTCTTGAACCGGCCAGCCAGTTACCCATTCTGCCGTTCTGGATATGCTCGGGTACCCAGTTAATTTTTTGATTAACTTCAATCAGTTGGTCGCGCATTTTTTCCACGTGCACGTACCATGAATCGATGGCTCGATAAATCAAAGGGGTGTCTGACCGAGGACAGAATGGGTAGCTGTGGACGATCACATCCTGAATGTATAGGTGACCCGACTGCTTCAAATGACGGATGATGTGTTTATCGGCTTCTTTGACATGCAAGCCCTTGAAATCAGATACCTCATCGGTAAAGCGGCCATCCATATCGATCGGGCAGGCCATAACTGAGATACCAGCTGCATTGAGAATTCTAAAATCGTCTTCTCCGAAGGCGGGCGCCTGATGGACAATACCGGTACCACTGTCCGTCGATACGTACTCGTCGGAGACTATCTGGAAAGCACCCTGTTCTCGCTTAGACTCAAAGTAAGGGAAAAGACTTTCATATTGTTTTCCTACCAATTCCTTGCCAGAGAAACTCGATACTACGCTGAAGGGTTTGCTTGCAGAGAGCGTTTCCAGACGCTGCGTCGCAAGAATAATGTGCTTCTGCGATTCTTCATCAAGTATTTTAGTGTATTCAATGTCATCGCCAACGCATAAGGCGAGATTGGAGGGAAGCGTCCAGGGGGTGGTAGTCCAGGCAGCAACATAAGTGTCTTCATCGCGGAGCTTGAATAAAATGGTAACGGATGGGTCCTGAGTGTCCTGATAATTAGAACCTGCTTCAAAGTTAGATAAAACCGTGCCGAGGGCAGTAGAAAAAGGAACGATTTTTTCACCTCGGTATATGAGGCCTTTCTCCCAGAGTTGGTTAAATACCCACCAGACTGATTCCATGTACCAGGGTTCCATGGTCTTATAGTCGTTATCGAAGTCGACCCATCTGCCTAGTCTTGTAATCGTTTTACGCCACTCATTGGTGTAGCGCTGGACGATCTTCCGGCATTCTCCGTTATAAGCTTTTATGCCGAGTTTTTGTACGGCCTCAGCCGATGACATTCCTAACGTTTTGTCAATTTCATGCTCGATTGGGACACCATGGCAATCCCACCCAAAGCGGCGTTGTACGTACCGACCTTGCATCGTGAAATATCGGGGTACAACATCTTTCAAGATTGACCCAACCAAATGACCATGGTGCGGCAAGCCAGTGGCAAAAGGGGGGCCATCATAAAAAATATAGGGGTCCTGGTTGGCCGTCTGCTCGAGACTTTTTTCAAATATCTGGTTTTCCTGCCAGAAATTGAGAACATTGTGTTCTGCATCAATGAAAGAAAAATGATCGTTGTCGGGATTAGTTTTGCTCTGATTGCTCATGGGTAGAACCCGAAAATTCAAGACAAAAATTCACTCAGATAGCCGCTGACTCTGGAAATAGAGTTGCGCTATATGTGCTTACTGATCGCCATTTAAAGCCCAGCTTAGTCTGCTGCATGATGTTTAATTGGCGCTAGGATATCGCGTCACACAGCCATGTCAAGGTAGACCTTATTGTTGATGGTTCTGCACCCCGGTAACGCTTCCCCTGGAATTGATTTTTTCAAGCACATTAGCCACCAATTGCTCGATGGGAAACTGTCGGTACCAAGACGGTGCTTGTGGATGATCTATGGTGCTGGTACCGACCACCTGGAATTTCCAGCCTTCCGCTTCTGAACTTTCTCTTAACGCCGTCAATCTGGCCCAGGCCGGTTCAGAAAAAACCGGGTGGGCGCAGGCGACTACGATATTATGGGCTCCGCGTTGTTTGAGTTCTGTTACTGCAGCGACAACAGACCCGCCCGTGTCGATAATGTCATCGACCAGTAGAACATTGCGGTCTTTGACGTCACCGATGAGCGTGGATTTGGAAACTGTATTGGCCTGAGAGTAATCTCTTTCTTTGGATAAGGCTGCCAGATCAGCAGACAGCAGCTCGGCATAGGACCTAGCCCGCTCCAGAAAGCCCACATCGGGAGAGACCACGACCTCTCCGACGAGCTGATTTTTAATGAGCCAGGGTGCGAATTGCCGGGTTAAGAAGATATTTTCAAGGTGGGCTAGACTTGGGTTAAACATACCCGCAATGGAATCATTGTGTATCTCGACGCTGACCACCCGGTCTGCACCGGCACTTTGTAACATTCTTGCGAATAGACTTGCGCTGATGCCTTCGCGCGTTCTACCTTTGCGTTTATCCTGTCGTGCTCCCGGATAATAAGGCGTCACAGCGGTGATATACTGCGCGTCTGATAGGGCGGCAGCTTCGATAGCATGCAGTAGCATGATAAAGCGATCATAGATGCTTCGTTCATCCTGGATGCCGACGATGCTTTGAAAGATATAAACATCATGTCCGCGAACATTGGCTTCTATTTCAAGTTTTCCTTCGCCACAGGCAAACCAGGTTTCGTTGGTCGGCAGCAAGGGCATATTCAGATATCGGGCAACCTTCTCTGCAAAGCCCTTACCAGAGGCTCAACTCATTAAGGCAATAGGGGCACGTGCATCTCT
>CAZGCW010000302.1:0-3732 GCA_964524295.1 uncultured Pseudomonadales bacterium
CGGGCACCGTATGTTTTTTGGCGTTCAAGCTGTGCTCATGGCGCTTTCAGCGGGTACCACTGCGATGGTTGCACGTGCCTGGGGTGCAGAGAATTATGAAGAAGCTGCCAAGGTGACCAGTGCATCACTCTGGCTGGGTAATCTGGTGGCCGTGTTCTTAACGGTACCGTGCCTGTTTTTCGCAGAGGCCATCGCGGGCATGTTTGGCTTGAATGAGGCGACCACAACGAGTGCCGCAGATTTTATTCGGATGCTATCGCTGTTTAACATTGCATTTGCAATCAATATGGTCCTGGGGGCTGCTCTGCGAGCCGCGGGTGACACTAAAACGCCTTTATGGATCGGCGCCATCACCAATATTATTAATGTTGCTCTGGTTTATCTGCTGGTTTTTGGTCTTTATGGGTTTCCTGAAATGGGCGTGACGGGTGCTGCATTGGCCAATGGTTTGTCGTTCACTTCTAGTGCAGCCCTATTACTGGCGCTTTGGTACGGCAAAAGGATCCGGGTATCTGTTGGTGGTAAAGGCTCCTTAACCTGGGCTCGTTTGAAACAGCTCTACCAAATTGGTTATCCAGCGGGCCTGGAACAACTGGTGTTCCAGAGTGGTTTTATTGGCTTTCTACTCATTATTGCCCATTATGGGACGGCTCCCTATGCAGCCTACGGTATCGGCGTACAAATTCTTAGCTTGTCTATGGTGGTCGGTTTTGGATTTTCAGTGGCAGGCGCAACGTTAGTGGGCCAATACTTAGGCGCCCAACAACCGGAGATGGCAGAACGCCAGGGTTGGAAAGCAACCTGGTATTCCATCGGCAGTATGATGGCGATGAGCTTCGTTGTTATGGTATTTGCGGGTGACATTGCTGCCTATTTAATCAATGACGCACAAGTAGTGCACTATGCCGTCGTTTTTATCTACATTCTGGGCATCGCCCAACCCTTAATGGGCATTGAATTCACCCTCAGCGGCTGCCTTCGAGGTGCAGGAGACCCGCGCTATCCTCTATAAACGACGATGGTAGGACTGGTTGGCGTTCGAGTCGGGTTGGCGGCAGTGTTCACTTATCTGGATTTTTCAGTAGAGTGGATTTTTGGTGCCTTACTTGGCGATTACCTCATAAAAGCAACCATGCTTACGCATCGATTTCGCTCCGGGCACTGGAAGAATAAGATGAAGCGCTATCATTGATGTTAATCGCGCACGCCTCAACCCCTTCGGATTGAGGCGGTCTGTCGCTTTAACTGTATATAAATACAGGTTATGATGCTTTGATGGCAGCTCCAACCATTGATCCTGATACAACGCCGCTCTATTACCTGGTTAATTTTCGCTATCTTATCAATTTCGTAACCCAGCGCTATAAAGCGCTGTTGGATGATCGCGAGATTGGTTTCTTGAGGCAGTTTGGGCAATTATCGGAGCCCGCTCAGGCTTTATATGTGCGACTGACAGAGCGAAAGGGGCCCTATTTCAGAGTTGATAAACTCAGTTATGCAGAAATACCGAGAATGCAAGGCTCACTTATTGAGCTCTGTGAGCAAGGATTCGCTATCGTATCTGGTTTGAATCAAGTTCATGTTCAGCTGGCTGTTCGCACTAAAGTGGAATTAGTTGAAATTACCAGGGCCGCACAGCTTAAACCAGCGCAGATGAATCGTGACCAACTCATCGCATTGATTATTGAGTCCGGTGCGGCAGTTCCGTTACTGGAAGTGATTCGTTTGGGTTATCTTGATATCCTGGATCGCTTGTATTTGCTGTTTTTTGGTAACTCGAACCAGAACCTGAATGAATTAGTGCTGCATGAAATAGGCGTCATGCGTTATGAGGACTATACCATTGATAGCAGCAATTTGTTTAGTAGAAGAGCTGACATTGATGATGCGCTGTGCCTGAACAGGATTAAGCGATTAGCCAAACGTTTAGGGGCTGAGATCAGGCAGGCCACCCGTAAACCGAAACAGACGGGATCCGCCTGTGAAGTCGTTGCACCGGAATTCCTTGCCGATCTTTCCAGTCAGTTGGACAAACTTATCCAGATTCTGCCAAGCAGGCCCGCTGCTCTGTTTTTGTCCTATCAGTTTGATCGACTGTTACTGAGTCTGGCCGGTTACTGTGAACGCCTAAGTAAACTTGAATCGGCATGTCAACTTTACCAGTTAGCCCGGTTACCCCCCTGTCGGGAAAAACTGGCGCGGTTGTACCTCAAAACCAAAGATTTGGCTGCACTGCGACAGCTGTGTATGGCCATGTTGACGGACCCTAAAACAGAAGCAGAGATTACTTTTGCTGAAAAGAAGTTGACTCAATTGGCAAACACTAAGGCGGTTAAACAAAAGGTTGGCAAGTCTTCTGGTCTGGCGTCCGCGTTGCTTGGTTTTAGAACCGTAATTCAACCAGGAAACAAGCTTATGTCTGGATCTGGAGATCAGTTTGAAACTCGCCATACCCAAGGGCAAGAATCTCAATTGGGGCAGGGTACCGGCGCTAAATATGACATCAAAAAAGAAACCATCCGTTTAAAACTCAGCAACCAGGAGCGTATTGAAGCGCAGGTGATTGCCTGGTACCGAGCGCAAGGCAAATCGGCTCAATTTGTCGAAAATGATTTGTTCACCGGGTTACTGGGCTTAACCTGTTGGGATATTATTTTTGAATCGGTGCCAGGCGCATTTTTCCATCCTTTTCAGAGAGGCCCTGCGGACCTTTATAATGGAAACTTCAGGTCGCAAAGAGAGCCCGCTTTCAAAAATCGTTTCGAGCAAATACGAGCCAAAGGGCAATTAGAAGAGCGGATCACCGCCTGCTTTCAGAGGAAGTATGGCCGGATTAATCCTTTCGTTCACTGGCGACGATTGGAATTAGCAGATTATTGCCGTTTTGTTGGAATGATCGAGCCGGCTATTCTCATTCGTGTTTTTCAAAGAATGCTTGATGACCCGCTTCACCATTGCTCTGGATTTCCGGATCTGCTGGTCTGGAATGACGACCAGTATGAACTGGTCGAAGTGAAAGGCCCCGGAGATAGGTTGCAGGGCCATCAACGGCGATGGCAAGCGTATTTTAGCCAAATCGGCTTGCCTGCATTGGTGTTATATGTAAGCGATGTCGGCCAGGAAAACCGCGGAAGTACGGGGTCTGGTTTGGCCCAGAAATCAGGTTCAGCCTAAAACAATGTTGCATTTCGAAGTGTCTGTTACGGCTCTGGCTGCATTTGGACAGGGCATCGATATTAACGCTCGCTTGAGTAGCCAGAGTTCCGCTATGGAGGGTATCCGAGGACATCAACGGGTTCAGGCTGAACGGCCTGATGACTATCAAAAAGAGCGCTCCATCAGATACCAGCTCAAGCACGATGAATTTGATCTGCTAATCAGGGGGCGAGCAGATGGCTATACTCCAGGTGGGGCAAAAGGACCAGATGATCACCCACAAGTGGAAGAAATCAAAACGACGCGCCTGCCGTTAGCGGATATCCCTGACCTCCTAAAAACTCAGCACCACAGACAGTTGGTCCTCTATGGCTATCTTCTTTGCATCGAAAACGATCTTGATTGCATCGGTCTCCAACTGACTTACTTCAATTTAGATGACCAGTCGCAGAAAAGCAGGTGTAAAGTAATACAACGGGATGCGCTCACCAAGCAGTTTAATGATATCCTGGCACCGTATCTTGATCAGCTTCAGACCCGGATGAACTGGATTAAGCAGCGCAACCAGTCCATCAC
>CAZGCW010000302.1:3747-4014 GCA_964524295.1 uncultured Pseudomonadales bacterium
AGTGGTTTCCCGTTTTCGCAGTTCAGGAAAGGCCAACGTGAATTAGCAAAGTCTGTTTATAGAACGATTATGCAAAACCAGCAGTTGGTCATTCAGGCACCGACCGGATTAGGAAAAACGCTGGCGACCCTGTTTCCGGCCGTAAAATCACTGGGAACGGCATCATTAGAAAAAATATTCTTTTTTACCGCTAAAACCGCGGCACAGGGTAATGCAGAGAATGCGGTATCGGCCATTCAAAACAGCGGTGCGATCCTGCGTAGTGTG
>CAZGCW010000303.1:0-3984 GCA_964524295.1 uncultured Pseudomonadales bacterium
AGCAGACTACGTAACCGGGATTCATGCTGCATGGAGTCGACCTTCAGCAATCGAAAAAGCATTGCAATAACGGTTAAGGACATTCTGCAGCTGATAGACCGCAACCCTTGGACCGGGATGGATTCGAAACCGCTTTTCGGTCCAGTGAACATCCAGGCAACCGTGCCTATTGGCTATAAGAATCATCCAATAACGGCGCTTCATTGACGGGAGTCTTCTTCCTGTTGAGCCGTCTTTATCAGTTTTAGCAAGGCTTCCGCACACTGATCGATAGAAAGCTCGGCTGTGTTAATCACCGCTTCCGGTTTTTCCGGTGGCTCGTAATCACTGTCGATACCGGTAAAGTTGGGCAGCTCGCCGCGCCGGGCTTTTTTGTATAACCCCTTCGGATCACGAGCCTCAGCGACCTCCAACGGTATATCGACAAGCACCTCCGCAAAGTCATCGGTTTCAAACAGGGAACGCGCCATATCGCGCTCTGACCTGAACGGTGAGATAAAGGCCGTGAATACAATGATTCCAGCATCAACCAAGATACGCGCCACCTCGGCAATTCTACGGATATTTTCGACCCGGTCTGCGACGGTAAAGCCAAGGTCTTTAGACAGGCCATGGCGAATATTATCGCCATCAAGAATGTAAGTTTTAAAACCCTGTTGGTGCAATTTCAATTCCGCCGCATTTGCAATGGTTGATTTACCTGAACCACTCAAACCAGTCAGCCAGATCACCCGGCCTCGATGGCCATTGAGTGTTTCCCGTGCTGCTCGGTCGACCTGCAGCGCCTGCTTGTGCACATTCGTCGCTCGGCGCAGTGAAAACTTGATCATACCTGCGCCCACCGTGGCATTACTGTACCGGTCAATCAAGACGAAAGCACCGAGCTGCCGGCAACTGGTATAGGGTTCAAATGGCAAGGCTTTATCCAATGTAAGCGTGATCTCGGCTATTTCATTGAGATTAAGTTCGTGGCTGGACAGATGCTCAAAGGTATTGATGTTGTACTTGAATTTAATTTCAGAGATGGTTGCGTTCGCTCGAGCCGTACCCAACTGCAGCCAATAGCTGCGACCAATGTAGCCTTGCTCCTGATCCATCCAGACCAGTTGCGCTTCAAACTGATCAGAGACTTCGCAGGGCGTGTCTGCCGTGACCAGCACATCGCCCCGGGATAGATCAATTTCTCGGTCCAGGGTGATGGTGACTGCCTGGTCTGTCAATGCTTTAGAGAGTTTTTCCTCCGACAACACCAGCTTCTCGACATGGGCGATCTCACCAGAAGGAAGTGCTCTCACCTGATCACCTGGGGAGACGGTTCCGGCGATAATGGTACCGGCATACCCTCTGAAATCCTGGTTCGGGCGATTCACCCACTGAACCGGGAAACGAAACGGATGATCGGTTAAACCCTTACGAACCTCCACAGTCTCCAGAAAGCCCAATAGAGTGGGACCCTGATACCAGGTCATGTGTTGTGACCGGGCAATCACGTTATCCCCTTTCAGCGCCGAAACGGGAATTGCGGAGACGCCCTTGAAATTGAAGTTGGTGGTTAAATCCTGATAATCCTCGACGATGGCATCAAATACAGCCTGATCATATGCGACCAGATCCATCTTATTGACCGCCAGCACAACCTGCTCAATACCGAGTAGAGAGGTAATAAAGGAGTGCCGTCGTGTCTGGGTCAGGATCCCTTGACTGGCATCGACCAGAATCACAGCCACATCCGCGGTCGATGCCCCGGTCACCATATTTCGGGTGTATTGCTCATGACCCGGCGTATCAGCAACGATGAACTTACGCTGATCGGTATTAAAAAAACGATAAGCCACATCAATGGTAATGCCCTGCTCGCGTTCCGCGGCAAGTCCATCCACCAGCAAAGCAAAATCAATATCGCCCCCCTGGGTGCCCATTTTCTTCGAATCCGCCTTCAGTGACGTCACCTGATCTTCGAATAATAATTGTGCCTCAAATAGCATTCGGCCAATCAGCGTGCTCTTGCCATCATCGACAGAGCCGCAGGTAATAAAGCGTAATAATTCAAGATGGGCCTGATTGTCGATATAATCATCAACCTTGGCTTGAATTTGCTGGTGTGTTAAATCAGTCACTAGAAATAACCTTCCTGTTTTTTCTTTTCCATCGAACCCGAAGAATCAGAGTCAATTGCCCGCCCCTGTCGTTCACTGGTACGACTCTGCAGAAGCTCCAGTACAATAGAGGATAGATCATCTGCTGTGGAGTCCACTGCGCCGGTTAACGGATAGCAACCCAGGGTTCGGAATCGAACCCGCCGTAACTCGATCTGCTCATTGGGAAGTAAGCGCATGCGGTCATCATCAACCAGTATCAGCATACCATCGCGGTTGACTACCGGCCTTTCTGCAGCGTAGTACAAAGGCACAATGGCGATATTTTCTCGATAGATGTATTGCCAGATATCCAATTCGGTCCAGTTGGACAAAGGGAAAATACGCACACTTTCCCCCTTGTTTTTAGACCCATTATAAAGATTCCAGAGCTCCGGCCGTTGGTTCTTGGGGTCCCAGCGATGGGTATCCGTGCGAAAGGAATACACCCGCTCCTTGGCCCTGCTCTTTTCTTCGTCGCGACGGGCACCACCAAACGCAGCGTCAAACTGAAACTGATCCAGGGCCATTTTTAATCCCTGGGTCTTCATGATATCGGTATGCAGGGCGCTGCCATGATCAAAAGGATTAATATTCTTCTTTACGCCCTCTGGATTGACAAAGCAGATCAGCTCCATATTGGACGATGCGGCCATTTCTTCCCGGAAACGATACATTTCCTGGAATTTCCAGCGGGTATCAACGTGCATGAGCGGAAACGGTGGCGGACTCGGATAGAATGCTTTTTTCGCCAGGTGAAGCATCACTGATGAGTCCTTGCCGATGGAATATAACATCACCGGATTCTCAGAATGGGCCATGACTTCCCTGATAATGTGCATACTTTCGGCTTCTAACCGATCCAGGTGGGTTAGGGCTTGGCTGGGTTGGTCATTTTGCATATGCATTGGGGTTGTGGGTTCTCTTTGTATCAATATCGGGGTGTTTTCCTGATAGCAGCTAATACCAAGTCGTATTTTCTGAGCTTTTACCTCAAACAATTCGGATTGATTCGCGTGCACAAGTGACAGGAATTGCGAGGTAATTGTTCCTGAAGGGATAAAAATGACGTCACGGTCCTCTGCGATCACCTTCAGGGCATCGAGTATCTGCTCTGTCTTAACTGGCGCCTGTAAAAACAACCAACGTCGGCCCTGCCGCGCATCATTCGCGACCAGGACTTGCTTTTGATCCTCTATCGGACCCAACTGGACCATCAGGAACAAACTTCGTTTTCGCTTCGCGTCCTTTTGATACTGATTCAGCACCAGCTGTTTTGCGGGTCTATCCGCATCATCCCTGAGGTCGTCAACCTGGAGGGCTTCCGGTAGTCGACCGCTTTCAAAAATCAGCCGTTCTGTGTGTCGCAGAGAGTTTTCTCCGCCCACCTCTAACTGGTGCTCATGTGCCCTGGCAGTTGTCCAGGCTAGTCTGGCATCCGTCTGGTTAAGATTATCGTTCAGGAACAGGTAGTTGCTTATCATTTTTGTCGCTAAATGTCTATTTTTATAAATTAATTACAAATAATAGCACAAGAATAGACAATATCAAAAATAATATAGATTAAATACACATTGCGACAACAAGCGGTATCTACTAATCCGATACATCGCGAATTGGCTTATTAACGTATTGGATTTATGCCACCTTTAGTAATCTTTGAATTCATCTTGTACTCATGGCTTTGGTTTAGTTATCTTGATTCAGCGTGTATAGAGGTTTCTAGATAACGAATAAAGTCCTTTTACTTTCAACAAGCCTCACCCTGCATCTCGCCTGCTGTATCCAGACGACAGAGGATCGCCTAAACTGCCAATATGGCCCACGACACCGACAAGCCGATGACCAA
>CAZGCW010000304.1:0-3029 GCA_964524295.1 uncultured Pseudomonadales bacterium
AATATCGATGGGTTCAAGGGCAGATAGGTTAACAAAGGAGATGGTTCCGCGAGTGGCGAGCTTACCATCATCTCGGACTATGTCGACGCTGATGGTGCTCAGGGACCGGCCTATGTTTAAGGGGGTTACTGTCACTTTTGCGGGTCCTGGCGGGAAATTTCTAATAAATCGGCTGTCAATGCCGATCGGCACGCGGTCGTTTGCAAGCGATCTCGCGGCATCAATACAGATGGCCGCTAATACACCGCCATTGGTACCGCCAAAGCCGCCATTAAGGGATTTGTCCAGATGATAAATTGAGGCAGCTTCAGATTGCTGCACTGCGAACAGGTCACGAAAAGTGTCTTTCATGATATTGCGCTGGCATTAAATTGGGCATGGCCTTGTGATAGTAAAATCGTACCCTGCTGGTTTTCGGCTTGAATAATGGCTTCGCCGGGTGCGGTTTTCCATATTTTTGTAATGATCTGGTCTTCAAATTCGGCTCTGGCTGCAAATCGCCCTGACATGGATTTGAAGCGGTCTGGTTGCCCATCACAGAGTCCACTGAGAATGGCCCGGCCGACAAAGCCGTAAGTGCATAGTCCATGCATAAACGGTTTGTCATAGCCTGCCTTTTTGGCAAAACCAGGGTCGATATGTAGTGCTACGCGATCACCTGATAGACGATACAGGGCTCCTTGTTGTTCCTGTGATTGATCGTAGATGATGATGTCAGCCTTTCGGTCAGGTGGGCCATCGCTGTCTTTACCCGATGGACCGGGATCGCCACCAAAACCACCACCACCAAAATAAAATAGGGTTGCATGGGTCCTGAACAGAAGGCCGTCAGCATCTTCGGCTTCAGCAGTGACCCCGATGACACCATTTTTTCCCTTGTCCCAAACCTCGGAGATTCTGCTGTGCAGGGTCACGGTGGCTTTGGCTGGCAGGGGCCTTAAAATCTCGACCTTCTGTTCACCATGCAGAAGGCGCTGGATTTTCAGTTTAACGGCGCTGCGCAA
Source organism: uncultured Pseudomonadales bacterium (assembly GCA_964524295.1). Classification (GTDB taxonomy): domain Bacteria; phylum Pseudomonadota; class Gammaproteobacteria; order Pseudomonadales; family Azotimanducaceae; genus UBA9926. Next base: position 1,005 of record CAZGCW010000304.1, read on the forward strand.
GTGACCGAGCGATTGCATGCCAGGGATTACCGCATAGGTGGGTAAAACCAGTGGGCCCCTTCCTTCATAAAGAAAGTCCAGTTCCTGGCCTGGTTTTGCGCCGACTCCCAGGGCATAAAGCATCGTGTCCTGCTCATTCCAGGAGATGTCGATGGCTGGGAACTCTATCCCTATTAGTGAGTTACTCAGGGCGTCTTGAATCATGGTTAGTCCTGTTGACGTTAGTATCCGACCAATGCATTTTATCCTGCTAGCATAAGCGGGTACCCAAGTTAGAACAACTCTGGTTAGGTGACCTGGTTCCGAGCGTTAATGCATTGACGCCAGGAGGCCATGGTGAACTTCGGACACGGATTATTCTGCCAGGGCGCTGTGCTGATAATGACCTGGAAACCAAGGTAAAAGCGGATTAGAGAAGGTGCTGTTTATGTTGAGGTAGATGGCCACATATTACAGCCATGCTGATGACCCCCTTGGTGTTGGCAGAGGTGCGACTGGTGTCGTCCATGAGGACTGTTTCATGTGAGTTGTGCTCTGCGGGTTAGAAATTTTGCGGTCATACCCGACTTCGGTGTCAACTAAGTATCGCCGTGGATGTGTCTTTTCAGGAGAGAAGCGAAAGCAATACGGCCGGCACCATTTTTTACCAGATCTTGCTTGGCGAATCGCGCTGCACTGGCAGAAATAGGTTTTGGGTTGGTCACCTTCATATGTACCTCAGTAACTCGTTCCATCAATACAAAAATGCCGACTGCTTCAGCCACACTGTCGCCAGCGGTAAGCAGGCCATGGTTACGGAGAATGATGGCCCGGTTCTTGGCCAGTTTATCGGCGATGCGCATGCCAGCGTCAACACTTTGAATTTGTACTTCATCATCGTCGAATAGAGCGTGATCTTCAAAGAAAATGCAGGCTTCCTGAGAGATAGGTTCAATGGGTCGAACCTCTGAAGAAAACGGCGTGCCCCAGCCAGTATGAACGTGTACCGCACTGACTAAATCCGGACGAGCAGCAAGGATAGGATGGTGAATATAATAGCCTGCCATATTCACAGCACCATCACCTTCAATGGTGGTGCCCTTGTCTGAAACCAATATCAGGTCCGATTCCGTAGCACATTGATAGGCAGCTCCGTACGGCAACATCCAGAAGCAGTCGGTGTGAACCGGGTCCCTGGCACTGATATGGCCATCGCCCAGGTCGCCCCATTTCAGGGCCGCAAATAATCGATAACCCAGAGCACATTCGCGTTTTCGCTGTGCTCGAATTTTGTCAGTCGCTGTCGTCTGTTGCGGAATTTCTGTTTGTTCAGACATGTGATGAACTCGGGTTGAGATGGCTCAGTACATTATATGATTCTAATTGTTATAGTCACTTGATATTCCCGGATTGGATTAAATCATCCCAGAGGTAATGATGAATCTAGTGTCAGGCGTTGGTTTGAACCCGACCGGATTCAGACGTTACTCTTAACCCTAGTAAGGAGCGCTATGTCTGACATCAATATGACTTTAAAGCAGGCCTATGATTTAGTCTTTTCCTGTCTGTTACACAATGGTTGCAATGAAGAGAATGCGGCGGCAGCCGCTCATCGTATGACGCAGGCAGAGGGCGATAGGTGCCATGCACACGGATTGTTCCGGTTACCGTGGTACGTGGAGGGTGTTAAATCTTCGAGGGTTAATGGGTGTGCGAGTCCCCAAGTCAAAAAATTGGCGCCCTCCGTGGTCCGGGTTGATGGTGATAATGGATTTGCGCCATTGGCACAGCAGGTGGCCCATAAACCATTGGTCGACTGTGCCCGTGAGAATGGAATTGCCGTGCTAGCATTGACGAACATGTTTCATATAGCCGCGATGTGGCCAGAAGTAGAAGCATTGGCTGAAGATGGGTTGTGTGGGATTGCGGTTACCGCTTCTTATCCCTATGTTGCTCCGGCTGGGGGCTTGATAGCCCTGTTTGTGACAAATCCGATGGGTTTTTCATGGCCGCGCGCGAATGATTCGCCGATGGTCTTTGATCAAG
>CAZGCW010000304.1:3039-3973 GCA_964524295.1 uncultured Pseudomonadales bacterium
GGCGATTGCACGAGGTGAGATTCAGATAGCCGCCCGGGATGGTCGTCGTGTGCCGGTGACTGCGGGTATGGGTCCTAATGGGGAGTCCACCACCGATCCAAACATTGTTCTTAAAGGTGCACAACTGGGATTTGGTGGTTATAAAGGTGCTTCCCTGGCGATGATGGTGGAGCTTCTCGCAGGCCCTCTCATTGGAGAATTTTTGAGTTTTGAGGCGGAAGCGGATGATGCGGGTCTCGCTGGGCCGCCGAAAGGGGGAGAATTGATGATTGCGATCGATCCGGCTCGTTTCGGAAATGCAACGCAGATCATTGCTCATGGTGAGACCTTGTTTCAGGAAGTGCTTAAACAGGATGGCACTCGACTTCCCGGTGATCGTCGCCTTGCAGCACGAGAAATTACACAGCGTGAGGGTGTCAATATCCCTAAATCACTTTATGAGGAGATACAGCGCACGCTGGAATGAATTCAGGGGATGGTGTTGTCCTGTCGCCGAAGACAGGAGATGGCAGTGTTTGTGTTGATGAGTGGTCGCATTCACTCCCCCTGCCGCTGACTTGGACTGTGTAGATCTGAGTCGATCAAGATCTGCAGGTATCAGATTGATTAAGAAATTTTGGTCTTGGTCCTGCTGCTGTAGTGCTATATCATCCTTGGGTTTAATTGGATCGCTCGCCTTTTATTAAGGGCCTGATGTTCACAACTGACTACGTTCATACATCGAATTATCCAGATAGGGACCCAGCTTTCTTATGTTTAATAACCTAACAAAATATGAAGACGATCCCATTGAAGCTCTGTTCAAACGACTTGGTAACGATCACGCAGAAGACAAAATAGACCTGGGTATTGGCGTATTCAGGGATCAGACAGGCCAGGGTCCTGTGATGCAGGCCGTTGTGGAAGCGGAAAAGCAGTTACTGAAACAACAAGG
>CAZGCW010000305.1:0-3952 GCA_964524295.1 uncultured Pseudomonadales bacterium
CCGCCAGAGGGTATGACTGACTTGAGACTGTCGATACTGCCATTGAGAAGCTCGGGATTATTTGCGGTCAACCAGGTTGCCTCACTATCAGGCAGGGCGGGGTTAGCTTCGGTATTAAACGTCATGATTTGGAATTGAGCGTCTTCAGGCATATTTGCGGTAATCCACTCTACGGTGCGAATCGCACGTTGCCATTTAGCGGAGGCTAGTTGCTGCTGGGTCGGCAGGTTTCGGCGACGGATGATATTGACAATGGTTTCATCCAACATACTGGCTGATGCATCCAGCAGGATTAAAATGTGTTTACCGCCGATTTTCAATCCGGTCAGATATTGTCGATCACCCTGACCGACAACGGACCTCAAGGCGCTACCTGCCTGTTGGCTGTCTGCAACACTCCCTTTCAGGTTCATTGCTTCCTGATCCAATCTTTTAAGCTCCTTTTTAAGCGCTTCAATGCTTTCATTGCTGGTTGATTGATCCTCGGATGTCTGAGCTATCATCGTCTCTAGTTCGCGAATAGCATCAAGCAACTCTTTGATATCCGCGGCAGTGGTTATCCTGGTTTCATCCACGTCTGCCAGTGTATTACGCAGGATTACCAGATCTTCCTGTTCGTTTTTCACTCGCTCCTCAATTTCATTAACCTGCGCCAATAGCGTAACGTTGAGTTCTTGCGAGGTGCTCTCCGAGCCGTGGTTAATGATGATATAAATGAGAATGACGGCACCAAACCCACACGACATGATGTCCAGGAATGCCAGGCTGAAGACGTTGAATTCTCGACGCTTAGCCATGTTATCTATAGCACCGAAATAACGGTAAAAGACTGCCCATTTGATTCGATAACATCGCCGCAGTGCAAAGCTCTGGCGGTGATCAAAGGTTGGCTGTTGACTCGTGTTGTTGTATCAGCGATTGGCGTTAGACCCAAAACTCCCTGTGCTGTGATATCCAGTTTAATGGAGTTTCCCAGAAGCGCCTGGATTTCTAGCAAAGCATCGGTAAGCGAATACGCGATGTGTCCAGATAGCATATGGGTTGCTTCTTCTATTGGGCGATTTTCTGGTAGTGAACCGGAGTTGTTTTCTTGTTGGGCCGCGAGACTCTGAGCCGGTAGAGTGGTTATTAAAGTCACCTTATTCAGCTCGCTGAAAAGGTCCTTTTCTATGGTCGCAAAACGCGATCGGGTTGCTGCTGCATCGAGGTAGACAATTTCAGTGTCTGGAAGGAGAGCGAGGGAGGTTTCCAGTCCGGGGACTTTGAGCAAACGATGACTAACGAGTATTTGGTTCTTGCCTGGGCTGGCGGTTCGAATACCTTGAATTAAGGTCGGGTAAAGGTCACTGCAGGCGGCGGTGAGTTGTTCCAGAGTCGCTGTACAGGCATAACTGGTCTGTTCCAGGTTGACATCGATGCGGTGTTCATTGGCCCTGCCAGGATCGGTTAGCCAGTCGTCTAATTGATCAAATAATGCTTGTTCTGTATGGGCTTCATGTAGAGGGTCGAACCGGTTTGTCTGAATAAATTGGTCAGCAAGGCTGTTTGCGCAACGCTCAGTGATTCGAAATAGTCCTGTGTCACTGAGAACATGTGACTCCCCTCGAGTGACCGCAACGCCTGACTTGATTTCAGTGAGTACCGTTTGATGTAAGGAAATGTCTAGATAAAAAGCCGGTCGGTTTACCGCCGTAGAACTGGCCGTTAGTACGGCCAGGTCTACCATACTCCGTACTGGGATTTTTCCTGCCTGGCACATCCCAAGAATTAAGCCGAGATCCTGCTTGGAAAACGTCGACGGCACGGCGATGATGATCCCCTCTGCATGAGCGCGTACTTCATCCCACAAGGCCTCTAGTTGTTTGAAGGCAAGGTCAGCATTGTGTCGCACCAAATCGGTCGCCTCTGGTATGGGCTCGGTGGACAGTTGGTCCCAGAATCGATTGTTACGAAGTCGGGGTTGCAGACGGGCCTGCGCATGTGCCTGTCGCCCTATCAGTAGTTTTTGCGGTTGGAGAATGGCAGTGCCCGGATGACAACTGATCAAGTCTCCTTCTATAGAAACGTTAATTTCCGCATCGTTTAATTCAATTAAAGCCAGGCTCATACTCTTCCCTTAAACTTGCAGATATCGAATGAGTCGCTCATCACAGTAGTTTTCAGCTTCAAGCACCGAACGCTCTTGGGCTAGTTGTAATTGATGCATTAAGAACATGATTAGAATACTGATCAGCAAGGCGACAAAAGTAGAGTTGAAAGCGACGCCCAGGCTTTGCGTTACGCCTGCGATATCTCCTTGCACGGCTTGATGTGCCTGACCAAGGGCCTGACCAATACCTCTTACGGTGCCGAGGAAGCCGATCGATGGGATGGCCCAAGCAATATAGCGAACCATGGAGAGTTCAGAGTCCAGCCTTTCTGATTCGGATTCACAGATTGACCGAACAGCACTGGATACGTCCTGAATATTGGCGGTGGAGCGAAACCGATGTAGCGCAATTAACAGCGTTCTAGGCAGCAGTAGCGCCTGTTCCTGTTGGTTGAGTGCTTCGATGGGCCGAGCATATTCTCGGCTGTCCTGAGGCAGAATACTGGTACCCTGGCTCCTAGGGATTAATTCCAGATTCATCATGCGTTTTTCTCGTACTACTTGAACCGCTTTAAGACTCATTAGTGAGATAACCCAGAGCATCAGGATAAAGCAGGCTTCCTGTTCCATATCCTGAACAATCACATAGCTGTTTCTCTCCGGGACATAGTCTGGGTTTTCGTTGATGAGTTGAGCCTGTTGTTCGAGTATAGCGCTTGCGTTGGGGCGTACAATCGAAACATAAATTGCATGGACAATCAGGACGGCAATAATCAGAGAAAATATCTGGTATAAGAACTCAAGTGGTAATTGCTTTTTCATAAAGGCGGATTCCTGACTGGTTACTCTATATATCGATTGGGAAAGGCACAGCGTTGTCAGCACTGATCGCCTCGCTTGGCTTGAATATTTTGAATGCGTCTCCCAGGTCCCGCGTCCTTAATTCATTGGCTTTGGGTATTTCAGGTTCGTCTTTGGCCGATTCAATCTGATTCAGATTGTCTTTTTCAGTGGCTGTCTCAGGCGAAGCTGGGATGGTCTCCTGAGGATCGTCTGAGTCTAGGGCTGCCGGTATTGGGGGCATCTCAGTCGTCTTTGCCAGCGGCGAAAATAGGCTGGTTAGGATGAAAGCCAATATCAGCGCAGCTTTTATCATTCAGCCACATCCCTTGCTATTCTGAAGCCCACATCTTGTCTGGGGTCGGCACCATAATCACGATAGGTCCAGCGAAGTTCGCTGAATCGACCCTGGGAAAAATACGATCCTCTGATCACAAAATAATCTCCTGATTCGGGTCCTCGTCTGTCTAACTCGGGGCCCTTGGGAAGTTCAACGCTGTACCGGTCATTAACCCATTCTGAAACATTACCTGCAAGATCAAATAAGCCGAGTGTATTCGCCGGGAATGTTCCAGAAGGTGCCGGCCCCCTAAATGAATCGTTATACCCTTTAATGAGATAGGGAACCATACCTGTGGCGCTCTCGTCAGCAAAATTACCGAAATTTTCTGGAGGAGGTAGACTGTCTCCCCAGGGGAAGCGGCTTGGCAACTGGCCCAGGGCGAAGCGGCTGGCATAGGCCCATTCGGCTTCGGTAGGCAAACGGTAGCCGGTTGTCGTTGGATTTATCAGTTTCCATTCCTCTCCTGTCATTTCATAAGCCACAGGCAAGCCGTCTTTGAGACTCAGCCAATTGCAGTAGCGTACAACATCAGTCCAGGATACGTTGACCACGGGTCTATCATCTTCTCCGAGTAGGGATCGTCCAAAAAAGCCAGGATCATGACCTGGGGAAAATTGTTTGTATTGATGATTAGTCACTTCCTTGGTCGCCAGATAATACGCTTTGGTGAGCGTAACCTG
>CAZGCW010000306.1:0-952 GCA_964524295.1 uncultured Pseudomonadales bacterium
ACAACTTTACAACAATTCTAGAATTCCAAGACGTTATAAAAATAGCCATCTGAACAAAAAAGAACCTTCGGCTGGATTTGCCCAAACCGATCCATCACCCCATCAATACCAAAATCCGGCGAACAGGATGACCAGATAGCACCGATACTGGTTGCAGCCAACATGGCAACCACCGTTTCATTGACATTAGGCATGAATCCAGCAACACGGTCTCCCGGGACGACCCCGGCGCGCCGCAGTTCTGCTGACACTTGAGCGACCTGCTTATAAAGCTGACGAAAACTCAGCGTACGCCGTTGGCCATTTTCAAGGCGACTGATTAAGGCTGTTTTATTGCTCCGATTCTGCAGCAGGTTTTCCGCAAAGTTCAGGCGCGCGCCATCAAACCAGGTCGCGTCCTGGAACCGATCTGAAGGCTGCAAAACGTGTTGGCAGGGTACTGAACTACGGACACCCGTGAACTGCCAAAGTTTGGACCAGAAAAGCGCTGGATTCTCAACCGACCACTGATGTAGCTGTTGGTAATTTTCCAGCACCAGGCCGGTCTCAGCCCTCACTTCCTGAGTAAAACGATATAACTGGGTCGTCTTAATGTGTTCAAGACTGGGTTGCCACAGTGGTTTACTCATTTAACACGCCCATCGGACCGGACTCGGGTCAGTGCCGATCAAACCGGCCGGAGAAACAACCCGTATTATCTTCCAGGCAGGCACCAAAAAAAAAGCCTTAAGCCGAACTAAATAAGGATTTAGCGTAATCAGCGTCATGGTTTCACTCCTTGATTGGGCAGCCTCAGGACACCCAGCCCTAAATAGGCCAGGACAATTGAAACCACCGGATTGACCCATGCCAGCAATACAAACGGAGCATACTCCCAAGCAGTGACACCAAGAATAGAGTAATAGAATGCAGCAGAAGGCGACCAGGGAACCAGGGAAGTCGTCAGAGTACC
>CAZGCW010000306.1:962-3896 GCA_964524295.1 uncultured Pseudomonadales bacterium
TCCTCAACACACCGAGACAATAATCGACTCTGTAGGCCCTGCTGCTGGTATTTTTCCTTGAATACCTGGCACCCCATAATGATCGACAGGTACGAGTCTCCCAGCGTCATATTTCCAACAAAACAGGCAACAATCGTGGTGGCCATCAGCGTCGCGGCGGCCTGGATGCGACTCAATATACCCCGCAACAGGACGGTCAGAAAATCAAAAGCATGCATCAACCCACCCAGGGCGAAGGCCAGCAGAGATAGCGACAACGTCCACATCATACTCTGGATACCGCCTTTGTTTAACAGGGTGTCAATATTCGCTTGGCCACTGTTGATCACAAAGCCACTCTGCAGGCTGGCCATTAGATCACCGAAATCACGCCCCTGCAGCAGCATCGCCAGAATGGCTGCGACGACGATACTGGCAACCATGCAAGGTTCGGGTGCAATACCCCGGATACTCAGGGCAAGCAGCACCAGCAACGGTAAAAATGTCCATGGAGAGATGACAAAGATCTCCGACAAGCCATTTTTGAATTGACTGATTTCTGCCGCGGACAATTGTCCCTGGCTATATTCCAGTCCAGCCCAGGTAAATAACGCCATGCAGATCAAGTAACTGGGTAGGGTGGTATACAGCATGGCCCTGATATGACCATACAGGTCTGCGCCGGCACAGGTCGCAGCCAGATTAGTTGTGTCCGATACCGGTGACATCTTGTCACCAAAAATAGCGCCGGAAATGACCATGCCAGCAATCAGAGGCAGCGGGATCTGCAGAGCGGAACCGATGCCCATTAAAATGAGACCCACCGTGCCCACCGTACCCCACGAGGTTCCCGTCGCGACTGACATGAAGCTGCACAGCAGCAGTCCCGCGGGCAGAAATAATGCCGGGTGAACCATATCAAAAGCATAGTAAACGATCGATGCGATGGTGCCACTTTCAATAAAAGCCGCTACCAGCACACCAATTAATATAAAAATATAGATGATACTCATGCCACGTTCCAGGCCCGAGGTCATCGCGGCCTTAATAGTGGCAAAATCAGCCCGGAGCAGATAAGCGTTGCAACACACCCAGAGCACACAGACAAACAGCAAACTGTGACTGTTTATCTGCAAAAACTGAAATCCGGCCGCAAGAATCATCATTACGCCGGAAAAACAGACCAGAGCATGACTAAAACTCGGCCGCTGAGTTTGTAATACCATTGCCTCGGTCACTGCTGCTCGACTCCTTTCGACTGCTCTTGAGTCATCATCTTGTCCAACAGCCGTCTCAGCCTGGCACTGCCGGAATCAATCTGCAGGTGAACGAGCTCAGTGCGGGTATTCTTGATGCCCTTATGCACAGCCTCAAGCACGATGACATCTTCATTAAAGGCAGCGATGAAGTCTTCAGTCAGTCGGCTACTGACAGCCGCATCCTCGGCATCAAAATTACGCATTTGAAACCAGTAATATCGACAATGGTCTGCACTGACCGGAGTAACAAAATTATAAGAATCAAGCAGAAATGAATCCGGGTGAATGTTGCCCTCGGGCGCACCACTGCCTACCGGTGCAATCACATCTTTGATTACAGCAGATGAAGGCAGACGAACCTCATAATGCTGCAAGCGGTCGACTTTACCTGAAAACTTCATGTAAGGCTGAAAAAAAGGCGCCACTAGGGCATTTTTGATCCAGCGACTGACAATCACAGAATTGCCCTGCTCTTCGGTGCTGACCGGGATGCCAACGGTATCTGCATTACCAAGAGAGGATTTGTGCACATAACTGACATGTGAGGGATCCACCAGGTTGTCAGTCATGTATCGATAATCACAATCGATGGACATCGCTGGGCCTCGGTTAATGCCCCAACTGGGGTCCGTATAGTGCGGTATATCAATAATATCGCCGGCATCTTCAGCCCCTGTTTCGCCCATCCAAACCCATAACAGGTTCCATCGTTCGACCACCGGGTAGCTTTTCACCCTGGCATCGGGTGAAATTCTGTCTTGGCCAGGGACGTTTACGCATTGACCACTGCAGTCAAATTCCAGACCGTGGTAGCCACATTGAATCAAATCACCTTTCAGTGTCCCCATTGACAAGGGTAATTTTCGATGCGGGCAGGCATCCTCAAGCGCCACTGCTGACCCATCGTGTTTGCGGTAAAGTACCATGGGCTTCTCAAGCACGGTCCTATGCACTAGCGCTCGTTCAACCTCGCTCGCCCAAGCGGCTATATACCAGGCATTGTATAAAAACATAACGTCCTTGAGTTACCTTGTTGTTCGGTCGACCCCATGGTCCGCCACCGTGATTCTTTAATCTCGATCAACCATCCCGGTCAACGTCGCGTTTTAGCCTGCTCACCCGATTTTTGCTCTGTTGGAAGCCACGACAAAAACGCCCGCGTTACTGGGCCTATAACAACGATGTTAGAGCGGCTAAACCGATAACAACGCCAGGCATCCTGTTGAACGCATAAAATCTACATCAGCCCGTCTAAGCTCAAGGCCGATATTGATCCGGTTGAACCATTGACTGACGCTCACCCGGAGCAGCCTGCCTTAGCGCTCTATCATAACATTGAAATACCAATCCAACAGGTAATATAGGCGACCCACTGACAGGTCCGGGAAATCGATCATCTAATCAAACCGATGCTATTGTCGGAATTAGCACAAGCCTAGCTCCCGGAGAAACAGACTAAAACAACCAGGTCGACCGGTCTAAAGCGATACCGTCCAGCATCCAAGAACCACAGGTGAACCCTTTGCCATGCTGTGGTAATTTAATCTTGTTTGTTTCATTTTATCTGACAGGTAAACCCATGGACCCGATTCATATTGAGGTTTTCAGCGACTACATCTGACCCTGGTGTTATTTTAGTACCGTGTGTATTGAACGCCTGCAAACCGAGCACGACATTTCCACCAGTTGGATTCAT
>CAZGCW010000307.1:0-1882 GCA_964524295.1 uncultured Pseudomonadales bacterium
CGCATCCCGGTAAATCTATTGCCGGGATGGGGTTTGAAATGAGTGTTTAGCCAGTCAGCCTTCAGGGCTTACGGAATAGTAACGTAAACCGGTCGGTATTCCCGGTCACTGACTTTCGACCCACTTCATATCTTAATTCGTCATCGAGTCGATAGTGTAGCTGACTGTAGTCGACTAATTCAAAACCGGCCTCTTGAACCTCTTTAATAACCAGCACAGGATCCAGCCTTCGCCAGTTCTCTGATGAATCGTCTTGCATGTGTCGTCGGGTATGATCGATGATACCGTAGTGGCCGCCTTTCTTGAGCGCCTCAAAGACAGCTTGGTTAAGATGTCGACGTCCTGGTTCGGTAAGGTTGTGCTGATTTCGAAAGGTTAGAACCAGGTCAATCTTTTTGACGCCAAAACTGAATTCTGGCAACTCATATTGTCTGGAGTCAGTAGATCTAACAAAATTGCTGCGATCAAAGGGAATTAGCTCGGTAGAACTGAAGCCGGGTTCATCTGCTAGCGTTTCAGCGATTCTCTCGGCTCCGATGGACAGATATAACGTTCCTTCTGGTTCGAGTATTGGGCCTAATATTTTTGTATACCAGCCACCACCAGGCATTATTTCAAGCACTGACATGCCAGGTTTTACCCCAAAAAATTCAAGAGTTTGGGCAGGTTTTCTATTACCGTCTCGAGCTTTATCGGCAGCGCTTCGACGATCATGGTTGAGCACGGCTTGTAGACGATCAGAGAAATTCTGTTGTAAGTCCTCAGTTGCGGCTGAGGCTGCCTGTATCGTTGCAAGGGTGAGTAGTAACAGGCTTAAAATACTGTTCATTGCGATATTCCTGATAGGCCGATTGGGGGGGTGTTAACACACCGGTACGCAGCACAGTATAATCAATTTTGTCAATAGAGGGACTAAAAAATGCGTATTAGGCAGCTCGCTTTCGCTACTGAAGATCTGGCAGTATCAAGACAGCAATTAATGACTCTGCTAGGGACTGAGGCAGACTTTGCAGACCCCGGGGTTGGGGAGTTTGGACTGAATAACAGCGTCGTGGCCACAGGCACTAGTTTTCTTGAGCTGGTCTCTCCATTTGAGGAAAACACAGCAGTGAGTCGTATGCTGACCCGGATGCAGGGAGATTGCGGTTACATGGCCTTGTTTCAGGTAGACGATCTTTTGCCAGTCAATAGCCGAGTCGAACAAATGGGCTTGAGAAAGATCTGGGAGGTGGATCGTAAGGAAGTGAAAGCCTTTCATATTCATCCTAAAGACATCGGTGGGGTACTGGTGTCATTTGATGAAATGATCCCAGCCGAAGAGTGGGTCTGGGCAGGTAGTCAATGGCAGGAAAGAACCGCGAAGTCTACGGGTGACATTACCGGATGTCAGATTTCAGTCCGGCGCTCCCTGGAAGTTGCTAACAGGTGGGCTACGGTGTTAGGTGCCGAGCTGGACACCCGCATCGCAGGCTGTGCCAGTATGACCATGGCGGATGGTGCTGAGGTTCAATTTGTAGAACCCGGAGCGGATGGACGTGAAGGGCTTGTGGGTATTGAGTTAGCCGTGATTGATACTACTCGGCTGCAGAAAATACTCGAATCAGAAATGTTTTCCTGGGATGGCAAAGCGATAGATCTGTTTGGTGTGCGCATCAGTTTTACCGGTCTGGTGGACTGAGTTGAGGGGTTGACCATGGACTGGTTCGATAAGGACAGTGTTGTCTTGGTTGGGCCCTGAGCCAACTTGCTGTATGCCCTTGCTATGCCCCTGCGTATTGAGGCTCACCGGTATCGTTGTTTTGGACTTGCTTGCCTGGTTGGCCGCTTTTACTTAGTTTTTAGTTCGGTTTTACCTAGTTTTTACCTAGTTTTAGTTAGTTTT
>CAZGCW010000307.1:1982-3861 GCA_964524295.1 uncultured Pseudomonadales bacterium
GTTTTAGTTAGTTTTACCTGATTATTGCCGAGTTTATACTGGGCTTTACGAGGCTCTTTACACCACCAGGGCCACGAATTGGCTACCTAGTCTGCTGGAGAAGGCACGCATTAACCTAATTGCTGCTAGCGACGCAGACTGCAGCACGATTGGATAGACTGACACCACGACGCCCTTGGCGTATCGGATTCCTGTCATGGCCATTCGTGCAGTAGGCAAAGCTTAGCTCAGTTTCTGGGTCGACCCAGGCTATCTGACCACCGGCGCCGCCATGTCCGAAGCTTGTTGCCGAATTGTAATGACCAAATCCTCTTAAGTTTGGCTGGGTCGCCCCGGCTATCACTACCCCCAAACCCCTAAGAACCGGCACGCCGGTATAGGGATCGAGAAGGTCCTGGGTTCTTATTTGAGTGGCCTGTTGGATCGTGTCAGGCTGCCAGGGAACATCTTGCCATCGCGCTGAGTCGCCATGAAAGCCGATGAGGCCCTGGTAGAAAAGAGCCAGATCTGCGGCAGACATGATACCGCCTCCACCTGGAATGGGAATTTCTCTGATACTGGAATCATTGAACCGAGTGAGTGCATCTTCAGTGACTTCTGTTACGGGTGGTTGGGGCAGCTTCAGCGCTGCAAAATCAGCCGCTGTCATGGCCTCACCAACATGGTTTATTTGTTCGATTCGATGGTGCTGGCTGGTTGGGCACCCTAGATAGAGGTCCTCCAGAGACAGCGGCTCAGCAATACGAGTGCGTATCTGTTGATCAAACGGTTCACCACTAATAGCCTCGATAATGGCAGCGATGACCCACATAGAAGAGGTCGGATGATATTCAAAACGACTTCCAGGCTGCCAGTTCAGTCGCCAGGACCGGAAGCGCTGCTGCCTTTTACCCTGGTCCAGCCAATCTGAGGGTTGAAAGGGCGCGTGCGGGAACCCGGCAGTGTGCGTGAACAGTTGTTCAATGGTGATCGCTTGTTTGCCAAGTTCACCGAATTCAGGCAAATAATCTGAAACCAGACTGGACATATCGAGTTTACCGTCTTGCAGGAGCAACCACGCTAATGCTGACGTGATCGCTTTGGTCGACGAAAAAACGCAATACAGGGAGTTCGAGGTGCCTGCGCCCAGAGTTTCGAATGCGATTAACTTACCGCGCCGCGCGATCGCAAATTGGGCCGAAGGCAATAGCCCGGAATCAATATCCTGCTGCACTCGGTCTTTTAGGATCGTTATCTTAGTAGAATCGACGCCTAGTTCTGCGGGATCAGAGAGTTCTCGATCAGATTGTTTCATACGCTTCCTCGTTTCCCACGTTTCTGGCCTTGAATAAACTCAGGTTATAACCTGAATATCAGTAGAGCTTATCAAGCCTACCAGATAATCTCATGCGCGTGTTGCCGTCGTAATTGACGGTTAAGGGCTGTCATTCAAGCGTTTACGCACGGCTAAATCAGATTAGTCACCTGTTGGCTATTTCTTTTCTTTGGCAAGTTGTATGTCCTAATGAGTGAATCAAGGAGTGTCGAGTGAGAGAATTAACTTCCGAGGAAATTGAGCAGGTGAGCGGTGGACTGGAACTCATAGATGCGGCGGCAATGATTGTCTCCATTTCTAGTTATAGCCCCGCGACGATGGCACTGGGGTATCCGGTCGCAGCGGCTTTAGTGGCCATCGAGGTATTATCCGAATAACCTGATTCGGGTCCGGCCAGGTTGCCACGATTGCCTGATAGACCGGTCAGGATGCTGACGGGTTGGACCGGCTCGATAATCCAAAATCAAACACGTGCCATTTGAAATTGCCGTTACATTTGCTGCAGTGGTTAAAGTGATCATTGCAGAAACCCAAATAACGCTCATGGCTGTGAGAGACGGAGTC